>CAYNCU010000217.1:0-7008 GCA_964395765.1 uncultured Roseivirgaceae bacterium | reverse complement strand
TCCGGGTACTCGGCGCAATCACCGATAAAATCAGAACGCATGGTAATGGCGACATAAACCGAAACATGGGCATTGTGAACCGCTTCCATAAGCAGATTAACAAATGCCAGAGATTCATTAATATTCTGCCCGGTTTCATCTACCCTGCGGAAACGGAACAGCTCTTCAAACTGGTCGACCAGGATAAGGTAATTCTTATCCTTTACATTTTTCATTTGTTGAATAGCTTCTACAAGACCAAGGGACGAGCTTTTTAACAGTGACTTTGTAATATTATACCGGATCTTCTTGTCTTCATCGGATGATTCCAGATAGTCTTTGTCGGTTTCAAGCAAAGCATCAGAAAGATTTTCAACGGGCGACGCACCTGGCCGCGTTACAACCACCTGCCAGTCGGCGCCTTTGTGAGCCAGAAAGCCGCCATAAAGAGTAGGAAGCACTCCACAATAAACAAATGAAGACTTCCCGCTGCCTGAGGGTCCAATAATGCCAACAAACCGGTTTTCCGAAAGCTTCATCAACACCTCATCCGTCTGCCCCTCCCGGCCGAAGAAAAGATGACTCTCCTCTATCTGAAAGGGCCGGAGTCCGGGAAACGGATTCAGCATCAGATGTTCCTCATCTACTTTCCGGTTTGCGATATTGGAAAATAACTGATTCATTATAATAAGTTGTTTATAAACTCGTCAACAACCCCGAAATCATTTCCCTCTTTTTCAAGCATATTAACTTCATAATTGCTGAATTCCGCTTTATCAATATTACCGGGGGAATCGATAAATATAGATTTATGATCTAATGATTTAAGCCTCCCTAAACCAGGTGATTTAAGAATATCCAGCAATTTCATTTTTACCCAGAATGCATTCACCTTTCCTGCGAATATGATAGCGGCATCAAACTCGACCAGGTTATGAATATGCAGTTGCCTTATATCCAACAGGTCGCCTTCAAAAGAAGGCTCCATGACGTTAAATCCTTTATGTCTTATGTGTTCCGCCAACCTTACCCCATTCTCCCGGTCAACTTTATCATAGATCAGGTATATATTTTTACCCGTTGTAAGGCCATTCGAGGATTGAATTTTCAAATCAATATCACTTACATCGATAAGGCTGTTTTTAAGGACAAACTTGAAATCTTCAAATGGCGTTTGAAAAATTTCAGTGTGTCCGACATCCTCAAGATCCCTCCGCATGGTTTCAAGAAAGGTCTGTTCCCGTTCATCCTTAACTTTAAAATTCGGGGAAAGCCAGATCAATCTTGAGAATCCTTTAGCGTTCGATTCCTGGTTGGACTTAATGTAATTGGACACAACGGAATTTTGAATCTCGGCCAAAGAAACATCTGATGTCCCTTCGACATGGTCCCCCATTAAATGAATGGAGTAATTACAGTTGCCCAGAATAGTAGTGACTTCCTCAGAAAGGTTTTCGGGATTATCAGGCAAATTCTTATCAGGATGCACCCGATATCCCTGCCTTAATAATTCCCTTTTTATCATATTCCGCTGAACGATCAACTCAGGTCCGGTTTCGGCAAGGAATACCGATTTTTTAACCGGTTCCGATGGGCCGGCAACAACCTGGTTATCAAGGCGCGCCAGGACTTCATGAATATCATAAGCAAGGTCCACTAACTTCATCCAATAATTCATTTCGGCTTCCCGGCTGAAAAAATTATCGATTTCCCTGGCTTTACCCGATACCGCATCATAATCGTATAAATCGAACGGTAATAAGTCCCTGATTTCTTCGGGTTGATTGGCGAGTGGAACGGGTAACTTTACAATCTTAAATATTCTTCCGGCGAAACCAAGTCCGGCAATATCTTCACGATCACATTCTTCCTTAAATTGATTGATAAGAGTATGCAAAGCAGAAGAATCAATACTGGCCGGCGATACAATAAAAATCAGTGTTTTAACCTCTGATAAATCAGGAGTTTCACCGTTTTCCTCACCGGGTTCTAAAAATACAGGTTCCCTACCGAGAAATTGCCGTAACATAATTCTCAAAAAGCGCATTAAATTTTCCCCCCAGCCCATCTGCTCGGTTCCACTGCCGGAATTATCCCGCTGATCATAATATAAAAACAAATCGTATTTGAATGCCATATTTACGCTTGAATTAAAACCTCAGGTTGTGAAACTATTTTTTCCCAGGAGGCAATTAAAATCTTGGTGATTTGTTCATATTTAGCCATCAGGTCAAATAACTTTCCTGAACCTATGAGCAAAGCAGAACCCTTATTCTCCATAATACCTTCAATTGCGGAGGCATCCATATCCGGAAGCATAATCTCTCCAATGGCATCACCTTTGGAAAGTTCTTTCCTGAAGCCTTCCGGGCCTGTTAATATTGCCTTACCCCCTGCCATTACCATTAAGTCGGCAGGGAAATTATCAAGTCTTGAAAATATCATCTCACCCGTCCTGTAGTTACGGAAATTGACAGAATCTACAATCTCTGCCAACAGGTAGCCCGGCATGTCTTTAAATAAATTGGTCGATTTCAGAAATAATACTTTCTCAAATCTCAGTGAAAGAGAATCTGTTAATTCATTTTTAAATTGTGTACTGGCAAGTATTTCATTCAATTCAATTCTGACCTCCCTCTTTATTCTCATGCTGATCCTTTTGTAGGTATTTTCATCCTTGGATTGAATCAGCCAGGCTGCCATCTCACTTAACAGTGGGTCAGGATTAAATAAATGCGCTATTATTGAATCGGTAACCTGAAATTCCTCTATCTGGTTTAATGTATATAAGGCGCAGGCTTTTGTCCATTGATTGATCTGATTAAAATCGCGGTTAAGTATTTGTTTTAGAACCTGTATTTCATCAAACCTGTCCCGCGGGAAGTCATCCTGAAGTTTCTCAAGCTTTTCATCAACGGAAATATCATCCAGAACCGGGAATAATAGCCTTCTTATTTCCTTGTCAATAAATACATCCAGTAGTTCCAACGCAAACGTAATAGTTTCCGAAGATCCTAATTCAATATTTTTTCGAACCAGGCTGACAGACTGTGGATCATACATCAATCCTAATAGCAGGTATAACCTTTCATAATTATCATGAATTTCTTCTTGTAACGCCTGCCGGATGAGCTCATTCTGTGGCTTTTCTTTTAATTCCTCGATCGCTGCAAGATTCCACAGGGTATATCCAAGGGTGTTTTCCAGCAATGTTCTTATTTTAACCATCCGCTCGTGAGGAACAACATATTTATTATTGTGTAATGAATTCAATATTAAGGTAACTAATTGTTTATCAGGGTAATCCAGCTTATCCCACATCAGGTCAATGGATTGTTGTCCTCCTATTCTTTCGTAAATCCTGGCAATTTTAAGCATCACTTCTTCCGTCTGACCTGAACGATGGAAGGCCTTTTCAAGATAGGGTAAAACCTCCTCACCCATGGCCACAAGCGCCGCAAAGGCGTGGTGAGAATATGTGATGGATCCAAGCAATTCCACAAGGAATGGCCAGCTTGAAGCGACTTTTTTTAACCTTGCGGTATTGATTGCTGCGATTTTTACGCTTGGATGTACATCCCTTAGCAGTTCAACCAATATAAAGGTGTTTTCCTCATTCAATATTTTTCGTAAAACCAACGCAACATGAATCCTTTCCTCCGGATTTGGTGATTTGGCCAGCCTTAACAATTGCTTCGGATCAAGGGCTACCAATTCGCTTTCCTGCTCGGACTCAAGGGCCATCAGGGCAAGTTTCAAGGTCTCAGAAGCTGCTATTTCACCTGGGTTCTCATTAATTTCATTCAACGATCTCTTGGGCGAAGTGGCCTTTTTAATCAGGTTTTGTATACTCCTGTCCCCCGAATTGTGCAAATTCTGCAATGACTGTTCAAATAAAACGGGCTCAATTCGTTCCATCAGGTTCAGCGCAAACAGGGTTCCGGGACCTTTGCCTTCATTAACTTTCTCATATAAAATCGTATGATTTCCTCCTCCTTCTTCCGATTTCTCCTTAGCCGTTGTTTTATTTGTCTCAAGCGTATGCTTTAGTGTTTCCCTGTATTTTTTATACATATTAACGGTAATCCAGTACCATAATACCGTTAAGGGAATAACAGCAACCACCACAGTTAATAGATTAAAAGCCTTGATATTACTGAATAAAGAAATTATACCACCGGCAATCAAACTGGCAAAAATCGTTATTACTCCATTGATTTTGGGCTGCACGTCAAGTTTTACGGCTGGGGGTAACGGTACAAAATATAACATAAAGGCCGGTTGGTCGAGTGAACCGTTCAACATTGAAAGAATCGCTTGTGACATGGAAATAACCAGGAAAAACAAAATGAAATTGCTTGCGTTGGAAGAGAATCCGAAAATAGATCCAACAATCACAGATCCGATCGTAAGTATTCCTAAAAGAATGGGATCAATTAAAAGTGCAACCTTAAGCCCATACATTGAAATAATCCTGTCAGTAAAGAAAGTTTGGAATAGGAAACTTAATATTACAACAGCACCTCCGAAATAGGCTAAAAATCCTGCCATTTCATCTTCTCCCGGAAATTGCTGGCTTGTTGCATTCAGAAAGGAGAAATTAATAAAGGCAACGCAAATCATGGAAACGATTATAAATATTGACAAAAGGCGTGTATAACTGTCTTTAAATATTTTGGGATAGGAATATCGCCCGGCCTTTACGTCAGCTTTGACTGCTATATTTTTATCAAGGTTATACATCCTGCTTATAACGATCAATGTAATAAAGGCGATCACAAGCCCGCCCATACTGATAATAAACAAGTCAGAATTATTGGAAAGCATTTTAACAATGACAGGGATAGAAAAAAATGAAATTAAGGAAGCGATCAATGTTCCCGTATCAATATTTCCGATAATTTCTTTTGCTTCTTTTAAAGTAAATAACCGATTGAACGTACCCCAGAATATTAACAGTAATATAGCAGCAAATGGTCCATTCGCAATAAATGACAGATAGATAATTTCTTTAATGTTGGCAACATACCGGTATCCCAATGTTAATAAGACCACTAAGGCCACCATTACGGTAAGAAATATCAAAATTATCTTTACATAGGAAATGCGGCTTTGAAAATAGGCGTAGACAATGGTAACCACCAGGCCGAATACACCCGATACGACGATGGCTATAGGCAGATCTTTTTGCGGATCAAAATTCTGCAAGAATAAAGTTTGCGAAGCAACAGAAAATGTGGCCAGGAAAATTCCGGCAAAAAATCCCATGATGATCATTAAAATGACCCTCTTTCCCTGTTCTTCGTCAACACCGAGAATCCGGTAAATAAATCTTACCACTGATTAGGATTAACCCTGTTTAATTTTTTTGCCTTATAAAAGAATTCTAAATATAAAAAAAATATTAATTATTAAATAAAAAATACAATAAATTTACTTTTATTGAGTTTGTTAAAAATTCAATCATTTAGCCATAAAAACAGGTTTCCAAATACCCTATTATTCCTTCGAAAAAATCAACAGGGACATTAAGTTTGATTTCAGGGTTATTTTCAATCGGGTATTCGATTCAGGGTGGTATATCAACGGTAATTTTTTAGAACAATTTGAGCTCAAATTTGCCGAATTAACAGGTGTAAAATTTGCTATTGGCGTTGGGAATGGCCATGATGCGCTGAAAATCAGCATGTTATCTCTGGGTATAGGCCCGGGCGATGAGGTTATTGTCCCGGCTTTCACTTTTTTTGCTTCTATTTCAGCCGTTTTACAAACAGGCGCCAAACCTGTTTTAGCTGATATCGGAACCGATTCTTATACCCTAAATCCTGAAAAAACCGAAGCTTTGATCAATTCCAATACCAAAGTGATCATGCCTGTTCATCTGTATGGTATCCCGGCCAGGATGACTGAATTAACAGAATTGGCAACACAATACCATCTTAACATAGTTGAAGATTTCGCTCAATCGGTGGGAGCCTTTTATAATAATAATCCGGCCGGCTCGATAGGAAAAATCAACGGTTCAAGTTTTTACCCGGTGAAAAATCTGGGCGCTCTTGGTGATGGAGGCATTATTACAACGAATGATCCGGATCTCGCTGAATTTTGCCGGGTATTCAGGAATTACGGTTCGCCACGTAAATATGAATTTGAAAAAATTGGCGTGAATTCAAGATTGGATGAATTACAGGCGGCCTTTCTTCTTGTCAAATTAAAATACCTGGATCGTTGGCTGAAAGAAAAAAATAAGATTGCCTTAAGGTACTTTAAAAACCTCAAGGGATTACAGGCCGTAAAGTTTTTTAAACCGGATGATCTCAGTATTCCGGCCTGGCATATTTTCCCTATTTGTTGTGAAGAAAGAGATAAATTACAGCAATTTCTTAAACAACTTGACATTGAAACGCTGATCCATTACCCGATTCCCCCTTACCGGCAACCGGCACTGCAGTTCCTGAATTGCTCTGCCGAGAAATTCCCGGAATCGGAAAAAATTGCAAGTAAAGAATTAAGCCTTCCCATATATCCCGGGTTACAGGAAGACAAGATAGATTATATCTGTGAAAAGATCATTGAATTTTATCATAAGCCCAGGCGTTGAGCAGGTTAACGGCGTAACGGGTAGGCATCGTTAACAGAAAAGGGATGATATACCTATGAACTATTGACCAGTAACCAATGACCAGTGAACCAGCGATCATTCAACGGCCAGGTTTCGGTTACGATATGAATCATCTTCTGATATTTCCTGGCCAAACCATGCAGGGGGTTTGAAATTATAATATACATCTTCGGATTTAAATTCGATTTCTGCTACAACAAGTCCCGATGCTTTTCCAAAGTACACATCATACTCCACCGTGTATTCATTTAGATCCTTATAATATCTCCGTTTCTTCAATCTTCTTCCGGCTGTTAACGGTCGAAGTAAATTATATTGCGCTGAGGTTATATCAATTTCTGCTTCTTTCCGGTTGACTCCCTCCCCTCTTTTAAATGTAAATTTATATTCTTCCCCGATTTTACGTA
>CAYNCU010000216.1:4419-7092 GCA_964395765.1 uncultured Roseivirgaceae bacterium | reverse complement strand
TCGTATTCCATTACGGCGAACGAGAAGGATACGGTATAATTCCCCGGAGCTCCGCTCCGGAAATTCGGATCCAGGGCTTGCCCTGGGGTTAAATACCTTTTATTAAAGCTCGACCGTAAATGAAGGATATCCTTTTAGAATGCATTTTTATTTTGGAAGGAGGCGACTTTATTCATAATTTAAGGTTTTGACATTTAACACCTTTTTAATAACTGTAATAAATATATTGACATGAGAAGAATCGCAGGAATTTTTATTTATGGTCTGTTCGTAATCCTTGTGGCAGGTTGCGCAACAAAAAAATCACGCCAATCGGCGCTGCTTCAATATGATGGTAAGATTGACAGCATTATCAGCCGGATGACACTTGAAGAAAAAGTAAATATGTTGCACGCCAAACACATGTTTGTTTCGGCCGGCGTCGAACGATTAGGCATAGCCGACATGAAATATACGGACGGCCCTTTTGGTATCCGCGAGGAAATGCAACCTGACGGCTGGGCGCCACTGGGATGGAAGAATGACAGCGCCACTTTTTTCCCGACTGGTTCGGCGCTGGCTGCGACGTGGTCACCGGATCTGGCGTACCAGTTCGGCACCGGCATGGCGAAGGAAGCCCGGTTACGGGGCAAGGACATGATCCTCGGCCCTGCGATCAATATCCAGCGGATCCCAACCGGCGGCAGGACGTATGAATATATGAGCGAGGATCCTTTCCTAAGTTCCCAACTGGCGGTCGGGTACACCAAAGGTGCCCAGGATCATGGCGTTGCCGTCTGCATTAAGCATTTCGCCATGAATAACCAGGAAAACAACCGCGGCAATGTGGATGTCATTATCGGGGAACGCGCCATGCGGGAGATATATCTTCCCCCATTCAAGGCAGCCGTTGAAAAAGGAGATGCGTACGGAGTGATGGCCGCTTACAATAAGGTGAACGGATGGTGGTGTTCTGAAAATGATGAGTTGCTCAATAAGATCCTCCGAAATGAATGGGGTTTCGCAGGCCTGGTGATTTCCGACTGGGGAGGTACGCACAGCACGGTGGATGCCGTAAAAAACGGGTTGAATGTTGAAATGCCCGATAAAAAATATCTGGGCCAGGCGCTGCTTGATTCGGTGAAGGCCGGGGCGGTTTCAGAGGCTATAATAAATGAAAGAGTTCGCGAGATTTTGCGGGTGAGAATGGCCATTCAACCGATACCCGAAAATGAGGCGAACAAGGAAATGACCTCACAGCCTCCGCAGCAGAAAATTGCTTACGATGTTGCCAGCAAGTCAATTGTTTTACTGAAGAACGATGGTATTCTCCCGCTGCAACTGGATAAGAAACCGGTCATCGCAGTAATCGGCGCTAATGCCACACAAAAAATGGCATCCGGCGGTTTCGGGGCGGGCGTAAAAGCGTTATATGAAATAACTCCCCTGGAAGGATTAAAGAACAGGATCGGCGACAAAGCCGAAATCATTTATGCGCAAGGTTATGAACCTGTAACATTCAATTTTGCCGATATGTTCAGGAAGAGAACACCGGAAGAAATAAAAAAAGCGGCGCAGGAAAAGAAACTGTTGGCGCAGAAACTTGCCAGGGAGGCCCTCCAGGCAGCGGCTAAAGCAGATGTGATCATTTTTATCGGAGGCGACAACCGTGCGGTCGAATCGGAAGGCCGGGACAGGAAAAATATGGAGTTGCCTTCAGGGCAGGATTCCCTGATCAGTAGCATTGCTAAAATAAACCCAAACATCATTACCGTGCTGGTAAGCGGGGCGCCCAATGATTTAAATGTTGTGAACCCCCTTTCCAAAGCGCTGCTCATTTCGTGGTTTAACGGTTCGGAAGGTGGAAACGCTTTAGCCGATGTCCTGCTCGGGAAAATCTCGCCCAGCGGGCATTTGCCTTTTTCCTGGCCCGTAAAACTCGAAGATTCACCGGCCTATGCGTTGGGAAATTATCCCCAGGGCGATAAAAATAAGGACACCGCTTATTATTCCGAAGGATCGCTCGTCGGATACCGCTGGTATGAAACTAAAAATATTCCTGTGATGTATCCTTTTGGCTACGGCCTTTCCTATACTACTTTTGAATTTTCCAACCTGAAAACCGATAAGGAAAGCTATGGAGAAAATGATGTGATCAGACTTTCCTTTGATTTAAAGAATGCAGGTAATAAGGCTGCCGATGAAGTGGCTCAGGCTTATGTGCATCGTGTCAATCCATCTGTGGAATGGCCGCAAAAAGAACTCAAGGCGTTTTCAAGAGTTACGTTAGCACCGGGTGAAAGTAAAACGGTAGATCTCGAAATCCCGGTGAAGAGCCTGCGATACTGGAACGAAAAAGACCATGCCTGGGAAAATGACCTTTGTAATCTTGAACTGCAGATCGGCGCATCAGCGGATGATGTTAAATTGAAAAAGGAAGTGGCGTTGAAATGATAAGAGATAAATTCAAACATCAGAGTCTACTTCGCGAGACTGTGAGGGGTTTAGTATCGCTCCCCATCAGGGTCACCTGAAAGGGACCCTGATGAATTAAATTAACTCTATTCAACATCAAAGTTCGTTTCGTGAGACTAAGGGAAGATAAAGCGGCGTTAAAAATGCTATTCACGTTCGTCCTTATCAATATCCGCCAAATAGGTTAAATAAGATTCCACATAATTATCGGGGCCGTTT
>CAYNCU010000216.1:0-4319 GCA_964395765.1 uncultured Roseivirgaceae bacterium | reverse complement strand
TGTAGAGAATTCTAACGAGCTATGTTATCCAATTAACCTGATATAGAGGTGCAAGCCGGAACCGCACATCCGGCGTTGCAGTCGCCAGCCCGGGGATGCCATTTTTTATTTTTGTTTTGTGCCGGAAACTTTTACACTATCCGCGGCCATGTCCGAAAGAATCGATTTCATCTGCTGAAGTTCTTTTCCGTACCCATCCCAGTCACCTTGTTTCAGGTAATCGTTGGCTTTATTATAGTGATCGAGCGCCTCCCTGGCTCTTGAAGTAAGGCCCGTAGTCGCCGGCCTTCCCAAAGCACTTATCGCCTGCGTCATCGTGGTGTCCTGCTGCCCGGAAGGATTGAAGATCGCCTGCAATGCCTCTTCCAAAGTTTCCCGCATTTCAATCTGGTCTTTGTATATGACGATAACCCTCTTCAATTCGGGGATCTGTCCCTGCTGTGACTGCAGGTACACCGGTTCCACATAAATGAATGAATTGTTGATCGGGACGACAAGCTGGTTTCCCTTGAATACCTGAGAGCCTTGCTGACCCCATAGCGTAAGTTCGGCCGAAATATCCGGCTTCTGGTTGATCCTTCCTTCGATCTGCACCGGGCCATAGACGAGTTGATCTTTGGGAAGCGTGTAAACGATCAGCTCCCCATAATTGGGAACGTCGCAGCGGGCGCACATCCAGGCGATCATGTTATCTTTTTTGGAGGGCGTTAGCGGCAGCATGAGAACATACTCTTCATCCGTTGCTCCCGGCAGGCGCATGATGACGTAATAAGGAAACATTTTTACCTGCGTGTTATCATCGCCGCTGGCATTGGGCACTTCCCAGTAATCTTCCTGGTTGTAAAACACCTTCGCATCCGACATGTGATACACATTGTACATCTGGGTTTGTATGTTAAAGAGGTCGGTAGGGTAACGGATATGCGCTTTCAGGAAATCCGGCATTTCGCTGAATGGCTTGAAAAGCCCGGGATATATTTTTTGCAAGGTCTCCACGATCGGGTCCTTGGGATTGATCACATAATAAGAAACATCCCCGCTGTAAGCGTTGATGACGACTTTCACGGAATTGCTGATGTAATTGAAACTGTTTCCGCCCGGTCCTTCCGAGTAAGGCTCCGAATAAGGAAACCTGTTACTGGTGGTGTAGGCATCGTGAATCCAATATAGCTGACCGTCATCTCCGACAACCAAATAAGGTTGACTGTCATACGTGAGAAAAGGTGCGATGATCCGGTCGCGGTTAAAGATATTCCGGTAAAACATGAGGCGGCTCCGGGGGGTGAGGTAGCCCGTAAGAAGAATTTTTGTGTCGGAAAATTTCCATGCATACACCAGGCGCCTGAACAGGCTGGAAATGCGGACTCCGCCGTTGCCGGTATAGTCGGTATACACATTTTTGTCTCCCTTGGGGTAATCAAATTCTTTGGCAGTGGTGTTGACCAATACGTACTGGTTGGTTTCTTCTCCGTAATAAATGCCCATCTGTTTTGTACTAAGCGGGGTGGTTGTGGTGGGAGGGATGTCTTTCATGATCAGGTCAGGCATACCATCCTCTGTAATTTTATTGACGGGGTTCATGACAACGCCGTAGCCATGCGTATAAATCAGATGTTCGTTCACCCAGGTCTGGGCACGGGCCGGTATTTGTGAAACCGGCAACTCCCTGGCACCCAGCGCCACTTCCGTGTATTTGTCAAAATGGTAACGGTCGACCTGTATACTGTTAAAGTCATAATAAAGGCGAATCTCCTGTATTTGCTTGTAGGTTTGCAACAATGGCCTCCGGTCCCACAGCCGGATGTTTTCAATCGTGCTGTGGTTATCCCTGATGTCTTGATAGGTCAGTGACTGACCCACGGGAAAAGGTTTAACCTGGACCTTATTGAGCCCATAGGCTTCCCTCGTAAATTTGATGTTGTTCAGGATATAGGGAGTTTCCTTACTCAGCTCATTGGGTTTCACCTCGTATTGTTCCACGATATCAGGATAGACCCAGACAAAGCCAATCAATATCACCAGCCAGGCTATTACTGCGTATAGAAGGAACTTGAATTTCTTTATAACCGGCATTAAAAACAAAAGGATCGTAAGGGCTAAAGTAACTACAAGTATAGTCCAGTCGGCAGGGATCTGCGCATGCACGTTTACATAGGAAGGTCCGTAAGCAGGCCCTTGTGAAGAAAACAGGTTCTCATAGAGATCCAGGAAATAGGATGCTGAAATACCCAGCGCAAAAAAGCCCGTCAGCCGGATCATATGATTTTTTACCTGTGGGGAGATGCGGAATTTATTATCAACAAAACTCAGGGCGCTGTCAATGAAATAAGAAACCAAAACACCAATAGCCGTGAGGACGACGATAAACAGATACTGGCTCACCAGGAATCGGTATACCGGAAGTTTAAACACATAAAAGCCGGCATCTTTTCCGAAAACAGGCTCTTTGATGCCAAAAGAAGAAGAATGGATAAACTGTAAAAATTGATTCCAGTGGCTAACGGCTGAGGAACCCATGATAAAGCTGAAGAAAAAGGCAACGGCCCCCCAAAGCCAGAAGGCCGATTTTCCATGATAAAAGGTCAGAATCAGTCGCCGCGGATCATCTTCTCGCAGTACGCTTATGTTACGGCTGAGAAAGCCATTTTGATACGCTTTGCGTATGTTCAGACTGAAAAAAACCGCAAAAGCCAGGAAGAATATGATAAAAGAAACGACCCTGGCGATAAGCATGGTAACGAATACCGATCCGTATTGCATGTTGTTGAACCAGAGCCAGTCGCCATAGTAATTAATAAATAATGAAAACAGGTAGAAAACAACAACAATTACGGCAACGACGATTAATACCCTTTTATTTTTATCCATTGATTTTACTATTCAGGTGAAAAATTCGAGTGAAGAACACACTATGCAGATAAATGATCATTAAGATAAAATTACACAATCTGTTATTATATCACCGTATTAAAAGGCTTTATCTGATTAACTCATCTTTTAAAAAAACTGTTTTTGAAAAAATAAGACCGGTGAGTTTCTTCCCATCAGTGTTTCCAGAAGGAGCTGCCTGCAGTGTTTTTGCGGAGTTGCAGTGGTGTAACGACAGGTGGAGAATGATTTATCCATAGTGAAGATTCCAGGCGTAACGGGTGTATTTGGACGTGCTATATTAAATAAAAAAACCGCCCGTTATCAGCGGACGGTTTAACACCATGAATTTATTTGTTGTTTAAATTAATTTCTTATTGATCGAGGTTGACATATCGCGTACCGTCTACAACAATATCATTATTTTTTATGTTAATCTCCTGAAGTCCGCTTTCTGCCAGTGTACTTGTACTCTTATTTGCATTTATGCTGTACAAACCTGCCAGCGAAACGCGGTAGATATCAGAATTGGTTTTCGACACTGCCCTTGAGAAGTAGGCATACATGCCATTATAGGTGAAGTTGAAAAATCCCTCATCTTTATCGGTATTAACAACCGGTCCCAGGTTTTCAGGTTCACTCCAGTTTTGCCAGGTTTCATCCAGGCGATGCGATACGTAGATGTCAAACCCGCCGAAACCATGATGTCCTTTAGAGGCAAAATATAATGTCTTGTAATCAGGCGCCAGGTAAGGGGAGGCTTCATCCAGGTCGGTATTGATCGTACTGCCTAAATTGATGGTCGTGCAGGTATTATCGGGATGGATTAAGCTCACATAAATATCTCTTTCTCCGTAGGTGTCATCAAGTTCCTGTGAGGTTATTAAAATTTGCTTGTTGTAGCTCAGGAACATATTAAAACGGTCATTTGTATTGAATTTACATTTATTGGAACAGGGCCGGGGAAATGACCAGCTACCGTTTTCCTTAACACTGAGGGACAATCCGGCCGCCATTCTTCCATTTTTTAGGTATTTATTGGCCACAACTATTGTATCGCCGGTCAGACTGACAAAATTAACGGAATTAGGACCGTAATTATTAATGGGAGCGGCCATTCTTACCGGGACACTCCAGGTATTGGTAGTCTCATTATAGGTCGAATACCATGCGTCTTCATAGTCCATCACACCACCAACGTTATCAGGGTAATTCTGGCGGCTGAAATACAGAGTCTTGCCGTCGGGGGATACCAGGGGACCAACCTCCTTAAAGGAAGTATTTATAAAACCCGGCAGTTTTTCGGCTGGGGGAAGGTCTTGCATGAAATTGGCCATGCGCATAGACACCTTAGTGGCAGCGGTCAAATTATTTTCGGCATTAGATTGCGCCTGAGTCTTTGTAAAAAGTCCGAGAAGAATAAGGATAATGATAAAGAATTAATCATTCTA
>CAYNCU010000215.1:0-7183 GCA_964395765.1 uncultured Roseivirgaceae bacterium | reverse complement strand
GATGAGGTTATTCGGTTGATTCAGTTAATTGGTTAATTGGTTAATTGGTTAATTGATTAATTGAATTATTGAGATTGATTTTCATTAATTGCTGAAATAGAAAAATACGAGATACAACTTCTAAAAATTAACTTTAGCTGGCGCGTTTATGATGTAATAACATTTCGACTGCATCATCAAGCGAACCCGCCTTTTCAACATTCCCCGAATTAACAAAGAATATTTCATCGGCGTTTTCAATAGTATTCAAACGGTGAGCTATAATTACCTTCGTCGTATTTAAGGGCAATTTTTGCAGAATATCTTCCAGCAATTGTTCGGTAACCGTATCAATATTTGCCGTAGCTTCATCGAGGATTAAAAGTTCCGGTTTACGCAAAACGGCACGGATAAAGGCGATCAGTTGTTTTTGTCCCAGGCTTATCCCTTCCCCGTTCGCTTCAATTTTTGATTCCAGCCCATCATCAAAGCGGGTCAACAGGGATTCAAGTCCGGCCTCCCTGATAACACCGATCAGTCCTTCATTGGAATAATTACTGTATTCTTCATTCCCGTAAATGACATTTTCCTTTACCGTTCCGCTAAACAGAAACGGATCCTGTAAAATAAATCCAATCATTTTCACCCTTTCTGCCGGCTGGTAAGACCGGATGTCCCTGTCCTTCAGTAAGACAGCTCCTTTGGAAGGATCGTAGAGCCTCGCGATCAGGGATGCGGTAGTCGTTTTCCCCCCGCCTGTAGGACCTACAAATGCATAGGTTTTACCTTGCGCCAGTTCAAAATTTATATTATGCAGAACTTCAGCGCCGTTGGGATAAGAAAAAGATACATCACGAAAGGATAAAAGACCGGAAGTTCCGGCAAGTCCGGTTTTCCCTGTAACGGTTATGGTATTTTCCATTCTTAGGATCCTGAGAATACGGTCCCATCCCGCCATGGCAAGTTGGAAATTAGCCCAAAGAGCCGCCATCTGTCGTAACGGATTGTAAAAACTGTTGATATAGGCCAGAAAACTGATCAATAATCCAATCGTAAAACTGCCATTCATAATCAGGTATATTCCGAAAGTGAGGACGATCAACTGACCGAAATTGGAAAACAATCCGTAAACGGGTAAAAATAAATTATTGGCTATTCCTGCACTTACCGCGGAGGAATAATTCTCGCTATTTACGTTTTCAAACCGTTTTCTGAAATAATCCCTGCGGTTGAAAGCGACGATTACATTAAAATTACTCAGGCTTTCCTGAATCTCGGAACTTAATAAGCCCCCGTTTTTCAGGTTGAGGGCATTTTTTTTCTTGACCCACGGGGAAACAAAATGAGTAAAGATCCAGATTACCAGCGCCGGTGCAAGGGCAGTGAGTCCCAGGGTGAAATTGATAGATACCAGAAATATTCCGGCTCCAATCATGATCAGGATAAACCGAAGAAACTGCATTAAGGATTGCGAGAAAAACTGGTTGATCTTATCGGTATCATTGTTGATCCTGGAAATCAGGTCACCGGCTTTGTTCTGGTTAAAAAAATCAAGCGGTAATTCCTGCAATTTATTAAAAACCGAATTCCTTAGATTGAAAAGCATTCTTTGTCCGACTGTGCCCATGAGTTTTGTCTGAATATATCCTGCCACAAGGGCAATGATATAGGATACCAGTAAAATCGCGGAGAATAACAGCACGCCATGAAATTTCCTGGTTTGAATATAGTGATCAATAGTAAAGCCGATTAAAAGAGGTCCGATTAGATTCAGGACAGCCGTAATGACCATGGCTATAAATGCATAAATCAAAGTGATCCTCTCCCCTACCATATACACGATCAGGGATCGCAACGTGGCGATCAGTGACTTCTTTTTTTCACCCTCTTCCGGTGGTGTATTGAGGTTATAATTCATAATGGCTTGTGCTTCTCTGTGAGTTAAAAATCTGGACATATTCCGGGCAATTCTCCATCAGGTAATCATGATTGCCCGAAGCAATCAGTTCGCCTTCCATCAGCAGAATTATCTGGTCAAAATTCCTGACGGAAGAAATTTTCTGAGTGACCGACACTAAGGTCAGGTCCGGATAATTCCTGACAACATTTTGTAGGATCTTTATCTCGGTCTGCTGGTCGACCCTTGCCGTAAAGTCGTCAAGCAACAGGATCCTCGGATTAATAGCCAGTGCCCTGGCCAGCATGATTCTCTGCTTTTGTCCGCCCGACAAGCTTGTTCCCCTTTCCGAAACTTTGGTTTCCAGGTGTTCCGGCAGGGAATTAATAAATTCATTTATTTCGGCAGTTTCAATCGCCCTTTGCAATGTTTCATCGGTAACATTCTCGTTAAAAGCAATATTCTCACGAAGACTCATATTAAAGATGACACTGTCCTGGAAAACAAAACCTACCTGGTTATGATAAGATTTCTTATCGTAATCATCAATGCTTTCTCCGTCAACCTGAATTTTTCCTGAAGAAGGTTTAATTAATCCGGTCAGCAGGTACAGTAACTGGCTTTTACCGGCCGCCGTCGGGCCTATTATGGCGATTTTTGAACCGGCTTCAATTTTAATTGATATATTTTTCAATGCCGGTTTATCGCCATACATTAAATGGATATTATTCAGTTCTATATTGCCCAGTAATTGCTTGACACTTTTACCATTTTTGAAAGTATCGGGAGCATTTAATACCTTATCGATCCTCTCATAGGAAGCAGAAGCCTGGGCGATTACGTTGCTCATAAATCCGATCACGATTATAGGAAAAATCAACAGCGTAAGGTAACTGTTGAATGCTGCAAAATCACCCAGCGACAAGGTCCCGGCAATTACAAAATGCCCGCCTAATGCCAGTATAGTCAAGGTTGCCAGGTTAGCAAAAAAGGTGATCAGGGGAATGAGGGTGGCAAACATCGTAAGTATGGAAATTCCCAGGCTTTTCGCCCGGGTATTGGCGATCAGAAATTTATGATATTCCGATTGCTGTGAATTGATCACCCGGATTATTGCAGAACCCATTATGCTTTCATTTATAATGCGGTTGAGCCAATCAATGACCTCCCTGCTCTTGATGAACAGAACCCTGACTTTTTTCAGGATGAAGGTAAACGTAAGCGCTATCAGTGGAATGATGGCAAGCACCGGTAATGCCAGTTTATAATTAATGGATATAAGCAGGATACTCGCTCCGATAATTATAAATAGCGACGAAGCGATGGAGGAGACAGCCTGGGAAATAAACATTTTAACCGAATCAACATCGGAAGTCAGGTTGGTCAGCAACCGGGACGGGTTTGATTTCTGAACAAATAAATAGGATTGCTGTGAAATTTTATAGGAGAGTTGTTTTCTTAAATTAAAGGCTACTTTTTCTGAAGCGTAGGTTTGAACGATACTTTGCAGGTAAGTGAAAATAAAAATGGCCAGAGAGGAAATTAAAAATTCACCGGCAATGGTTTTAAAAATATAATGCCCGGAATTATAGGAATCAATGCCATGGGAAATAATCTTGGGAATAATCAGGTTGGTGCCATTTCCCAGCAATGACAGCAATACCAGAACAAGGATCATTCCCCTGTATGGCTTTAACAAGCTGATTAAGCCCGTCTTTGTCTTTATAATATCTTTTTTTTCTTCAGCCATTTCAATAGTTTTCCTGCCTGTTATTTCAGGCCAATATTCGCCTCATCTTCCGTTTTAAGAGGATTACGTTGGCAAACTGCCGGATAAAACCGGTGAATTTATCATTTTCTTTTGTATAATGATCTTTCAAAGCTTACCCCGGAAGACGATTAAGGCGGCAAAATTATTTTAAGCCCTTTGAATTAAAATCCGAAGTTCCTGAATATGAGAATATTAAATTTATGCATCGGGAAAGAGAAAGCCGAATAAATAAAAAAACCCATCGTGATATATCATCAGACGGGTTAATGTTTTGTTAATTTCGAAATGTCTCTCTGCTTACGGCAGATGCTTATTTCATCTGGGTAGTATCAGCCTTGGTGGAATCCATCTTTGCGGTCGAATCAGCAGGAGCAGTCATCGCGGGCTGACTTGCCTGGACAGAAGTCGTGTCTTCCATGTTTGAAGATTTCTTTCCAGAAGAGCAGGCTGCCAGGCTCATAATAGAGACAGCGAAGAATAAAGCAACAATTGTTTTTTTCATGTTAAAATTGGTTTTAATTAAAACTTAGTTTTAATACGGCAAGTGCCATAAGGTAACCCAAGGAATTAAAAAAAAATTAGGTTACCTTTCTATTTAATCAGTATTAAGAATACCCGGGATGAACAGGAGTTTAGAATCTGACCTTGTCGATAAGCTCAGAAAAGGTAATTCAGACGGTTTAAAGGAAGTTTATAAGTTCTATTTCCCGGTGATAAAATCCCTGGTCCTCAGGAACAATGGTTCCGAATATGAGGCAAAAGATGTATTTCAGGATTCCGTGATCTTGCTTTTTGAAAAATTACAGCAACCCGGATTCAGTCTGACTTGCAGTATTAAAACGTTTCTTTACGCAGTCAGCCGACGGTTGTGGTTGAAAAAATGGAACGAAAGAAGAGTCAAAGTGTATGATACTCAATTTGAAGCTGAACCGGAATCCCTGGATGATATTTTTAAATCCCATGAGGAACAGCAGGATGAATTGAAAAAGATGAACGAAGCGCTGGATAAACTGGGAGAACCCTGCGGATCATTATTAAAGGACTATTATATGATGGACCTTTCCATGAACCAGATCGCTGAAAAATATGGTTATACAAATGCTGAAAATGCTAAAAATCAAAAATATAAATGCCTTCAACGTTTGAAAAAATTCTTCTTTAATGAATAAACCAGAAAAAATGGTCAATAACCCGGGAGATATTGATTTTTTTGAAAAGTATACCAACGGTCATCTGACCCATGAGGAATTAGCGGAATTCAATCGCAGACTTGGTAATGAGCCTGACTTCAAACAATCATTCGATGAATATATAAGATTAATCAGTACATTCAAAACATTTAACCAGCACGAAAGACTTCATCAACTCCTTGAACAAACGCATCGGGAAATGATGAAGGAAAAATCGATTTACAGGGAGAGGAAATTAACGCGAACTCTAAAAATTCATTCTACTACCATCGCCATCGCCGCTTCTGTAACTGTAATCATTCTGGTCGGATCCATTTTGATATTCAATTATATTGCATCACTCAAATCAAGGGAAAATGATTTCCGCTGGTTGCGCCGTAAAGTAGCCCAGATCGAATTGTCCCAGCGCCAATTGGCGGCTACCATGAAAAGCAACCGACCTGCAAATTCTTCAGGAAGCTATACCGGAACCGGGTTTCTGATCAGCAAAGACGGGTATGTACTCACCTGCTACCATTTAGTCCAGAATGAAGATTCGTTGGTTTTGAGAAATGCGAAGTATGGAAGTCTGAAAGCTTATCTTACCAAATTTGACCTGACTTCCGATCTCGCCCTGCTTAAAATAAAAGATTCACTGTTCACGGCTCCCAGGCAGTTACCTGTTTCCATTAATGATAAGGAATCCCTGTTGGGGGATAAAGTGTTTACGCTTGGCTATCCCAAATATGATATCGTATACAGTGAAGGTGTAGTCAGTTCTCTTACCGGTTATGAAGGCGATACTACTTCATACCAGATCTCCCTTCCTTTAAACCCCGGGAACAGCGGTGGACCGCTGGTCAATGATGCCGGTTATGTAGTCGGGATTGTAAATGGTAAGAATATCACACAGGAAGGATCGGCATTTGCTTTAAAATCTTTTTACCTGAAGAGATTTCTTTCCCAGCCCATCGATTCCCTGACCCAGTTAAAACTGAATTGGAATAAAAGACCTTTTTACAACGAACTAAACCGGCCACAGATTGTTAAAAATCTTTCCGATTACATTTTTGAGGTAAAGGTATACGAATAGAGAATGCACGGCAGTTCTTAATTTCCGGATTGATTTTATCCCGTAAAAACAAATTACGTTAAAAATATCTGACACCGCCTATCGGAATTTCGAATTGAAAATCGGGAATTGATTATTGGACAGTCTCCAAAAGGGTGTTATGCATCCGGTGGGGGCTGTGCTCCGGCCATCTTATCGCTGTCTTCTTCTGTAAGCCATACCGGTGTTTTAATTCTTTTAATGCGTAGTGAATCTTCGGGGGGTAAACCCAGGGGTACTTTCTCGATAATAACGTTGCTGGTATCCAGGTGAAGTGATCGTTCTTCAGGAATGCCCGCCTTGCCTATTACATCACTGATATTCATAATGATGCTTTGGATAATAGACAATTTCTGATCACGGGTAAGCGTCCGTTCTATCAGGATGAATTTAAAATCGGACGGAATGTGATTATTTCTCAGAGAATCATACCTGGATAAAATATCGATCTCACCGGATTTCGATAAGTCATCTATAATCTGGTGAAAATAAAAATTAATACGATGTTCAATTTTGAAACCCAGGTAAAAATCTACCTTTATAATCCTTCCCGGGATCATATGGGTCACTTCATATTCAAAGGTGTAGGGTTCATCTTTGATATCGACATGTAGAAACCAGTAAATATCCGCCCGCTTGGGTTGTTTGTTGATCATACTATAAACGATAGTCGATTCGATTTCGGATTTGTTATTGGCCTTAGTAATATAAACCACATTGGTTGCAAATTTGGGGATGGATTTATCTTCCTGGAGGGATTTCAGAATTTGTATGAAATTGCTCAATTTCACAAATTCCATCAGGCGGTTCTTTATCTTTCTGCCGTTATACCAGACATACATGATCAGGGAAAAAATCGTTGCCAGCATGATGGTAAACCACCCTCCATGAAAAAACTTATAGGCATTGGCGGTGAAAAATGCCCCTTCGATCGTCAGGTAAACCAGGCCAAAAAGAGCAACGACGAAGGCCGGGACCTGCCGTGAAATATAAATCAGCAGCAATAAGGTGGTCATGATCATTGTGATTGAAATAGAAAGCCCGTACGCTGCCTGCATGTTGGCTGACTCCTTAAAGTAAAGTACCACCGAAGAACAGGCCACCCATAGAAAAATATTGACCTGAGGTATGTACATCTGACCTTTTAATTCGGAAGGATATTTGATTCTTATTTTAGGCCAGAAATTGAGAATTATTGCTTCACTGTTAAGGGTAAAAGAACCGGTTTTTAATGCCTGGCTGGCGATATCCGATGC
>CAYNCU010000214.1:0-7212 GCA_964395765.1 uncultured Roseivirgaceae bacterium | reverse complement strand
GGTAATACCTATGCTCTTTTCCAGATCATAAGATATGTAATCTGGATTATTGCTATTGCCGTCATGCTGCAAACGGTTGGCATTAAAATTACAGTTCTACTCGCCGGTTCCGCCGCTCTGTTGGTGGGCGTCGGCCTAGGCCTTCAACAAACTTTCAACGACATCGTATCGGGTATCATCATTCTTTCGGAAAGAACGATCCGCATTAACGACATTCTTGAAATCGATGGCGATGTTATAATGATCCAAAGTATCGGACTTCGCACTTCCACCGGGCTTGACAGGGATGAAATTTCAATCATTATTCCCAATTCCCTGATCACCAATAACAAAGTGATCAACTGGAGTCACCAGTCCATGAAGACCCGATTCAGGATCGAAGTCGGCGTGGCTTACGGAAGCGATGTCGACCTGGTCTCCCGCCTACTCGAAGAAAGCGCACAGGAACATCCCGATGTAACCGACAGCAAATCCGTAACCGTCCGCTTCAAGGACTTCGGGAACTCATCGTTAGATTTCCAGGTGTTGTTTTTCAGTAAGAATATATTCAGGATCGAAAAGGTGAAAAGCGATATCCGGAAAACCATCAACCGGAAATTCATAGAAAATAAAATAACCATACCGTTTCCACAAATGGATATCCATTATAACCCGGATGAAGCAGGAAATAATGGTTAAAAATTTTACACGCAGTCAACAAGGTGCTGGCATTGACAAAAACGGCCGATGAAATTAACCCGCCTTTTCAAGGAATTTTATGACAGCGAAAAAGCAGGAGGAATAATCCTGATTTTTGTAACCATATTTTCGCTATTGCTGGCTAATTCGCCATGGAAGGAAGGTTATATTAATTTCTGGAATATAAAATTTGAACATCACAGCCTTGTACATTGGATTAATGACGGGCTGATGACTTTCTTTTTTCTTCTTATCGGCCTTGAACTTGAAAGGGAATTATACCGGGGTGAACTCTCGGATATTAAAAATGCCCTATTTCCGGTTTTCGGAGCTGTCGGCGGAATGCTGGTTCCTGCAGCTATTTATTTTACTTTCAATGCAGGAAAAGCAGGGAGTGCCGGCGCCGGTATTCCGATGGCCACTGACATCGCTTTTGCAATTGGCATTCTGTCCTTATTGGGGAAACGGGTTCCTTCCTCACTGAAAATATTTTTAACTGCTTTTGCCATTGTCGATGACCTGGGTGCCATTTTCATAATTGCCCTATTTTATACATCCGGTATATCGGTTATTAATCTCCTGATTGCCCTGGTTATCTTTATCATATTAATTGTTTTAAACCGCTTGAAAGTATTTCACCTGGCGCCCTATTTAGCAGGCGGAATTATCATGTGGTACTTTATGCTTCATTCCGGTATTCACCCCACCATTGCGGGGATTTTGCTTGCCTTTGCCGTCCCTTTCGGGAAAGAAAATGGAAAGTCGCCTTCAGCCTTTGTAGAACATATACTCGAAAAGCCGGTAGCTTTTATTATCCTTCCCCTGTTTGCGATCGCCAATACATGTATCATTTTGAACGGCCACTGGCAAACCGGTCTGATGCATGAGATCAGCCTGGGAATTTTGCTGGGGCTGGTGATCGGGAAACCCGCCGGTATCTGGGCGTTTTCAAGAATCGCCGTTGGTTTAAAACTTTGCAAACTTCCACAGGATCTAAAATGGAATAATATATTTATGGCAGGAATCCTGGGCGGTATCGGATTTACCATGTCGATATTTATTTCATTGCTCGCCTTTCAGGATCCTGCCTTTGTGAACATTGCTAAAATTGCCATCCTCGCGGCTTCCATAATCGCCGGCTCCTCTGGCTTTATTCTGCTGAAAATAACATTGAAAAACAATATACAGGAAAACGATAATGGAAGTTAAATCGGGGAAGTTAGATTATTAAAAAGATATTGTTGCCGGATATTCAAATTCGAACGGACCTCAGGCCGGGTGATATGGGTCACATAATTCAGCGGCACGGTGAATTATATAATAAGGAATATAATTACGGCATCGCCTTTGAAAGTTATGTAGCCGAAGGGCTCAGTGAATTCTATAAAAATTATGATCCTCAAAAAGATCGCATCTGGATTTGCGAGTCTAAGGAGAAAATCATCGGCTCCCTGGTTCTGGAACACCGGGGCGAAGACACCGCACAACTTCGGTATTTCCTGATTGAACCAGAATATCGCGGCATCGGCCTCGGATCGGAATTAATGGAATTATTCATGGAGTTTTTCCATCAGAAAGGATATAAAAAATCATTTCTTTTAACTACCCGGGAGTTGAAAGCCGCTTCCCGTCTTTACTTAAAAGCCGGTTTCAGGCTGACTGAGGAAAATGAATCATTCGCTTTCGGTAAAAAAGTGATTGAACAACGGTATGAGTTATCCCTTTAAAGGATCGCCACCCTGATGGCCCGATTGCATTGTAGCATAATTCGCTTTTTCCCCGTTTCCCCGATTCCCCGTTTACTCCGTATCCCTAAATGAAATTCAGGCCATGTATATATATTAATAATATTATTAAAACCCGGCATCAAAACTGTTCACTGGCTCACTGGTTTATTGGTTTATTGGTCCATTAATTTACCAGGTTGAATTAGGCATTTGATTTTTTATCTGCCTGGGTTGAAAACCGGACGGAGCGATAAGGAAATGTCCAGGCGCCTACGCTAAAGCTACGGCGTCAGCGTGTGGACATTTACCGCGAAAGGCCGGCCTGCCGCGGGGCCTATCGTTTATTAAATTTCCGGTAGACATTTGCAAGTAAGGTCAACTTGAAAGGGTCATTTTTATTACCAGGGGGAAATTGGCCATCGGTTGTTTTTTCACCCCGGTTTGAAAGCCGGGGCACTAGTTTTCTTGAGCGGATACTATTAAAGCGTATTACATTCCAATTAATCTGATATTAGAGATGATTCTTTTTAATAAACGAAGTCAAACTGTTCACTGGTCACTGTTTACTGCTTACTGTTTCCCATATAAAGATTCCCGGGAAAGTAAATTATTCTTTCTTTCTGTGCATTTCCATTATCCAAAGGGTTTGCCAATTGACTCCGTTATCCGATGAAACCGCCAGTTCCCATTTTACGGACTTACGGGAAATGTCTGAAAAAATTATTCTCCCCTTTCTTTCGCCTGTCGGTGTTTCCCAATGTCTGTAAAATATTCCGCTGTCATTTTTAAAAGTGCCGGTATAAGGAATTCCGAATTCCGGGTTACGTGAATCCATCCAGTAGATTTTCCAGGTTCCGGACTGCGGGTCATAGGAACGGATACTTAATCCTTTTATCATTTCCGGCTCTTTCATTCCTTCCCAGAAAAATTGCACCTCTCCTTCCCAGTGCTCGATCAGCGCTTCCCCGTTCAGGATTGGGGCAACCGAGGTGCGCGCCGACAGATTCAACCAGGTACCGTCCTGCTGCAGGATCTTTTCATCAATATTCCACTGCCCGATCCAGAAATCAAAAGCATGCGATGCCGATGAATCCTCGTCGGGAAAAGGTTGAGCACCGGAAGGGGAAAAATGAAAAAGCAAAAACAGTAAAAACAGTTTATTTTTCATTTTATTTTTTCAATATAAATAATCAGTAACACTTTCCTGCGTAAAATAATATATTTTTAACTATGAAAGATTCCACTCAATTCAATCATATTTCCGAAACGGCCGTTTGGGTCGCTTATTACAGGGCCATGGAATCTAAGAGGAATGATGCTCTTTTCAATGATCCTTTTGCGGGAGTATTATCCGGGGAAGAAGGTAAACAATATGTCAAAAATTTAAAAGGGGGAAAAAGCAGCGCCTGGTCGATGATCGTACGGACCAAGGTCATCGATGAAATGATCGGATTTGCGATTGCCAGGGAAGGCGTCGATACCATCGTTAATCTTGCCGCCGGGCTGGACACTCGGCCATACCGGCTGGACCTTCCATCCACACTTCGTTGGATCGAAGTAGATCTTCCTGAAATCCTTGCCTTTAAAGAAGAGAAATTATCCGGTTCAAAACCGCAATGCACGCTGGAAAGGATTCCGCTTGATCTGACCGACAGGAACAGCCGGATTAAATTGCTGGAACAAATTAACCAGGAAGCCAAACAGGTATTGGTAATTACCGAAGGCCTGTTGATTTATCTAAAGGAGGAAGAAGTGAATCAACTGGCCGTGGATTTGATGGCTCAACCTGGTTTTGGATGGTGGATTAACGATATTATGACTCCTGAATTAAAGGAATGGCTGCTAAAATCAATATTCAAACAATTTCAATCGGGAAATATACAAATGCACTTTGCTCCTGCGGAAGGTGTCGATTTCTTTAAAAAGTGTGGCTGGGAATCCTTCGATCTTCGTTATATGTCGAAGGAATCGAAGCGGCTGAATCGGGAGATGCCTTCTGCCTGGCTTTACCGGTTGCTCGGAATGCTGGCATCTAAAAAACAACGTGAATTTTTTTCTAAATTCGAAACTTACATCGTTTTACTGAAAAGAAATTCAACAGAAGGACTTACTAATTAGTTGCTGTTGCCAATTCAGAATTCAAAACCCCACGTAAGGATTAATGCTTCCCTCGAATGTCAGGCAAAAAACTTATTTGCTTATCAGGCTTTAAATTATATTATTTTCTTATTATGGATTTGATGATACGAAAAGCTGAATTGAAAGATCTGAATGATATCCTGGAACTTTTTAAAAATACCATACAAGTCTCGTGCATCAAGGATTATGATCCTGAACAGATCGACGCCTGGATTGACACCGTCAATGATAAAGAACATTGGCTAGGCAGAATTATCGTTCAGTATTTTCTCGTGGCTGAAACTGATAACAAAATCGTGGGTTTCGGCTCCCTGGGGAAAAAAGATTTCCTGGATTTATTATATATCCGGCATGAATATCAGCACAGAGGGATTGCAGGGAAAATATACAGTGAGCTGGAAAATGAATCGAGAAAATTAGGATCTAAAAAATTATATTCAGAGGTCAGTATTACGGCCAGGCCATTTTTTGAAAAACGGGGCTTTTCTTTTGAAAAAGAAAACAGGTTTTTTTTAAAAGGAATTAAGATAGTTAACTTCAGGATGTCAAAGAACCTGTAAATGGAATCGATCCGTAAATACGGGAATCCACCCTACCAGGTAGTTTTACTCCACGGCGGTCCGGGTGTAGCCGGAGACCTGAAACCGGTAGCGGCTGAACTGGGTAAATTTTTCGGCGTTCTTGAAGCGTTGCAGACAAAAGACTCGGTGGAAGGGCTTTTAGACGAGCTACACGATCAAATCACTGCCGGGGCGGATCTGCCGGCTATTCTTGTCGGGCATTCCTGGGGAACCTGGCTGGCGTTTTTATTTGCAGGCCGTTATCCTGAACTGACCGCCAGACTTATACTCATCAGTGCCGGGGCCTTCGAACTTCAGTACAATCCCAACCTCATGAAAATCCGTCTTGAACGCCTTAAAAAGAAAGACAGAAAAGAAGCCGGGAAATTAACGATGGATATCAATTTCGGAAATCCAGGCATAAAAGAGTTAAAACGTTTCGGCGAGTTAATGAACCTGGCCGACGCTTATGATTTACTCCCCGGAGAAGAGGAAGAAGTGATCATGGACCTGGACATCATGCGTTCGGTCTGGAAAGAAGCCGCCGAGCTGAGGGATTCCAATCAACTGATAGAACAGGCTTCAAAGATCCATTGTCCCGTCGTGGCCATTCACGGTGAATATGACGTCCACCCCGCTGCCGGGGTCGAGTATCCCCTGGGGGAAAGAATTCAGAACTTCCGGATGATCCGTCTCGAAAAATGCGGGCATAATCCGTGGAGAGAGCGCCAGGCCAGGGAGGTTTTTTTTGAGATTCTGAAAAGGGAAATAAAAAAAGCCGGGGATAAAGAAGTAGATAAATTTGATTTTTGAATTTTGATTCGCGGTCTGCAATTTTTTGATTAATGACATTTACCTTACAAAATTTATACGGGAAAAACTATTCTGATCGTAGTGTCTATTCTGGTGGTAGCGTCTCGCTACAACCTATCCAATATCATTTATTTTTTCTTCAGCAAGGTATCTCCTAATGAATATACCAGCAAGTGATGTACAATTGAAAGAGCGGCTAATATCCAGCAAAGCGTATGATGTCCCGAAACATAAAAGGCTATGGCGGCCAGTCCGGAGATCACAAGTTCCTGCGTGAGACGTAACGGTTCGGCCATTTTTCCTGCCTGGTGAAAATCAACGGCACCCCAGAAACCGAATCCCATCAGGGGCAAGCTTATGGTCAGTATTATTTTCGTACTTGTGCTGGTCCCGATATGATAGCCCCAGTAAGCGAAAGCCAGCACGATCCCGGCTTCCATGATCCCCCGCAAGGCCACATTGATCCATCTTAATTTGGATACCATATTCTATTAACTACCTCATTTCTAATTTGTTCAGGGTAAAATTAAACAGAAATGTAAATATCCACCTCGGCATGGATCCAGTCCCGGCTTCTTGAATCATAAATTTCAAAATCCTTGTTGTAACTTCTTTGTATGTCCGAATCCCAGATCTTTTGCCATGCTTCTGCAACACAATCCGACATCTTTCCTATCGCCGTGAACTTTTGAAAATTTCCTTCAGGAATAACCAGTGAAATCATCTCCTCCGGCGGAACACTGCCGGGTTTTACCCTGCTCCCGATGAAATAGGAAAAAGGTTTCGTATAATCTCCTTCATAATCGTAATAGACGGCGTAAATCTCTTCGCTTAGTTTTCCCGGGATGCGGGAAACAATATTTTCATTTTGAAACTTTTGCCAGAGGTTTCCGCAATCGATCATCGATTGCCCGTCGGTGTTGATAGTTTTGGATTCAAGGGTAATTCCAATTAAGGTGAATTCATTTACAAGGACGATGCTATTCATGTTATTAACCTCATTAATAATTATTAATGCATGACGGAGTTAAAATCAATTACGTATAAAGTTTATTTCATTATTAAACCAGGTCATAAGATACTTTTCCAGGGAAATCGAATAATTGCGAATTGGCTAATAAAGTAAATTAAGTTATTTAAGTCAATTCGGTTAATTGAGTTGCAGAATTAACCGAATTGACACAATTAACCAATAATCCGATCACTCATTCTTCCATTCTTCCCTCCTTCCATCTTGTAATTTCCATCAAAATTCTTTATTAGAAGCTTTTCAAGCACCATTGCAGTATTTTCCC
>CAYNCU010000213.1:0-7359 GCA_964395765.1 uncultured Roseivirgaceae bacterium | reverse complement strand
CATGAGAGGTCATCTCCTTATAACCGCATCAACCAGCGCGGTCCGGATGAAATGGGGTGGAGGACCAACGGCCTGAACCAGAATTTGAACCGGGATTATGCCAAGCTGGATACCAGGGAGATCCGGGCCGTGGTCGGTGTGATCAACCAATATCATCCGGACATGTATCTGGATATTCATGTCACCGATGGGGCCGATTATCAATATGATATCACTTACGGATTTATCGGCCCCCAGGGTTATTCACCCGGAATCAGTCACTGGCTCTCTCATAATTTCCGCCCTTATGTGGATTCCACCCTGACCGTATGGGGCCACCTTCCCGGCCCTCTGCTCTTTGCCGCCAACGGAGAAAACTTTTCGGATGGAAATATAGATTTCGCCTTTGAACCTGATTTTTCTCATTCCTATGGTGACTTACGACACCTGCCTACCATTTTAGTTGAAAACCATTCCTTGAAACCTTATAAAAGAAGAGTCCTGGGAACCTATATTTTTATTGAAGCCGCCATGAAAATTCTCGCTGCTGAGCATGAGGAACTGGCAACGGTAATTCATGATGACTCTTATGATCATCTCGAAAAGGTTCCGTTGGCCTGGTCGTTTCCTTCCAGGGATACTTCAAAAACCTATTATTTCCCCTATCACATAAAAACTAAAAATCTTATTCCTTCCGATACCATGAATTTTCTGGGCGTGAAAGCGAATCTGGTCAAATCGGAAATTACCGGTCAGGACTATATCCAATGGACCAATATCCCGGAAACTACCCGGATCCCTGTTTACAGCAATAACCGGATTGCCGGATACACGGAAAGACCGGCTGCCTATTTTATTCCACAGGCCTGGAAGGATATCATTGACCGGCTGGCTATTCATGGTGTGCAAATGAAAGAGCTTAGTGATAGCTTAGCCGTTACGGTTCAGCGTTATAAGGTAATAAAATATACAATAGCGAATAACCCTTTCGAAGGTCATTATAAAATTAATGCGTCGTTTTCGATGGATACGGTGACTGTCATGTATCCGCCGGGAACTATGGAAGTCAAAACCGATCAGCCTTTGGGCGACCTGGCGATCGTTTTATTGGAACCGGCAAGCCAGAGTTCCTTTTTCCGGTGGGGGTTTTTTAATACGATACTGAACCGAACCGAATATGTGGAAGATTATATCATGGAACCTTATGCGCAGGAAATGTTGCAATCTTCAAAAACCCTCCGCGATGAATTTGACCGGACCAGGACCCATGACCCGGAACTTCTGGACAGCCCCGGAAAGATCATGAACTGGTTTTATGATAAAACCCCTTATGTCGACAAAAATTACCTGGTATACCCGGTCACACGACTTCCCTGAATTGGTGTTGCCTGATAAATTAATTACATTTAAAAATTAGTTATTTTAATTCATCATGAAAAAACCGTATTTCCTTCTTACCGCGGCAGTTATCGTTCTGTATTCCTGCCAGACAAAAAAAACGGAAATCAATGCCCCGGTTACCGTTTCTAACGATACCACATCCATAAACGCTTATAAAGTTCCGCCACCGGCGGGAACCTTGTCAGTGCAGCAACAAGCGTGGCTGGATAAAGGTTACCGCGGCGAAAAAAACGGCTGGATCTATTTGCATATCGAAGGAAGCCCGGAGGAAAGAGGCTTTCAACACGGATACCTGCTGGCCAAAGAAATCAAGGAAGGAATTTTTGCTATGAAAAAGACCTGGGAATTTAACAGCGCTATGAAATGGTCATGGATCGTAGCTCAGGCGGACCGGATCCTCACCCCTAAAACCGATCCCGAAAATCTGGCCGAGATTGACGGGATCAGGGAAGGGATGGAAGCGGCCGGCGATACGGTGAGCCTTGCCGAACTGGTCACCCTGAACGGCAGTATAGAACTCATGGATTACTGGTGGCCCAGCGTAAAAGATTCTATCGGCGTTCATACGCCGGACCCGATCAAGGAATCCTGCAGCTCATTCATCGCAACCGGATCCATGACGAAAGACGGGAACATTGTGCTCGGACATAATACGCATACGATCTATACCGATCCATTATGTAATGTAATTATAGATATCAAGCCGGATAAGGGCCACAGGATCCTGATGCAAACGGTACCCGGTTTCATTCACAGCGGAACCGACTTTTTTATTACCGATGCCGGTCTCGTAGGATCGGAAACCACCATCGGGGGATTTTTTCCTTTCGATCCCAAAGGGATTCCTGAATTTTCCAGGATGCGTACGGCTACCCAGTATGCTTCCAACATCGATGAGTGGTGTGATATAATGAAGACCGGAAATAACGGCGGCTATGCCAATGCCTGGCTGATCGGCGATGTGAATACCAATGAAATTGCAAGACTCGAGCTGGGCTTGAAATATGTAGGATTTGAAAAAAAGAAAGACGGGTATTTTGTCGGCTCCAATGTAGCCGAGGATTTGCGTATCCTCCGATTTGAAACCACCATGACAGATAATACCGATATCCGGAATAATGCCGTAGCCAGGCGTGTCAGGTGGCATCAACTCATGAATCAAAATAAGGGAGTCATTGATCTTGCCCATGCCGAAGCTTTTGAAGCCGATCATTATGATACCTACCTGAATAAAATAGATCCGGATTACCGGACGATTTGCCGCCACAGCGAACTGGATAACGGGTTAAATACCTATGAAAAGGCAGAACCCTTTTCCGATTTCGGTGCCATTGACGGTAAAGTGGTTGATGCAAAAATGGCGAAAAACATGTCGTTTATAGCGCGTTGGGGTGCCGCTTGCGGAACACCTTTTGATGCTAAAAAATACCTTGAAGAACACCCGCAGTATAACTGGCAGGAAGGTATCCTCCAGGACCGGCCCACGGAACCCTGGACAGTGTTTTCGGCAGGAGAAAAATGATGGGTGGAAAGTAACAGGTTAGTTAATTCTTAATTGTGCTTTTCCATATTTGCATGTTATTTCTTCATGAGATAAAGCTGAAAGTTTAAAGCTCGTTGATGATAGCTCAAAGTTTTTTGATTATTCCATGAATGGATTTTCCAGCCTCCGACTTCCGGCCTCCTGCTTCACATTTCATAACGTAAACAATTTTATGACCACGATATGTTAAAAAATATCAACCAGGCACCTAAAAATTTGTTAAGTTGATGAATATGGTATATTTTAAAATTTTAAAAAAATTTGAGAATGTAGATTTGATATGAATTTAAACCTGAAAGCGAAAAAGGATAACACCTATGATGCCATTGTAGTCGGATCCGGAATTTCCGGAGGATGGGCGGCCAAGGAACTCTGCGAGAATGGACTCAAAACACTGGTACTGGAACGGGGAAAGAATGTACGGCATATAGTCGATTATCCAACGATGTACAAAGCTCCCTGGGAATTACCCTATGCTGATGAACTTACCCGGGAACAGATTAAAAATTACCCGGTACAGAAAAGAACGGGATATACTCTTCTTCAGTCCACCAAACACTGGTTCGTCAACGATCTCGAAAATCCGTATACCGAAGTTAAGCGATTCGACTGGATCCGGGGTTACCATGTGGGTGGCCGTTCACTAATGTGGGGCAGGCAGTGTTATCGGTGGAGTGATCTGGATTTCGAGGGCAACCTGAAGGATGGGGTAGGTGTGGACTGGCCGATTCGTTATAAGGATATTGAGCCCTGGTATGATCATGTGGAATCCTTTATCGGGGTAAGCGGGAGCAGGGAAGGATTACCCCAGTTACCGGACGGGAAATTCCAGCCGCCGATGGAAATGAATTGCCTGGAAGATTATGTAGCCGGAAAGATCAACACTAATTTCAATGACAGGAAAATGATCATCGGCAGGACGGCCAACCTGACCGAGCCCCGCCCGGGAAGAACAAAATGCCAGTATAGAAATTTATGTATCCGCGGATGCCCGTTCGGTGCCTACTTTTCCAGTAACAGTTCAACGATACCGGCGGCGGTAGCTACCGGGAATATGACCCTCCGGCCGTTTTCAATTGTGACGGACATTCTCTACGATAAAGAAAAAAAGCGGGCGAAGGGCGTGAGGATTCTCGATGCCAATACGATGAAAACGGAAGAATTTTATTCCAGGATCGTCTTCGTTAACGCTTCTACCATTGCCACCGCTTTTATTTTATTGAATTCCACTTCCCCGGAATTTCCTGAAGGTTTCGGCAATTCGAGCGGTGTAGTCGGACACAACCTGATGGATCATCATTCCGGCGCCGGTGCGGAAGGAGACTTTGACGGCTTTGAAGATAAGTACTACAAAGGCAGGAGGCCCAATGGAATCTATATTCCCCGGTTCAGGAATGTTAAGGAAAAAAGGAAAGATTATATCCGCGGTTTCGGTTACCAGGGAGGGGCATCCAGGGATAACTGGCGGGCTGGTATCGCTGAAATGAATATCGGCAAAACCCTGAAGAATAACCTGACTCATCCAGGAATATGGAGAATGGGTATGGGTGCCTTCGGAGAATGCCTTCCGTATGATACCAACCGTGTCACCGTGAATAAAGAGGTTCAGGATAAATACGGCCTCCCGGTTCCCAGGATAGACTGTACCTTTAAGGAAAATGAACTGGCCATGAGAAAAGATATGGTGGCTTCGGCCGTTGAAATGCTTGAGGCGGCAGGATTGAAAAATGTAAAACCATTTGATGATATCGGCGCTCCCGGCTTGTCCATTCATGAAATGGGAACGGCAAGAATGGGAAAGGATCCGAAAACTTCGGTACTGAACAAATGGAACCAGATGCATGATGTACCCAATGTATTCGTAACCGACGGGGCCTGCATGGCTTCTACGGCTTGCCAGAACCCGTCACTTACTTATATGGCGTTGACCGCGAGGGCCTGTGATTATGCTGTTAAGGAAGTAAAAAAAGGAAACCTATGAACCGAAGAAATGCAGTAAAACTAACTTCATTAATTGTCGGGGCATCCGTTACTTCTCCGGCCTGGCTGGCAGTTTTGCAATCGTGTTCTCCTGAAAAAACCGGTGGAACGGCAGGGGCGTTTTTTACCGGAGACCAGGAACATAAAATATCCACGATTGCCGACCTGATCATCCCCAAAACCGATACTCCCGGCGCGATCGAGGCAGGCGTGCCCGATTTCATTGAAAAATTCGTGCAGTTCGTATACACCGGCGAACAAAGAAAAAAATTCATGGACGGGCTTGACGATCTTGATAAGAGTGCCAGGGACAAATACGGACATGATTTTTTAAAAATTTCAGACAGCCAGAAAAATGAACTTGTTACTAAACTGAATTCCGATGCCCTTGCCGATCCCTCCAATGCCAGGGAACCCAGGAAAGGTCCTTTTATCCTAATGATCAAGGAAGCAACCCTCCTGGGATTTTTCACCTCCATGCCGGGGGCAACGCAAACCCTTCAGTATCTCCCGATACCGGGTATGTATAATGGCTGCATGCCTCTTTCCGAAGTGGGGAAAACATGGGCCACCGATTAAATTGATCTTTTTTATTTATGCCGTCAAAAAAGGATAAAATGCAATCTCTATCCTTAAAAAACCGCACTGATCTTGAAAAGTGGTTCGGGAAAAATCACTCGAATTCCACCGGTTTTCTCTTAAAAATAGGAAATGGTAAAAATAAAGGGAAAACTATTGCCTATGCTGAAGCGCTCGAGGTCGCCCTGTGTTACGGATGGATCGACAGTCAGAAGCTATCATTGAACGAAAATTATTGGTTGCAGAAATTCACTCCCCGTAAAAAGAAAAGTATCTGGTCAGAGATAAATCGTGATAAGGCCGTGCAATTGATGAAGGAAGGTAAAATGAAATCTTCTGGCCTGGCGGCGGTGAAGGAAGCTAAAAAATCCGGAAGCTGGCATAAAGCTTACGAAAGCCAGCGCCGGATTACGATTCCCCCGGACCTGGCATCAGAACTCAAAAAAGATAAAAAGGCGCTGAAATTTTTCGAAAGCCTGAATAGTATAAACCGCTATTCCATATTATTCAGGATTCACACGGCAAAAAAGGAGGAGACGCGGATTGCGCGAATAAAGAAATTTATGGCTATGTTGCATAGCGGTGAAAAAATTCACGACTAACTATGGATAACCATGCCGGTAATTTCCGTATTTCCATTGACATAAATCTGACCCCCGGGGAAACTTTCAATTATATAGTTTCCGAATTGGTAACCGCCCTTCATATGAAGGGAATTGAGTTTGAAAAAGGGGCAGACGGGAATATCATCCAGGATAATTTTGAAACCGGCAGGATAGTGCATTGGGATCCCCCGGGTCTTATACGGATTCTTTGGAAACCTGCTTCCTGGAACGGGGATCTGTCTACGGAAATTGAAATAAAATTTGAAGCTCAGGGAACCGGATGCCGGGTTGAATTTCAGCCAACGGGATGGCACCGGGTCATTGATAACGATAAGGAATTATCCGGTTGGTTTGCTTCTTCTGTTTTGGCTTCTTTATTTCAAGCCATGGCTCCGGCGGCTTTGGGTGACTGGATCACCGACCGGAGGGCCAGGAGACCCACCGGTGAAGATTCCCGGAATGTTTACCGGGATCCTTTATATCATTATCCCGGGTTTAAAGTAATAGCAAAACTCCTGGAAATAAAGGCCAATGACTATTTGCTTGATGTTTGCTGCGGAGGCGGGGCATTTTTAAAGGAGACCCTGAAGAGCGGATGCAGGGCGGCAGGTGTCGACCATAGTATAGAAATGGTTCAAACCACGGAACGGGAAAACGCAACAGCCATTGAAGAAGGCCGGCTGAAGGTCCGGGAAGCAAATGCGGAAAATATTCCTTTCCAGGATCAAACCTTTACCTGCATCACAATGATGGGTGCCCTTGGATTTCTTTCCGATCCTGTGAGGGTATTTAAAGAATTTCACCGGTTGCTGGTGAAAGGAGGCCGGATCATCATTCAGGGATCCGACCCGGGTCTGAAAGGGACTCCGGCAGCCCCGTATCCCATAGCGGACCGGTTAAAATTTTACGACGATGATGAATTTAAAGAAATCGCCTTGAAAGCCGGGTTTACTTCCGTGACCCTTCTGAAAATTGACATGGAAGTCTATGCCCGTGAAGCCGGAATCCCCGAAGAACATATCCCTTTATTCTCCCAATCCCCAGGCGGTTACCTGAAAGCCATTAAAATTTAGAAGAAGGAATGGAGAAATATATATCTATATTACGTGGCATCAATCTCGGAAGCCATAATAAACTTCCAATGCCGGACCTGAAAAAGATTTATGAAGGCCTTAAATTCATGAATCCTGTAACCTATGTCCAGAGCGGCAACGTAGTTTTCGAAACGGGGAAGACGGAAAGGCAGGAATTACCAGAGCTGATCAGAAAGAC
>CAYNCU010000212.1:0-7394 GCA_964395765.1 uncultured Roseivirgaceae bacterium | reverse complement strand
TCAGTTCGTGTTCTATATAAAACACTTTGATCTTAAAGGATTCACCGTTTTTAGATATATTTTGAATTAATTGCGGAAGATAGGAGAGGCAAGGAGGCGCAAGGAGTCGTTCTCTGGGTTCCCTTGTGCCTTCTCCCGGAACTGTGAAATAACTTTTAATGCTCAATATAAATTGAGCACTTTATATTTATCGGTTTCCGGTTATTTCCTTCAGCACTACTCCACGGGTCCCACTGGGGAATTTCGATCCTACAACCGCGGATAAGGTGGGGGCAATATCCACCGTATAAATTTTCCTGTAAATATGTTCACCCTTTAATCCGAATCCGGCAAATATTACCGGCACGAAGGTGTCATAATCCCAGGGTGAGCCATGGGAAGAAGCTACTGCCATGCTTCCGGCAAGATCGTTACTGATCAGCCAGTACGGTTGGGGGACAATATAAATATCGCCGGACCTGCCATAATAATAATTATTCCGGATCAGCTCCAGCAGGTCCCTGTCGGCTACGTTGTTGTTCATCATTTGTTTTGTGGAAACCGCAAGGGCAATTCCATTGAATTTCATCAGGCTTCTGACAAGGAATTGAGTCAGGTCGTCCTCATTGATTTTCTTATCGCGGATCAACTGATGATTCAGGTATAAATACGGTGGCATACAGGAACTGATCAGTTCACGTCCTGCGCCAAATCTTGATTTAAGTTCCGGGTTTATTTTATTAAAAAATTCATTCATAATAAGTCTGCCGGCATTGATCCCGAATGATTTTGCCAGTTCCGGCGCTTCGGATGCCCCATGATCCGCTGAGATTACGATCAGGGTATTGTTCAGCCCGATTTTCTGATCAACAAATTTAAATAAATCGGCCAGGGTACGATCGAGCCTCAGCAGGTTGTCTTCCGCTTCGAGGCTGGAGGGGCTGAAGATGTGATCGATATAATCCGTACAGGAAAAACTTATAGAAAGATAATCCGTAATGCTGTCCTGGCCCAGGTTTTCCTGCTCGATCAGGGTGCGGGCAAAATCAAGGAGGATCTCATCCCCGGCAGGGCTGACCGTAAGCAAACGATAAAAGCTGTGATTGGTACCATCTCCGTAAGGATGAGGAAAGGTCTTGCCAAATCCTGGTAAGGCGACCTCAAAAGATTGGTCATCCTTATCGCCATACAGATAGGTATTTTTATCATACATCAATTCCCATCGCTTCCCGGCATAACTGTCAGGGATTCTTTTGCGGTTCCATGCTATAACCCAATCCGGGTATTTTGAATAATAATATCTGCTGGTCACAAAATCACCGGTTTCATCATCAAACCAGAAAGCTTTTCCTGCATGTCCTGCCAGGGTAATGGCGGCCCGGTCTTTTATGGAAATTCCGAAAATTTTTGCTTTCCCGGCTGAATAGAATGCCAGTTCATCGCTGAAAGTGGAGCTGGCTATATTAGCCGGCGATCTTCCGCCTTCTCTATTATAAGAGGAAATATCCGAATTCGATCGCCTTGAACCTTCCGGTTCAGGCAGGATCGGTGAATGATCATCTTCAACCGCGTAAACAATTTTGCCGGTCTCCTGGTCGTACCAATCGTTTGAAACCATGCCATTCACCGACGGATAGGTCCCTGTGGCCAGGGCTGTATGGCCAACGGCAGTTTCTGTATTGGAATGTGCGTAATGGGCATTGGCATATACAATACCACTATCCAGTAAATATTTAAAACCCCCTTCCTTATATTGATCCAGATATTTACCCGGAAGTTCGCCACGCAACTGGTCAACGGTGATCTGCAGAATAAGTTTAGGTCTATCCTGAGCTTCAGATTGCAGGGCCAGGAAAATGACCGGCAATAACACGATCAAGAAAATAATTCTCCCTCTCATAATTTCTTTATTAAATATCCTTAAATCATAAATTTATATTTTATTTTTAATAAAGGGTATTTAACCCCGAAGCAATCCCTGGACCCGAATTTCCGGAGCAGAGCTCCGGGGAATTAAACCCTAACCTTCTTGTCCGCCGTAACGGAACGCAAAGGCGGATTAAAAGAGCCGGAAATCTTTGAGTATCCTAGACAATCTGATGAATTAATATCCTGATGAAGAATATTTTTAAGCTTACTATCCGGAATTTTTTTCAAAATAAAATTTATTCTGCCGCCATTATCCTGAGCCTGGCCATCGGTTTTACCATTGCCGGTATTTTATCAGGTTTCATTATCCATGAAGTTAATACCGATAACTTTAATAAAAAGAAAGACCGGATTTTCAGGATTATAAGTGATGATCCATTTGTCCAGGGCGGGAAAATGAGCTATCTGCAAAGACAAACTGCCGATTATCTTTCCTCCCATTTTCCTGAAATAGATGAATCATGCATGATGTATCCTTTGAAACAATTCTGGATTTCCCGGCCGGGCAGTACCGAAGGTATACCGGGTCTGAATATCCTTTCCGTTGATAAAAATTTCTTTACTATTTTCGATTTCCCTTTTTTCATGGGCAACCGTGCCCATGCATTGGAAACCGGAAATATTGTTTTAACCATTGAAACTGCGAAGAAACTATTCGGGGACAATTACAGGAATGCCAGTGAAGTTGAAATACGCACCGACTCGGCATTGAAGATCTTCAAAATCTCCGGTTTCACCGGTTCACCTGCCGAGAACAGCCATTTGCATTTCGACGGACTTGTTCCCATTGATGATAGAAAAGCCCTGAACGGGGGAATCCTGTATATCCTGGCTCATAATCGCATTGACGCAGCCTTTTTGGAAAATAAAATAAATTCTTCAGGAAAGGTTCCTTCCATGATGGGCGAAGGGAAATTGAAATTTTATCTTCAGCCGCTTAAAAAAATTTACTGGGATGAACATAACACCCGTACTTTTTCCACGGCAAGAAATAAATTATTCATCGTGGTCAGCGGATTGATTATAGCCATGGTACTTTTCCTTGCCGCCTTCAATTTTCTGAATTTATTTTATCGGTTATTCATTAAACGCTGGAAGGAATTCGGTATTAAAAAAATACTGGGGGCCTCAATAAATTCCATCCGGTTGATTGCCGTTACCGAAGTCTTTTTTTACACGGTTATTTCCGTCCTGTTGTCGTTTTTATTATCCTGGCTGGTAATACCCTATTTCGACAGGTTAGTAAATTCAGGACTATCCCTTACCTATTTTATACATCCCTCCATCCTGTTATTTTTAGGACTCCTGATTGCTTTCGTGGCAGCGGCGGTAATTCTGCGTTTAACCCGGTATCTGTACCGGCTGAAACCGGTTTCGCTGCTTTCCAATAAAACACAATACCAAACGAGTTTTAATCAATGGATGCTGGGAATCCAGTTTATTATTTCCATTATCCTAATTTCATGCGCCATAGTTATGAACCGGCAAATCCACTATATCGAATCCAAACCGCTTGGATTCAACAGGAACATTCTTGAAGTGAGAGCCCCGATGCAAAAATTAGCAGGCGAACTGGGTAATTTAAAAAATAAAATTGTCAGTCTCGAGGGTATCGAATCCGCTTCGGTTTGTAATGGTAATCCTTTTTCTGATTGCTGGATTGCCCGGTATGATCTTGAAAACGGGAAGTTCTACACACCCTATATTTTCAGCGGCGACGAAGATCACTTAAAAACGCTCGGACTCAAACTAATCAAAGGCACAATACCTTCTCCTGAAAATAAAAACGCGAGGCTTGTCAACCAGGCATTTGTGAAATATTTTCAAATGGATAAGCCGATTGGTAAGCTTATACCCGGGGAAAAGGAGATTTATATCAGCGGGGTTGTAAATGACTTTAATGTGTCTTCCCTGAAAGAAAGTATTCCGCCGGTAATAATCGGGTATTCGGGTCAATCGGATTGCCTTCTGATGAAATATGATCCCGGCAAGTTATCCGGACTGCTGCCGGCCATAAAAAGTAAATGGGATGAAATTTATCCGGATTACCCTTTCCAATATTTATTTGTATCCGATGAATTAAACAAAAATCATTCAGAGGAATTTTTATTCAGCCGGATCATTAGTTCCGCAACACTTATCAGTATCCTGATTACCTGTTTCGGACTCTTCGCCCTGTCATGGGGAACCACCCAGGACCGTTCCAGGGAAATCGGAATAAGAAAAGTGATCGGGGCTAGCTGGATGAATATTGTAGTTCTTTTGCTGGGAAGGTTTTTTAAGTGGATTTTAATTGCTTATCTCGTTGCTGTTCCGGTGGCGTGGTATTTATCCCATTATTGGCTGGAAACATTTGCCTATAAAATAAAGCTGAATATTGGGTTGTATTTATTTTCAGGGGTGATCATAATAGTTATCGCGCTGTTCACAGTTGGCTACCAGACCATTAAATCCAGCATGACCAACCCCGTGGATGAATTGAGATATGAATAGGTAATCGTATTCCGGGAATTCAAATTTGTATTAAGAAGACTTGAACCTGTCCGGCTAAAACTAATTTTTATAAAGATAGTCTCCTATCGATACAAATTCCTTTATTTCGGTTTCATCCATCGGCCCCGATTCCAGCACTTTCAGGTTTTCCCTCATTTCGCGTATTGTTTTTGTGCCGGTCATGCATACGTCAATTGAAGGGTTGGTGAGAACAAAACGGTAACAATCCGCCGCGGTTGGGGTGTTGTACCTTTCAGGGATTTTAGCAGCATTTAACAATTTGCCCCAGTTTGTGGCCGTAAAAGAAACCATACCGGGTTTGCCGGGACCATGAATGAAGGGGAAAATATCCTTTTCCGCTCCCCGGTGAACGGCATTGTACCTGAAATGAAACAGGTCGACTATTTTCTTTTCTTCCAGGACAGGGAAAACCTTTCTTTTATGACTGGATATCCCTGCATGTCGTACCAGTCCATCCTTCTTTAATTGTTGTATCATTTCCAAAGTCCGCTTACCGGGTGATGAACCGTAATTACCGAGGATCAGGAATTCGGCATAATCCGTTCCCAGTTTTTTCAGATCCCCGGGAAACAACCGGTGGGTGAGCCAGGGCAGATGAGCATAAGAAAAAACAGCCAGTACGAGTTTATCCCTTAATCCTTTCTTCACAATATTTCTGACCGCTTTCTGCATCTCACGGCTTCCCCTGGAAAGAAAGGTTGAATACGTAAAATAATTACAGCCTCTTTCAAAAGCTTCTTCAAGGGCTCCGGCAGGGGTACCGTAATTGGAAGATATACCCAGGCGGCCGACTTTAAACCCGGTCCGGCCCAGGGTGACTGGTTCCTGAAAATTCATAAAAAAATAAATTTAGATCGATTAAAAAATCAGGTTAAATTTATAAAATATTAATCGTTTGGATTCAGAAGGTATGAAAAAAATTTATTTGTCGAGCCAGCTCCTGAAGTCCGGAACTTTATCGCGGCTTACGACAAGATCCGGATTATCCTTCTCATCTTTAATCCTTATCTTCAGGCGACTGGTTGAATAGGTCACGATATCCTGTATATAATTTATGTTGATAATATTGGTCCGGTTAATCCTGAAAAAAAAGGATGGGTCCAGCATTTTCTGCAATTGATCAAGGGAATAATCAAGGTCGAAATGATTCCCGGTATCCGAAACGATAAAAGTAGCTCGTTCAATGATGGTGAAATATTTAATTTCGTTCACGGGCAGGGATTTACTATGACCGCCGGCTTTAACAAAAAATCTAGTTTTATAACTGGTAACCAGCTGGCTGAATAATTCCTCTATGCGGGCGTTCTGCGTAGACTGTGCCGGGTAGAGGTTTCGGAATTTTTTTAATGCCGAACGGAGTGAATCCGCCTCTACCGGTTTCAGCAGGTAATCAATACTATTCACCTTAAAGGCTCGGATGGCAAATTCGCTGAACGCCGTGGTGAAGATCACGGGGGTTATGATTTTCACAGCCTCGAATATCTCAAAACAAATTCCGTCATCCAGCTGGATGTCCATAAAAATAAGGTCGGGAGCCGGGTTCGCCATCAGCCATTCAACGGAATCATGTACCGATTCGATCACCGAAACAATCTTGATTTCTTTCTCTGCACTCTCAAGCATTTTGATGAGTTTGTCGGCGGCATGCCTTTCATCTTCAATGATCAATACGTCCATCTTATTCCTTTATTAATGGGATCGATACGGAAAATTCTTTTTCAATTTCAAGAATATTTATTTCCCTGCCCGTCGCCAGGCGAATACGTTCTCCCAGGTTTTTAAGCCCGATTCCATTGTTTCTTTCGAGGTTCATTTTTTTTCTGAGTTCATTAGTAACCACGATACAGTCCTTTTCATTGAGCGATATATGAATGGTTAAAGGATTTTCACGCGTGGCAGAATTATGTTTCAGGGCATTTTCAATTAAGATCTGGATGGAAATCGGTAAAATACGGTAATGGCTTACCGGGAAATCATCGATGATCAACCGGATCTTTTCCTCATCCCTGATTTGCTGGATAAAAAAATAATCCCTGGCAAAGTTCAGTTCATCTTGCAGGGTGACGGTATCTTTTTCAATGTTATCAAGCATATAACGATAGATACCGGAAAGTTTCTGGATGAAACTGTTCGCCTGTCCATTACTGTCGATCATCGACGACAGGGTATTCAGACTGTTAAAAAGAAAGTGCGGGCGGACCTGGTTCTTCAGGGTCTCATAACGGAATATCAGTTTTTCCTCCCTCAGCTTTTGCTCTCTTTTTAAAGCATCCCTCCATTGGTAATAAAAGAATACAACGGTCCCAAATAAGACCCCTCCTGAAAACCCTATTAGAAAACCCCTGCTTTCCCTGGTGAATACATCAACGATAAAGTTTCGCATTTCCATTCCATACAACCAATATTCAATGAATGAAACCAGCATCATCAGCACCACCGCGATGATAAGTACAATCAGGTAAAATAGAATAAGCCTGAAAATGATCCTGCCGGGGATTTGCCGGGCGGGAACTTTGAAGTCTATACTAAAAAACCTTGTCCCAAGCCAGATATAAATTTCAAATTGTACAATAAAAAGTATAAAAATGACCGTAATACTATTCCAATTCCAGGCGGCTCCATTGAGTAAAGTGGCAAAGGCAGTGACAAGCGCACTGCCTAATACGATCTTTACATGATAGGCCGTCCTCCGGGGAAGATAGAGATCAATAATACCCCTGGTGTTCATTTAATCATTTTTTAGAATTTTATTGAATTCTATCTTCCTGGTTGTATTGGATAGCCGGCTCTTTTCCTGTCCCGCCATTTTCATATCCATATTAACATCTTCATACAAGATGCCGTGTTCTATTTGCTTGTCAATCAGTGAAAGCCAGACGGTTCCCCAGTAGGTGCTCGTCCCTTTCATATCAAAGAAATCGGTTTTAAAATCGATCGGGTTGTCCATGGCTAAAAATTCAATGACGGCACAG
>CAYNCU010000211.1:0-7450 GCA_964395765.1 uncultured Roseivirgaceae bacterium | reverse complement strand
CAAAGAGAAATTTCAGTTTGCAGGTCAGCACGCAACTCTGAGATAAATAGTTTGCAGGTTCCATGTCCGAAATCCTTTTCACCAAATTGACTTAATTGACCTATTTGACTTAATTGACTTTGAACCTATATCAAATTAACTTTTAGTTTTCATCACCTTAATCCGTTTCACGCCTGCATAATTCAGCGTATGTACTTTCTTAATATAATTGATAAGAGCATCGGCCGTGGTGATCATCCGAGAAGTTCCCGGATCATGATGATCGAATTTATATGCGCTGACGATATAACTGCTTAGGGCCACCTTATAAAGTTTTTTACTGTTCAGCACTTTCCCGGATCTATCCTTGATGATTATATCTTTTAGTTTTCCTGAATGATCCAAAATCACTTCATAAGTTCCGCCGGATATCTGTAGTTCAGGACGCTTGTGAATATTCACATCGTGTCGGATCAGTGATTTAAGTTCGTCATAATTCATTTCAAGCGCCACCACCTGGTTGCCAAAGGGATCGAGTTCAAAAATGGTTTTCACATTAACCGGCCCTGCCTCGATTTTGGAGATCCTTATTCCCCCGTTATTCTGGAATGAAAAATCAAATTTTCCGCTGGCACGCACTCCATCGGTGATCAGGGAACCCAATTCATCCTTTCCCTTGATCGGTTTAGCCGCTTCGCCAATCACCTGCATCAGGCTTTCATTGTTATCGTATTTTTTGACGATTGAATCGATTCGGGGATCTGAATCCGGGTAATGGTTAAGGTCGATCAAAGTATCCTGCTTGCTGATCAGCCTGTGTCCCCTGAATACCAGTGTAAGTCGCCCTACATAATTCAGGTAATCCCCGGCCTGTGTGATCAACACGCCATTGGTTTCCTTTGGATGTTTAATTACCGTGTGGGAATGACCACCGACGATGACGCTGAACCAGGGGTATTTTTCTGCCAGTTTTTCGTCCGTTTCAACCCCCAGGTGGGTGAGCCCGATCACCGCATCGTTATTTTGCTTCAGGGTTTCATAATGTCCTGCCACCGCAATAGCCTTGGGAAATTCGATTCCCTTGATTTTTTCAGGATCGGTGGATGGCAAATTATCAATTGACGTTTCAAGCAATCCGAGAAAGGTGATCTTCAAACCTCCGGGAGTCCAGGTTGTGTCGGGCGCGGGTTGTTTCAATGGTGGCTGATCGATCTTCATATTGGCACAAATAAAAGGAAATTTGGCTTCAGAAAATCTTTTTGCCAGCACCTCCTGTCCGTAATCAAATTCATGGTTCCCGATCTCGGCCAATTGAAAGCCCACCTGATTCATGAGATCGATTTGGGGAAATCCTTTTTCAGGATACTGGTCTACCACCGGGCTGCCGCTGAAGATATCCCCTGCGCAAACCAAAATCACGTACTTATTCTCCGCCCTGGTTTTTTCAACAAAAGCGGCGAGCTTTCCGAAATTTTTCAGGTGGGCATGCATGTCGTTCGTATGCAGGATGATCACCCTGGTTTCTGTCGTTTGGTTACAGGAACAAAAAAACGTTATCCCAACAATGAAAACCGCAATGATGAGTGATACTCTTTTCATTTTTTCTTCACTTTAATTAAAAAGATATGTTCCATTTCCGTCAACGCCCCGTCAGGCATTCTTTCATCACCGGATTTGTCGACAACGCCCATGTCCCCCTTTTCGATAGCTTTCAACAAGGTAGAATCGTATTTCAGTAAGGCATCCCGAACATGAGCTCCCCGGTGCACTTCAACTTCCACGTTATTAACAAATACGTTCATGACCAACCGTTAATTAATAAATTCATGTAAAGGGAATGAACATAATATCCGGTAAAGATGGTTTTGAGAAAGGGATAAAACAAACGAGTGAGATTAATACAGTATGAAATTTATTATAACAAGCAGCAATAACCCAATAACCTAATACTCCTGTTACTCATCCGGTCTTTATATAAAGGCTAATCACAGCGTTGTTGAAGCGTTCTACAACCAATTCATTTTCAATTTTCATTGCATCCAATTACGGAGAAATATTCACATTTGAGGTTATTGCGCCAACTGGCCAACCCATATCCGTTCATCCCATTGAAACCCGACATCTTTACGGCTGAGCGAAATATTTGATGCCAGCTCCTCCTTCCAGTCAGCAATACCCGTATTGGAAATAGTTTCCCATCCGGTATAATCAGCCAGGTGATCTATTTCTGTCATCGTAAAGGATGAACACATGGGTTCACCGGTCATTATTCCGAATAAGGTTATGGAAATTTTTTGCCCGAAACTGAATTCTACTTTATCCATATACGTCAATGCCAGCCGGCTGCCAGGAGCCGAAACATTGGCAAGGGCCGTCATTGTTTCCCTGATATCGGAAATATCGAGATACATGGTAACGCCCTCCCATAACCAGAAAGTAGGGATTAAAGGATCGTGGCCGTTTTCAATCAGTTTCTCAATCAGGTCATCTCGGCTAAAATCCATGCCCACATGCCGGATCTCCCTGGAGGCAGGCAACAGTCCTTCCGACCTTTGTTTCTTCAGCTTCTGTGTATTGGGGTGATCGACCTCAAAAACTATTGTATTTTGAAGGCAATTCAAACGATAAGCGCGCCCATCCATTCCTGCGCCAAGAATGACCAGTTGAGGAGAAGGCTGATCGAGATCGATAGCATCATCAAGAACGACGGTTCGGAACTGGTTGAAGACTGCCATTCCGTGACTTACCCAGAATGGGTAAGGTGAATGATCATTATTTTTTTCCTTTTTGGAAATAAGCCGTTGCCATCGGGCAGGCAGGAAATTCCGGGCTACAGGATCGGAGAATCCCTTTACCTCAGGCGCCAGGTTTCCCAACGCCCTGTTAAAGGCAACATATTGTGCAGTATTACTTGGGCGGCCCTGGCGCATCCGTTTAATTTTCTATAAGTCTTAAATTAATTCTCATTTCCAAAAGTAGCTTTTCATAGCCGTTGAGGAAAATCATTCACACCATCCTCCTTTCCCTTTACCGGTGTTTTTGTCCCATTGACCGAAGAGGAATTCTCAATTGAGGGATCAGCTGGGTAGAATCAGTTTCCGGCAGGAAAATTATTTGCCGGTTCTTTACTTCTTTTTAAAAATTTTTTGCTTACCTGAAGCAGGACGGGCGTGCCTGGGTTCGTATATCCCCAGCTCCCCCCCCCCCGGCAAGGAAATATAGCTTATTGACCCCCAGCCTTGCTGTTGTATAGCCGTAGATTTTATTCCCGCCTTTTTCATTTCCCTGACGAATTCCTCAATGTTATTACAGGTCAGAAATATTTCATGAACATTATTTTTTTCATGAGGGTGAAAAGCGATTTCTGCCGGGGGCAGGGCAAAGATCAGCCAGTTCTCACCGGCATCCACATAATGCAGTTTCAGTTGATCACGGAAAAAAATCATGTCGGCTTCCGGGTTTTTACTATAAATGATAATATGAGCGCCGTCAATCATTACGGTTTCTTTTGTCTTTCTTCAAGGAATTGAATTATGGAAGCCGGCATTTCCCGGCATCCGCAGTTTTTTTGATGGGCCAGGTGCCATTTAACTCTTTGTTCCAACGTTGGATTACGGGGCATGGGATGTTTACGATGCCAGGTCTCGTTGATCCTGTTGCCTTTCGTGTTTTTTGATCCTGATGTCATCTTGTAAGAACGGAATATGAATGTAACACATAGTTAATATGTTCACGGATAAATTCCAGCCGTTTACCTTAAAATAATTTTCGATGAGGGTATTCCATCGATACCAATTTTCTTACCGGTCAATTTCGGGTAAAATATATTTATTCCCAAATGAAAAAGATAATAGACAAAAACCGGTTTTATTTATCCCGGTTTAATTCCTGCAAACATAATGTGACTACCTTCTTTGAATTCACTGTGATTGTAAGGAATATTCTTTGGAATAAATCCGGCTTGGGAAATTAATTCCATCCATTCTTTTTCTGAAAACAACCCGCAAACATGTTCGTCTATTTCACTTTGTCTGAATTTATTTCCTTCCCTGAACAGGTATACCATGTGGAAAGTGTATAGTTTATCCCCCGGAAAAGGATCAAATATCCACTGAAGGTAGCGCACTCCCCTGTTACCCTGATCATGCCCTCCATGGCTGGTGGACGGTTGAAAACTTTCTTTTGTATAATCAGGGACTAACAAGGCCATACCGTTTTTACGGCAATGCAGGTATGCCGTTTTCAATGCATCGGATAGCTGATCCGGAGTGGTCATATAATCGATAGCATCATGAATAAGCACGGCATCATATATTTCTCCCGCCCGGATGCTTTGCATGTCTCCCTGTATATGATTACACTCCGGGTTCAACTTTTTGCTTATTTCCAACATAGGAGCAGACAGGTCGGAAAGCGTCATTTTAAAATATTTTTTCAGGTGAAAGGCATTATTGCCGCCCCCCGAACCCAGCTCAAGCATGGTTTCAGGTTTATGGATACTGTGGGCAAAAAATGCATCCCGGAAAATTCCGGCTTCTTCTTCATATTCGGCAGGGTCGGAGACCAGGGGCCACCAATCCGCAAGTTCATTATATAATGCCGGAAGTTTTTCCATTGTTTTTTGCTTTCCGGTCAGGCCCCATCCTGGGTAAAATCGGTTTTATTTTTTATGCTCATTTCAGCCCGGGCCAGTTCCCTGCCGAGATAGGCTGCATGATCGAGTTGGGTTACCCAACCGTTTTTGATAAGAGTCCGGTATAGGGACCCCGGATCATTACCCTCGATCACATGCATTAACCTGTCCCTGTAATCATAATGTTCCACAAGAATCTTTTCTCCGTCAATTAGTATAACAAAATATCCTCCCTTGTCCAAATGAATACGATCGGGGAATGACGCCCGGACGATAATTCGGGGAAATTCTTTTGCCGTATAAGGTTTTTTCTACGGTCTGAATTCCCGTCCTTCCGGCGAAACCCGTGCAGCCAGTTCAGCTACCTTGCTGCCGATCCTGTGAATTTCCGTGCATCCGATCATATTGATCACTTCTACCTGCCGTCTCAGTAATTCGATCTCCTCCGGGGAAGTGTTTTTAAGAACGGGCCGGACCCCCGGCGCTTCGATTATGCGGCCCGATCCATCCATCCCGTTTTTGAATAAAGCCAGCAGCGAAGCTCCTGTCATATGCTTCGGAGGTTCGGCGCCGGTACATAACAGGTAGCGGATGGAAGTGTTCGAAATAATATTTTTCACGATCTTTTCGATTCCGATGTTTTCCGTTTCAACCTTTCCGGAAATGCAGAGCCCTTCGGGAGCGGCAGAGGCAAGTTCCCCGGCCAGGTTCACACTTCCCAACGTGGTAACGGCTACCGGGGCATCGGGGTTCAGCACGAAATATTTTCCCGGGACATAAGGCCATTCTGACCTGATATTTTTCAAACTGGAAAAGGTTCTCGAAAAAAATATACCGAAGTCTTCCTTGAATCCCATTTAACCGGTTAGTTTGTCATTCTTTCAAAAAGGAAATTAAATTTATAAAATAATAAGGTAAGTCGGATGGAAAATAAAGAGGAAGGATCAAACCGGGAGGAAAGGGATTACAACACCATCAGCCCTTCCGCCTTGTCCCTGCTGTTAATGAAAGGTTATACGGATATCCCTTATGCCCGTCAGGTGGCGACGTTGATGAGTTCCCCCGAAAGTTACCATCCCGACTATACAAAAAAAGACCTGACCTTCTGGGGAAGAATGGTGCATTTCGAAAACCGGTACTGGAGTATCGACCAGTTATTGAAAGACGCGCTGGTTAAAAATATCCTCGAAATCTCATCGGGTTATTCCTTCCGCGGGCTGGCCATGGCAAAACAATATGACTGCCATTATATCGATACCGACCTGCCCGAAGTTATTGAACATAAAAAAACCATGCTTCCGGACCTGACCGGTCATAATCAAGGAAATATCGGCAAACTGGAACTGCTTCCTTTGAATGCCCTGGATGAATCTCAATTCAACGAGATCATCAGCCGGTTTCCGCCCGGTGAAATTACGATCATTAATGAAGGATTATTAATGTACCTCAACCCGGAGGAAAAAGATAAATTGTGCGGTCTTATATTCAGGACCCTCAGGGAAAGAGGCGGTTGCTGGATTACCGCGGATATTTATATCAAAAACCGCATGGATAAACTACCCCTGAAAATCGATGCGAAGACCCAGGCTTTTTTCGATCAGCACAGGATTGAAGAAAATAAATTTGAAAATTTCGAAGAAGCAAGAAGTTACTTTGAAAATATCGGTTTTGTTATTGACGACGAAGCGAAAACCGACCGTTCTAAATTAACTTCCATGAAATATTTGTTGAAAAATTCTTCCCTGCTTCAATTGTTCAAAATGCGTAAAGGCGTCAAAATGCAGGCTACCTGGCGATTAAAACCTAAAACCTGAATAGACAGCGAATGAGAATGCGTCAACCTGATATTTCAGGCTCAAGTTCCTTTTTTTTTCTTAAGCGTGAGGACCACCTTCCATGAGCCCAGCTCAAGGGGCCGACGGCCATATAGATCCACCCGGACAACATGATCATCGCCGATTTTCCGGAAGCTGCCATCAGGATGGAGAGAAAGGCGATACCAACACTGATCCCATAGGACCGGGCAGTAGCCTTCAGGTTAAATATTTCATATTTATCGAGCGACAGTTCCCCCCGTTTTCTGTACACATGCAGGTGGAAGAGAACAAAAACAAGAAAGATTGATAAAAATCCAATCCCATAGATGATCATTAACTGGTTCCATTGCGTATTGTCCATCCCGATGTTCACTTCAATATTTATCCCCAGTAAAGATTTCAGTAAGGCATAGTTAACCAGAATGATCGTTAAAAATTTAAGTGGATAGATATAAAAAAGCACGACAAATAATAAAACAGAATTTAAAAAAATAATATAACCATCGACATAATGATATCTTCTGAAAAAGCGGTAATGGGCGTACCAGATGCCGGTTAAGGCACCCAGGGTTACCCCGAAAGCCAGGAAGCCTTTCATAGAATTCAGCAATTCGGTGAAGGAACTGGGAACCTGTAAGGAAACGGCCAGCAGGGTAATGGCTATGGCAAATACAGCATCAGTGAGGTTTTCGAGCCGCGAGGAATCATGACCCCGGATTGAAAAGTTTAATTTTGTTTTAGTTTCTGATTGCTCTTCGGTAGATTCAGCCATTATTAGCTTTTTTTATGTCGGCCCCGGAAATCTTTCGCACGTTAGAAAGCCTTTACTAAAAAAGGCATAAATTAGGGTCCGGAGTATATAATCAGAGTGTTTTTATCGCGTAATTTAATAACTTTTCAAATCATACTCAGATGATAAAAAAAATATTTCCGGTTTTCTTAGCCGTCCTGCTCTGGTCGTGCGGCGGACAACATTCCGCGGAAAACCAATCGAATGTGCCTGCTTCAACCCTTCCGATCC
>CAYNCU010000210.1:0-7462 GCA_964395765.1 uncultured Roseivirgaceae bacterium | reverse complement strand
CAATTCCTTTTCAAAATTTTGATTCACAGAGCACGGATGCAGGCCGATCATCGGGTAACAATAGTCGATGTATTTTTCCGCCACATGCATCAGGGAAGGAATGGTGCTACTGTCAATGTTCGGCAGAAATATTTTTTTTACCCCGGCATTTTTCGATTGCATAATAACCGCATCGATATCATCTGAAAATTCAGGGAGAAAAATGTGCGCATGGGTATCAATTAAATTCATCGAGATAATTCAGGAAAGATGCTGAAGAGTTTTAAAGCTATAACCTTTCTCGGTAAAATAATGAAGGAAGGATTCGAGGAATAACCGGGTAGTCGGAAATGCCCTTTCACTGTCATGGAAAACTACAATGCTTCCCTTTCCGGTCCTGGCAAGGATCCTTTTCAATAACCGATCAGGATATTTCCCGGGATTAAAATCCATCGTCAGGATATCCCACATAATTATTCTGTAATTTTTACTAAGTGTTTTTATTTGAGCATAAGTCAACCTCCCGTATGGCGGTCTGAACAACAATTTTTCCGTAACGTATCCTGTTTCCGATATTGCATCATTACATTTTTTAATATTTTCAAAATACAAATCCTTTTCCGTTTTCCAGCCATTCAAATGGTTAAACGTATGATTCCCGATAAAATGTCCCTGGTCCACAACAGACCTGAAAATGGAAGGAAATTTTTTTATATTATCTCCGACGCAAAAAAATGTGGCCCTGGCTTTATATTGACTGAGAATATTTAATATGATAGGGGTCGATACCCGGGTTGGCCCGTCATCAAAGGTCAGATAAATAATATTTTCTTTTTCCGGTATTCGCCATACCATTGAAGGCATTAAATAAATAAAAGGAAAAGGTGTTTTAACAATCCTGATCATAGTTGTTTTTTTACCCGACAGGAAAACAGGGTAATATCATCATCAAAACTTTTGCTTCCGTGAAAAGATTCTACCTCGGTTATAATCCGGTTATGCAAGTCGGCCAACGGTTTATTCATGTATCCAGAAAAGATATCTTTTACTCGGTCGGAGCCGAATTGTTCCTGACTGCTGTTAAATGTTTCAGTCAATCCGTCGGTAAACGAAAGAAGGGTAAATTCATCGATCTCCCTGATTTTGCCTATATTCAAAAAGGGCAAAGGATGCAGTATACCCAGCACGGTTGTGCCAGATTCCAGCATAATCAAATCGGTGGAGGGGCTATAAAATATCGGGGGATTATGTCCGGCATTAACATATTTGAAATAATGCTGGTCACGATTGTAAATAGCAGCAAAGAAGGTTATAAAATTCTCGCCATTGCTGTTCTGAAGAATAATCTGATTTATTTCACGGATAATACTATCAAATTTGTTGGTCTGCCTGGCTAATGCTCTCAAGGAGGCTTGAAAATTCGACATAAGCAAGGAGGCAGGAATGCCTTTTCCGGACACATCGGCGATGGTTATCAAAAATTGATTTTTATCGATCCGGATATAATCATAATAGTCCCCTCCTACTACCTGGTGTGGCAGGTAACTCGCGTAAATGCAGAGCTCATCATTGCAAGGGAGCTCCTTGGGAAACAGCTGTTGTTGTACATTCCGGGCAATTTCCAGTTCACGGCGAAGGGCTTCCTGTTGTAATTCCTTCCTGGCAAGTTTTTTATTTTCAATCGCCACCAGTATTATATTCGACAAGGTCTGGATAAAATCCGTGTTGATTCCGCTAATCCCTTCCGTTTGCGATTCAATGCCGCCCATAAATACAAAAGCGAGTAAAATATTCTTGTGGGCAATCGGGATCACTTTTTCAAATTCAGAGAAAGGATCATCCGGGTTGGCAATGTTAATTTCCCGGATCTTATTAATACGTAAAAAACGTTCGTCTATCGGGATTGAAATGAAATCATGTACCGTTCCATAATTCACTTTACATTCCCAATGATCGTCTTTAACATATAACGCCAGTTTTGATAATTTAAGATTGCCGCGAATGGTAAAATTATAAATGCGGTACAGAGATTCTTCCGGCATATTGTTATTGATGGCCTGGGTAATTTCAAGCAATGCATTCAGCTCAAGTTCCTTGAGATCATGTTTAAATTTCCAATCTTCAGAGCTCATTGTTAAATTATCTCTATTTTCTGCCGGTGTTATTTTGATGTCCATCTCCCAATCCTCCAATTATAATACCATTATACAAATTGATCCTAGGCGAACCCAAACCGTCATTCATAATTTAATTAAATTATTTTTCAGATTTGCAGGCAACGTAACAAAAGAATTAAAACCCGTTTAAAAGTTCAGATTACTTTTTTAATTTTTCTATACGGCTCATTCCGTGCTGTTATGAGCAAATAATCCCTTTTTTGATGCCAGATAAAAATATTTCCTGTATTCTGAATCCAGATTTATTTCTTCCTCGGGTATTTCTTCTTCAGGCGACTTATAACATCGTAGCCAGCCTTTATCAAGAACAGAGTGTAATGTCTTCACTAATATGGATTCATCCCATCCTAGTGAATCTGCAACAGATTGGTAGGAATTTACAAAATATAATTCATCCAGCAAATCGAATTCCAGATCCGTCATAGTTTTTTAATGCCGCAAAGTCCTTCCTTTCCACGTAAATGTAACTGTATTTGCCAATATGCCAAAGAAAACAGCGTAGAGAGGGTAAAAAATACCGGCCATAAAAAATGCAGAAAGGTTAAATTTTATCCGGAATGTTTTGTGCCAGGAATTTAACAGAATTGCTTCAGCGGTTAGTTTTAAAGCTATCCAAATAAAAAAAGAAAGATACTGGGAAAATAAAAGGGTCCAGGCAAATAAAAGCAGGAAACCTAAATGAGTCAGGAAAATAAAAATTGCGAGCCCTTTTATCGTCATATTCCTGTGATATTTCCATTTTCCCGCCCACCGTAAGCGTTGGTTGAAAAACTCTTTCCAGGATGGCGGAGCGGCGGTTGAAACCATCGCATCATGATATTTGATAAAACCAACACTCCCGGGGTATCTTGCTTCAATAGCATGCATCAGGAATGAATCATCGCCGGAAGCAACATCTTTGTTTTGGATATACCCTCCGATTTCGGTGAAAGCGCTTTTCCTGTAAGCCATGCATGCGCCATTGCACAGGGCAGGATAACCGAGTTTTATCATAGCGGCCGTCGTAACCATAAGTCCGGCAAGGTCGAGCATGGCTAACCGGTTGAACAGCTTTCCTGAATCCGTAATGGAAACGGGACCTGTTACAAAATTTATTCCGGGATCTCTGAAACCGGAAACCATTGAAGATATCCAGCGGGGCCCGACCCTGCAATCCGCGTCGGTCTGAAGGATAATATCCTGCTTTGCCTTTGAAACTGCCAAAGAAATCATTGCCTTTTTGCCCTTTGAAGCGACGCCGGAATCAACGGACTGGGGGGGATTATAAATCAATGTATAACGGACCTTTTTTTTTATTTCATTCACAATGTCGGGGGTTCTGTCGGTTGAACCGTCATCCATCACGATGACTGTGAACATTTCTCTCGGATAATCCTGAATATCGAGATCGGAAAGGATACCTGCGATAAATGCTTCTTCATTCCTGACCGGAATGATAACGCATACTGGAACTGAAAATGGGCCATGAGGATCCCTCCCTGGTATTTTATTCCATGCAATTTTGACAATAATGATCCAGGCAATATAAAGTGCAGGGAAAATGCCAAGAATGAGAATCATATTTCAGGGCGTTAAAATATCGATTTTAAAGAATGTGAAATTAATTTAAAAATTAAAACCCGTTGCGTGAATTAATTGAATAATCTTATTATTATTAAACAATTTAATTCATGGTTGAAATGGAAAAAATAATTCTGGGTATGGATCCCGGTACAAGGATCATGGGCTACGGAATTCTGGTGATAAAAAAGGGAAGCCCTTCTCTGATCCAATACGGAGTGATTGAGCTGAAAAAATACATGAACCATGAATTGAGGCTGAAACGGATTTTTGAAAAAGTTTTAGGTCTGATTGACGAGTATAAACCCGATGAAGTTGCCATCGAAGCTCCTTTTTATGGGAAAAATGTTCAATCTATGTTAAAACTGGGACGTGCCCAGGGGGTTGCCATGGCTGCCGTACTTTACAGGGGAATACCTATTGTCGAATATGCTCCCAGGAAAATCAAACAATCTGTCACAGGCAATGGAAATGCTTCCAAGGAACAGGTAGCCAGAATGTTGATGCAGATATTGAATATAAAGAAAATGCCTGAACCTCTTGATGCGACCGATGCACTCGCAGTTGCCCTTTGCCACTTCTTTCAGTCGGGAATTAAAACATCGGGCAAAACGTCATGGAAGAAGTTTCTTGAAGACAACCCGGGGAGAATCTCGTAGGGCAAGACACCAATTTTCAATATCCAAATTCCGATTTTCAACTTCCAAAAATCGAGCACTTATTAGTATTACCGGTTTTGGATATTGTAAATTGGAGATTGAAAATTATAATCTAATTGCTATTTGATTTTTGTAATTTGCTCACTAGGCCGGCTGGGGTTTGGTAAATTCGTCCCTGATCTTAGCTGCCATTTCCTCAAATTCCTGTTGACTTAATTTAAGTTTGGGTCTTGAAAAATTTATATCACCCATGCTGTTGAGAGGCACCAGGTGAATATGTGCATGAGGAACCTCAAGGCCTACAACCGCCACCCCCACCCTGAGACAGGGCACGACGGAGCCGATGGATTTTGCTACTTTTTTTAAAAATAAATTCAATCGCGTGTAGGACTCTTCCTCCATATCAAAAAGATAATCCACTTCGTCTTTTGGAATGACGAGTGTATGACCGGCTACCAACGGATTAATATCCAGAATGGCAATGTTGTACTCATCCTCGGCCACTATGTAACCGGGAATTTCCCTGTTTATGATTTTTGTGAATATTGATGCCATCAGGCTAAAGATATGTCCATTATTTTAAATTCCATCATTCCGGCCGGAACCTCAATCATAACATTTTCCCCGACTTTTTTACCCAGTAAGCCCTGCGCTATCGGTGATTTTACGGAGATCTTCCCCTCTTTCAGGTCGGCCTCCTCTTCCGCTACCAGGATATATGAAACCGTTGCACCATTTTTTATATTTTTTATTTTAACCTTGGTAAGGATGGCTACTTTGGAGCCGTCAATTTTAGAAGTATCGATGAGGCGGGCATTGGAAACAACTTCTTCCAATTGGGCAATCTTCGCTTCCAGGTGCCCCTGTGCATCCTTGGCAGCATCATATTCGGCATTTTCGCTGAGATCGCCTTTATCCCTGGCTTCAGCTATTTGTTTTGAAATATCAGCCCTTCCTTTCGTTTTAAGAAACTGCAATTCATCATTCAGTTTCTTCAATCCTTCTTCGGTATAATATGATATCTTAGACATAACAATTTATTTTTAATTCATAACGGCTATGTAATTGAACCGTCGCTTTATGGGTTAGTAATCCAAATTAAAAACCTAAAGAATTTAAACCGGATATAATGGTTTGTCTTCTTTAGGTTAAAGTGAATAATCAAAAATAATAAAAAAGAATATTCAAGGCAAGGAATAAATGGAATACGTGATTATTTATCAGGATCCTGAAACTGATGATGTAACTTCATTTTTTAACAGTTTGGAAATTTTTGGGGATTGAGGATGGAAGTTGAATATCGGTGAAATTGTCTTCATTTACTTGCATAAATCTAATGCATAACTTTATTGTCACCTGTATCTTCAATCCATCATGTTCAATCCTCAATACTTTCCACCTTCCTCCAACCGGGCATCGGGTTTTCAGATATTATTCATATCTCAATGCTTCTACCGGATTAGCAAGTGCGCATTTCAATGACTGTCCGGTAATGGTGAAAAGGGCTATCAAAGTGGTAAATAATGTTGCCTCAATGAAGATTTCCGGACCGATACTAACATGGTAGGCAAAGCTTTGCAGCCAGCGGTTCATCAAATACCATGCAACCGGCGAAGCAATGACTAAAGCCAGCAGGATCCATTTTACAAAGTCCCATACAAGCAACGTATATATCCTGATCATCGATGCACCCAGGGTTTTACGGATTCCTATTTCCTTCGTGCGCCGGGAAACTATAAATGAAGACAAGGCAAAAAGCCCGAGACATGCGATGATCACTGCCAGCAATGTGAAATACCCGATGACAACAGCCAGTTGTTCATCACTTTTATATTGATGATCGAACGTTTTATCCAGGAATTGATAATTAAATGGAGTGTCGCTATAAATATTATTCCACTCCTTTTTAATATTTTTCAGAGTGAGGGGAATGTTTGCTGAAGAAATCTTAATATTTAATATACTCTGAGGTGGCGCCCAAAATAAGCACAGGGGTTCAATTTTATCATGAAGAGACATGAAATGAAAGTCCTTCACTATTCCGATAATTTTAAAGGTCCAGTCACCATTTTCCTCGTAGTGAATTTGTTTGCCGACCGGCGATTTAATTCCAAAATCATGTACCGCGGTTTCATTTAACAGGACTCCCATTGAATGCTTTTTAGCGGTAATCATATTTCGTTCAAAGGCCAGGCTTGGCATTAAGCGGTCACCCGGACGGGTGACTGAGAAATTTCTGCCTTTCACTAATTGGATTTCCATTAGATCAAGATAGTCCGGATCGATAAGTATAAACTGTATGTTTCTCCGTATCCCTTCAATTTCAAGGTTTATAAGACTCATACCGGTACCGGGTTCGTCAGCAGAAAAACTGACTTTTGAAATGTCAGGATATTGCAAAAGCCGATCTTTAAAAGTTTTCCTGATAGTCATTGAAGCCGAATCATCGCCAGTCGTGTGAATCGTAATTACATGGTCCTTATTAAAACCCAGGTCTGCATTTCTGATATAATGTAATTGGCGTTGATTTACAAGAATACATATGATCATTATAATGGAGGTGACAAATTGAAATGTCATCAGGGCCCTTCTGAATATGGACGGATTGGCTCCTCTGACATTCCCTATTTTATTTAACGATACATGTTTAACGCTAGTCAAGTAAAAGGCAGGAAAGATCCCAGCTAATGTCCCAATAAGTAACCCTCCCAAGAAGATTGCTATCCAAACCATTGGCTTATTTAACTCATTAACCGGAATATCAACCATTGCCGTCTGGTTGAATTTGGACAAAAAGATTTGCAGTAAGGTAATTGCAAAAACAACAGAAATCATTGAAATTATTATGGATTCAATGATTATTTGGCCCCTTAGTAGCCATGTTGTAGAACCTGACACCATTTTAACGGAGATCTCCTTTACCCTTGTAGATGACCGCGCCGTGGTGAGGTTCACATAATTGATGCAGGCAAGTGCCAGAATAAATATCGCTACAGTAAATAAAACTTCAATTAATTTCAGGTTGCCATGAAGGCCGTAGTCAAGGTTTTGCAGGGATCCGTTAAAATAGATATCTTTTAATGGTCT
>CAYNCU010000209.1:0-7529 GCA_964395765.1 uncultured Roseivirgaceae bacterium | reverse complement strand
ACTTCCGAATCAAAAATCAAATGTCGTACCGCTCACTCCTTATTGCTACTTTCCGAATATTGAAAATTGGATATTGAACATTGGATATTGAACATTGGAATTTGGATATTGAATATTGAAAATTGGATATTGAATATATCAAATCACGATTTCGATCTTATCCCCTTAAGAATTTCATCCAGGTAATCGGCCTGTATTTCCTGTATATCGAGAAGTCTTTTGTTCTGGTGGATAATCATGTGGTCGATCTTCTCATGAAGCAATTTGATTTCCAGTTCTGCCTTCAGGTTGATCTTGTAATCGTGTTCACTCCGGATCCTGTCCTTTTGTTCCTGCCGGTTCTGGCTCATCATGATAATAGGCGCCTGGATCGCGGCGAGAGTGGATAAGATCAGGTTTAACAGGATAAATGGGTAGGGATCAAACGGTTTGGTTACCAGTATATAAACATTAATGAACATCCATCCCAGCAGGAATAAGAAAAATATAATGATGAAAGTCCAGCTTCCCCCGAATACGGCAATATGGTCCGCCACCCTTTGTCCCAGCGTCAATTTATCTTCCATTTCGGGTTCAATATTCACGGAAAGGATATTATTTTCCGAGATGGCCTTCAGCACATCTTTTTCCAGGTCATTGACCTCTTCGTTCTCCCGGGTAACCAGGCTGACCAGGTATTTCCGACGTACCTTGTTCAGTTCTTCCAGGCTGATGTAGCTCTCGGCGTTAATAGCAGGATGTTCCTTTTGAATAAAGGCCAGGAGGTTTTCCCGGAGATCTTCTCCTTTCACACATTGTTCGATGTTGAAAGGCTTTCCCGTAATGGCACAGGTAACTTTTTTCATGTTTATGGTATTATCAAAACCAAGATAGTTATTTTAAATCTATAATTCATTAACTGAAGAGATTCGCAGGATTATAGAAAATCAGGGAACCGGATTCAACTTTATTCCGCCTTCCCGTTCCGCTCTGGTAGAAGAGAAGGTTACGGTTTAATTCCCCGGAGTTCTGCTCCGGAAATTAGGGTCCGGGAGTTAAATACCTTTTATTTATTTTTTGAATTTTCGTTGTGAAATCTTTGCGTCCCCTGCGTTCTCTGCGGTTAAAAAAGATTATATAGAGAAACCGTCCCGTCTTTTGCTTGCGTCCATCTTTAAGCAATTCTCATCTGACAATAAACACCGGAATCTTCACCCTGTGCCTCACCACATCCACGGTAGTTCCGAAAATCAGGTCCTTCAGCAAATGGTGGCCGTGGGCCCCCATGACCAGCAAGTCGGCATTGAACAATTTTACTTTTTTCGGAATGCTTTTCTTCGGATTACCGAAACCCAGCTCAATGGTGGTTTCATATCCGTTTTTCTGAATGAAGGCCTGGTAGTCACGAAGGGTTTGTGCGTCGGCATGCGTTTCGAAATCATCGGCCTCGCTGCCCATGATCAGGGCGCCGGGCGATTCAACAGTATGGATGATCAGGATTTTACTATCCTTATTGGCCAGGGAGAGCGCATGCCGGATGACCTCGTTGTCGACTTTAGTAAAATCCACGGCAATGGCAATACGGGAATACCGGGTTTCCGCAGAAATATCGCCCAGAACCGGTGCGCCATGAGGAGGCCGTATTTTTTTGGTTAACAATTTTGTCACAAACGGTCGGAAAGTAATAATTAATAAAAGAATTCCGGCTCCGATGGATACGGGTACCACAATTATCCATATTACAAATTTGCTGGCACCGCCGGCCAGCCAGCCGGTAATGGTATCAACGATTAATTTCGCATTCAGGATGACAATAATCCCCGCTATCACCCATGCCACGATCTTGGTAATCGGGCCGATGGCAAATTTGCCCATCTTTTCCTTGTCGCCGACAAAATGGATCAGGGGAATCGTGGCAAAGCCCAGTTGAATGCTCAGGATGACCTGGCTCAGGATCAATAAAGCGCCGGTGGCCTGTTCGCCCATGATCACAATCGTTAACACGGCGGGAATGATGGCCAGCGAACGCGTAATCAGTCGCCGGATCCAGGGTTGTATTCTCAGGTTCAGGTAACCTTCCATGACCACCTGGCCGGCAAGCGTACCGGTGAGGGTGGAGCTTTGTCCTGAAGCGATTAAGGCAACGGCAAAAAGTATCGGCGCCCATTTGGTTCCCAGGATCGGCTCGAGGAAGCGGTGGGCATCCTGGATTTCCGAAACGTTGTACATGCCCAGTTTATAAAAGGTGGCCGCCGCCATGACAAGGATAGCCGCATTGACGAAAAATGCAAGATTCAACGCGACCACGGAATCAATTATATTGAAACGGATCGCTTCCTTGATATGCTTATCGGATTTTTGAATGTGCCTGCTTTGTACCAGGGAGGAATGAAGGTACAGGTTATGAGGCATAACCGTTGCCCCGATAATGCCTATGGCAATATACAAGGCTGTGCTGTTGGGGATTGCGGGAATAAATCCAAGCATTAGTTGTCCGGCATCCGGCTTCCCCAGGAAAACTTCAAATAGAAAGGAAAGGCCTATGATCGATATCAGGGCGAATATAAAAGCCTCCATCATCCGCATCCCCCGGTTGATCAGCAGTAATAAGATAAAGGTGTCGAGGAAAGTCAGTAAAACGCCGTATACCAGGGGAATATGAAAAAGGAGGTTAAGCCCGATCGCCATCCCCAGTACTTCGGCGAGATCGCAGGCGGCAATGGCTATTTCCGCCAGTAAATAGAGAATTATATTGATAAAACGCGAGTAAGATTCCTTTGACGCCTGGGCCAGATCGCGGCCATGCACAATTCCCAGCCTGGCGCTGAGGCTCTGCAGTACTACGGCCATGATATTGGACATCAGCAGTACCCAGATCAGGGTATAGCCGAACTGGCTCCCCCCGGCAATGTCGGTAGCCCAGTTGCCGGGATCCATGTAACCCACGCTGACCAGGTAGGCCGGCCCGAAAAAGGCCAGCATTCTTTTCCAGAATCGCGTGCCGGTTGGAATTTTCACGGAAGAGAATACTTCCGGAAGAGAATTCCTCAGTTTATCGTCTTTCATACAGCGCTCTGTTCATAGTGCCTGGCAGCCCGGGAATAGAAGGGAAATCTTTCCTTCTTCCTGCCGTTTTATTATTTGGCATTTCAAATGTTAATTATTAGACACGCCAAATTATATAAATTTTGCTTTACTAATAAACTTTTCGGGAATATTTTATATTTTTATGTTAATATTTTAGTCTCATGCAGAGTCAAAGCGAAGAAAATTACCTGAAATGCATTTATCTCCTGACGATCCAGGGATTGAAAGTTACCCCTACGGCATTAGCCAGGGCCCTGGGGAATAACCCCGCTTCCGTAGTGGATATGCTGAAAAAACTAAGCCGTAAAAAATTGGTGAGGTATGATAAAGCCAGGGGGGCCGTTGCCACGCGGAATGGCATGGCACTGGCCTTAAAGATGGTGAGGAAGCACAGGCTGTGGGAAATGTTTCTCCATGAAAAACTTGGCTATGCCTGGGATGAAGTGCATGATATCGCCGAACAACTGGAACATGTACAGGAAAAAAACCTGGCGGACCGCCTGGATAAATTCCTGGGCTATCCAAAATTCGACCCTCATGGGGAGGTAATACCGAAAGCCAACGGGAAGCTGACAAAGATCTCCTATAAAACATTATTTGACCTTCACCCGGGAAGCAGGGGAAAGGTAGTATCGGTAAAGGACACATCAAGAATTTTTCTTCAGTTTCTCGATAAATTGAATATTGAGATCGGCGCCGATATCGAGGTCATTGAAAAGATCAGCTATGACGGCACCCTGATGATCAATATTAAAAATGCCAGGGCACTTGTTTCCCCGGAATTTGCGAAGAGTATTTATGTGAGGTGAATGTTTTTAATTTTCAATTTTCAAACTCCAATATTCAATTTTCAATATTCAATTTCCAATTTTCAATACATACATCGGGTAAGGTACTTCGGGATTAGGGTTTATTGGGTTAGCGTTTCTTTAGTATGATGAGCCTGAAATAAAAGGGGATAAAGCCGATGACTTTATTTTCGACTATTTCGACATCCATTTTTTTGATGCCGTCGATGATATGTATGTTCCTGCAACCCAGCGACAATCGCGGAAATCGCCAGATAACGGATTCGATCCTGCCGCTCATCCATTTTGTGATTTTATTTTCAGCATCCGTGGAATGGGCAATGCCGATAAGGCCCTCTTTTTTTGTTACCCGGACCATTTCCGCGACAGCAGACAGTGGATCGGCAAGCGGACAGGTGCTGTAGGTGGACAGGACCACATCGAAATTATTATCCGGAAACGGAATATTATACATATCGCCAGCGCAGAATTGTATCCGGCTTTCAAGGCTGAGTGCGGCCGCCTTTACGCGGGCTTTATCCAGCATATTTTCGCTGAAATCAAGTAATACCACCTTGCCATCGGGGCCGGTTTTTCTTAAGGCTTTTAACGTGGTCGTACCTGTACCTCCGCCGGCATCCAAAATAAAATTACCGGGTTTGACAATTTTATTGACCAGGAAGTTTCTTCCTCTTTCATCCATACCATAAGTACCCAGGTTATGAAACCGGTCATAGTAGGAGGCTGTTTTATTATAAACATTCTGCAGGAGGTCATAATTCAGGGCGCTTTTCACTGATGTGGATTTTAGATCAAACTATTCGGGCAAGCCCGGTTTGTCAAGCCACTGGTGAAACATCGGGGCCAGCCCTTTGTGAGAAGTGGATTCCATTACTTTCCGGAAATCGTCCGTCGTTACATTCTTATGCGCAAATTTATGGTAATACAGTCTGATTCCCTTATACCAGGCTTCATCCCCGATATAGTGACGCAGGGAATCAAGGAATAAGGCCCCTTTTTGATAGTTTTCGACGCTGAGTAATTCCACCGGATCCTTATAACCGGTGTAAATGACCGGTATTTTTCCCTTGCTTACATGCTGGTAAATTCTTTTGGCCCGCTGCAGCAAATCGTTGAATCTTGTTTCCCCATGCCGGGACCCCAGGTATAGCATTGAAAAATAGGTGGCAAAACCTTCGCTGAGCCACAACTGGGAGAAATCCTTTTCGGTTACATCATCGCCGAACCATTGATGGGCGATCTCATGGGCAACCGTTTCCTCATTATCGCCACTTCCCGTATAGGTAGGGCTGTTTTCAGGGAAAAAAATGGCGCTGCTGTTTTCCATGCCCCCGTATACTGTGGATGACTGGACAAGCGCAAGTTTCGAGAAGGGGTAAGGCCCGATCAGGCTGTCGTAAAAACTGACCATGTCGGGAACATGCCGGAAGCCGTAAGCCGCCTGCAGGCTGTCCTCAGGATAGGTGTAATAGTAAAGCGGGAGACCTCCGGTAGTGCTGGTTTTAGTAATGGAAAATTTGCAGATCCCGATAACGGCACAATAGGTGGGAATAGGCGCCCGGGTCGTGAAATAATAGGTCTGTTCCCGGTTGCCGCTTGCCTGCTTGCCGGTGAGTTGTCCGTTGGCTATAACGTCATACTTTTCGGGTACGGTGATTTCAAAAGTTACCCGGGCCTTATCGGATGGATAATCAATGCATGGAATCCAGTACCGCGCCCGGTTCGGCCAGTTGTCACCGAATGCACAGAAATGCCCGTATTTATTTTTCCCGATATATAACCCGCCGGAAGGCCTGCCATGGTAATACAGGGTCACTGCATAGGATTCTCCCGCCTGAAACAGGGTGGGAGTTGATACCATGACCGAATTATTTTTAATATCATATTTAACCTGCCGGTTATTAAACATACAGGAATCGACTATCATACCGACCAGATTGAACGGGATCGTGCGGATAGCTTTCAGGTCGTGGAACCTGATCTCATTGGAGGCAATGATGGAGCTGTCCTGTTCATTCATTGTAATCTTAAGATGATAGCTGGTTACGTCGATGATGCCTTCCATGGGATTTGTATACGGTGATTGCTCCCGGGAAAAAAAGAATAAAAAAATTACCGTAAAGGCCGATATCATTAATTTTAATTTCATCAATCCGGAATAGCTTATCAGAAATAATTTCCAGTTTTAAATATAACGGATTCAAATATAAAATAAATAAGATTTACCTGCCGGGAAGGATACATATGCTGATTTGCTGATTTGTTGATTTGTTGATTGGTTGACTGGTAGACCGGTAGACCGGTAGACCGGTTGACCGGTAGACTGGTTGGAACTACTCAGCACTGAGATCTAAAACCAGGAATCAAGATTCAAGATTCAAATAATAAATTATATTCTTCAGACTGACCCAGTGCGGAAAGCAGGAGGACGGCGGCAAAATTCACAAGAGCTTGTGCTGGGGATTAATACCTTTCCTGTCCTCCGCAATTAATTCAAAATAAATCTACAAACGGTATACTTTAAAATCAAAGTGTTATAAATAGCACACGAACTGACCCGTAATAAAATCAGGAGATGATTATGCTAAAAAAGTATATGATTTTTGATTTCAGATTTTTGATATTTGAGTCTTGATTCAGATTTTTGAGACTTGATTTTTCATCATAGTTAGCTCCATTCAGGCAATGACTTTGGCATCATAACCGGAACCGGAACCAGGTAACGCTTATTAAACTTCCGTTATTTAAAAATTGATCCGCTTATTTATTTTCTACCAGCAATGTTGCAATTGAATGCGGGAGGCTGACTGTTTCCGCTCCCTGTCCTCCGATCCAGAGATGGTAAGGGATCTTTTCATCGGTCAGGTTCAGCACAATTACCGCAAGCTTTCCGTCCGGGTCTATAAAGGCAGTGGTCAGCAACTGGTCGCGGTTGCTGGAGGCGCTGATCCTCCTGGCTCCCGGCCGGATATATTTTGAAAACTGACCGATATAATAGTAGGAATTCATATAGATCAACTGGCCGGTCCGGGTATCGGCATGGATCGGCGCATAGCAGAAATTCCCGACATGATTGGGACCTCCTTTTTCATCCAGCAGAACATTCCAGTCCGTCCAGCCCTCGGCGCCGTTGTTAAAGTCATGTACCATGGATCGGGCATATTTTTCTCCCCATTGCCAATCATGGATCTTGTTCATATCAAAACTGTCGGCGCATCCTTCGGTAAACAGGAGGTGTTTATCGGGAAATGCTTCCTTGAGCCTTTTAACGTTTTCAAAAGCGTCTCTCACATACCAGTGAAAGCCGGTACCCCAGACATATTTGGCGGCATCGGGGTCATCGAGGATGGTACTGGCCCGTTGGAACATCAGGTCCCGGTTATGATCATGAATGATGATCTTTACATCGCCCAATCCGGATTTCTGAAGTGTTGGGCCCAGAAAGTTTTTCACAAAATCCCTTTCTTCCTGGGCGGTGTAGAGACAGGATTCCCAGGTCTGGGAAGCCATCGGTTCGTTCTGAACGGTGAGGCCCCAGATGGGAATGCCTTCCTTTTCATACGCATGTATAAAATGAACATAATAATCGGCCCAGACCTGGTCGAAACGGGGAAGAAGCCTTCCTCCATGCAACATTTCATGATTGGTTTTCAT
>CAYNCU010000208.1:0-7590 GCA_964395765.1 uncultured Roseivirgaceae bacterium | reverse complement strand
CCCGGATATGCGGTAATTCTTTTTCTTTGTTGTAATCGAATTCGGCGGAGGCTGTCAGCTTATGATTTCTGCCCCGGAAATCATTTTCATAATGCAAAGTCGCCTCATTGGCCCTTTCGCCCCCGCCAATACGATTATATATTTTAATCTGATCAAGAAAGATCCCATCGAGTGTCGAATCGAAATAGTTCCCATTCCAGTAATCATTTTTATTTTCGAAATGAAACAAATCACTGATTGACAGGCTTTGATGAGGTGAAATATTAATATCCGCTCCGGTTTCGTAGTCACCGTGGTAATCTGTTTCCTTTCCATTGTTCTGTTGACGATAGATATAGGATGTGTCAGGTGAAGAAAAACGTTGATATGTTCGCTGGTAGGCGGGGTCCGCATTATAGGTAATACTTCCATTGAAAAACCAATTGATCATACCGCGTCGGAAATTCAGGTTCGCTGTACTCTGGCTGGCTTCCGGTAAGCGCTGCATCAGACCGATATTTCCGTGAAACCCGATTTCACTGTTTTTCTTCAGAATAATATTAATAATACCTGCGCTGCCTTCCGCTTCATACCTGGCAGAAGGATTGGTAATTATCTCAATTTTTTGTATCAGTTCGGCCGGTAATGACTGTAATGCCATTGATCCGTTCTTGTATATTTTTGAAGGCTTTCCGTTGATCAGGATACGAACCGAATTATTCCCTCTCAGGCTGATATTCCCCTTAAAATCCGCCATTAACGATGGGACATTATTCAATACATCTAATACGGATCCACCCACGGATGTAATATCCTTTCCAACCGAAAAAACACGCTTTTCAAAACTCAGTTCCATCCGGGATCGTTCACCTTTAACTGTAATTTGATTCAGTAACCTTTTTGAAGGTTTAAGAATAATTATACCCATGGATATTTTCTTTTCACCTCTTATGTTTATGTTTTGTACGTATTGATTGAAGGCAAGGAAATTAATTTTAATTTTGTAAACGCCGGATTTTACTTTGAAATTAAACTGGCCAAGAGAATCGCAGACGGTTCCGGTTATGAATTTTGCTGAAACTGTATCAAACACAGTCACAGAAGCATATGGAGCTGGATCTTGTGAATTGGCTTTTACAGTGCCGGAAACAATTGTTCCCTGTGCGAATAAAGTAATAGCTTTTATGTTAAATAAAATCAACCATAAATATAGTAATTGTCTTTTATTCACTGTTTAATAATCAATACTGGAAATTATATTGAATGATAGATTTATATCAATAAAATAATTGATAAATCTCAATGAAAATTGAAGATTTTATTTGATAAGGAGGAGATTAAAAAAACAGTTATGTCTTATTTTGAGAATTGTAAATTCTGCTGGACATAAAAATTATTCCAGTAAGAACAAAAACCTCACCTGCAAGAAAAACCGGCCACCTAAAATAAGTCGGGATGAAATGAAGGATTTCCTGATTTAAAGGAATTTGTATCATTTTATGAAATCTATAGGTTGAGATATTCCTGATTATAATTGAAGAATAATCCCACATAAATGAAATCAGGATAATCAATACTCCTGAAATGATCAAAACCCACTCACGTTTTATAAAAAATACCTCAAATCCTTTACTATACAAATACATAACGCTCACAGCAGGAAAAATCATTGTCAAGGAGCAAATAACGGGTGATAAAATTGGCCCATCCCAGGCAACCGGAATAAGAAATAATAAATCTCATGTGAAGAATGAAGCTGGCCAGTGAATCAAGATCTTTAAAGCAATAAAAAAAATATGTCCCATACGCCAAATGCGTAAAGAAAGAGAACAATTTTTTGCAGAATTTCCGCCGGTAAGGATTCCTATGGATAATAACATGATAATAGTACAAGCTTTACCTAATAATTCAATTTCATAATTATTTTTAGAAATTACCATAAGCTGAAATGCGAATCCATGGGGTTAATAAAGCTGCCTAAAGTATATAAATATTATTACTTCCAGGAAGCCGAAAGCCATACTGAAAATGGCAATCCAAAAAAAAACGATTATGAATTTCCATTTCAGGGTAATGTAAAGATTTTGGAATCATCATATCACAAATTTAGTTTTCGTGAAAAAGTATATGAGTGATAACTTTACCCGGGATGTTGCTTAATTTTCAGGTGGATTGTTCAGGTTCGAATCTTCCAGACCCTTTTGTTTTTTATACCCTCCGAATTTATAGGTTAAGTTTATGCCAAATGACCGGTACGGTATTTTTCGTCTGTCATTCATTGTGAAATTATCCCCTTTCAATTTTGTGTTGCGGTTTACATATTCGTCTAAAAAATTGGTAGCGGTTGCCGCGATGCTGGCGTGCTTGTGCATGAATTCCTTCCTGAAGGCCAGCGTATAAGTGACAAAGCCGGGCCGTGTCCCTTCCGCATTGACCAGCGGGGATCGGATATTTCCGAAAAATTCAAAAGCGAGGGAACTGCTGACTTTATAGGTAGCGTTTACATTGGCACGGTAATTAAATCCCCGGACATTGGCTGTTGAAGAAATACCCGAGAAGATATAACGCTGGAATAACATGACATTCATGCGAATATTAAATTTTGTGGCGACGGGTACCGAGGCGAATAAATCCAAACCGTAATTATCCTCGTGCCCGATATTTTCTCTCCGCTGCACCGTGACATTGGTATAGATTGAATCCCCGATGGCGAAGGTGGGGTAGAACCGCCAGTAAGGCTGTATATCATGGGTGTTTTTACGCGCATACAGGGAGGCAGTGAAATTCCCTTCACCGGCAATGGTCTGGCTGTAGCCCAATTCCAGCCGGTCGCCGATCTCGGGTTTGAGATCGGGGTTCCCGGTTAAAAGATTCTGGGGGTCACTGGCATTAATGAACGGGTTCAGGTCCCGGTAATCCGGCCTCTCCAGGCGCCGGGTATAACTGAGCTTGAGGGTCTGGTCCTTATTGAATTTCTGCATGAAAACGACGGAGGGGACGAGAATATTATAGGGATTGAATTTTCTTTTTCCCGAATTGGAAAAATCACCGGTGGAGGTTGTGTATTCATCCCGTGCGCCCGACTGGATGGCAAAATGTTTCGAAAATTTAAAGGTAAAGGACAGGTAGCCGGCGTAGATCTGTCTTTTGTAATCCAGCACGGAGGATTGCAGGGTACTGAATACATAATTATCGGAAGGCGTATTCAGAAGAAATACATCGGAGGTGCTGTTAATATGATCCCATTCGGATTTTAAACCGGTTTCGAGCTGTACTTTTTCCGATAACGGATCCGAATAATTCAACTCCAGATTGTTTTCATTTTCGATACCGGGATTATCGCCGTAGGAACCTCTCAGAATACTTTGCGGGCTTAGGTTCTCCTGTCTTTGCACGTAATGGGAGAGATTTTTTCCCAATGAGGAATTATAATTAATATCAAATTCCTTTCCTTCCTTGTCAAATTTCTTTTTATAACCCAGCTCGGTTTCAATCGACTGTTCATGAAAATAATTGGTGCTGAAAAGGGCGTCGTTGATATCGGAAAAAGGGTTGCCTTCTTCATCGGTAACTATTGTTTCACGGTTCGAACTACCCGATGTATTATTCCCGAAATAATCAAATCCGAGGGTCGCCTCAAGATTTGAATGGGAGGAGAGATCCCAGTCGATCCCTAATCCCGTTTCAAAACCATGCCGGTTAAAATTACTTTCACCGTTTTGCAACAAGTGCGTAAAGGTTACCGAATCCCGGGATAACCGATCCTGGGCGGTGACCGTTTTGGAATTCAACTGCGCATTTCCACTGAAATAAAGATTGACGCCGAAATTTTTTTTACGCGCATTCAGATTTAATGAACCGTTTTCGAGTCGTGTTCCCCCTGACAGGGATATATTGCCGTTGGTACCCTGGTCCTTATTTTTTTTCAGGATGATATTGATGATCCCCCCGGTCCCGGAGGCATCGTAACGGGCACCCGGGATCGTGATGATTTCTATGGATTGAATACGGCTCGCGGGGATCGATTGCAGCACCTCGGCAATGTTACTTCCGAAAAGCACGGACGGTTTTCCGTTGATGAGAAAGCGTACACTGGAGCTGCCTTGTAATTCCACGTTACCGTCAATATCGACGGAAACCTGCGGCACCTTTCTCAGGATATCGGTGGCCACACCGTTTTGCGAGGTGATATCCTTGTCCACATTATAGATGGTCTTATCGATCCGGTTTTCAATGATATCTTTTTGCGAAGTGATGGTTACTTCATTCAACAGGGTTTGGTCCGGGATCATTTTTATTTCGCCCACGTCGACCGTTGAATTCTGATTGTGTATAATTACACTGTCCTTCTCTGTTTTTTTATAACCGAGGAATTCGACCACCAGTTTATAGGTTCCCGGGACCACCGAAGCAATTGAAAAAATTCCGTTCGCATCGGTTACGGCCCCGTTGACTGTTTTATTATCCGGTTGCGACAGTAAACTTACGGTCGCGTAATCAATAGGTGTATGGTCCTGTAAATCGATAATTTTACCTTTGATCGTTCCGCCTTCCCCGGTTTTATCCTGGGCAAATACCAGGAGCGGAAAAGTAATCAGCAGAAGAACAAGGATTTGTATTTTCCGGGGCGTCAATTAAATAATAATAATAGGATTATGTATTTAGTCAAAATTTAGCTAAAGATTCTTAAGTAATTTTGTATTTTAAATTTTTTTTAGAAGTTAAAATATTATGGTAAAGTATGTGTTAATGTTTGTGCTCGGGTCATTCTTTGTTTTATTGATAATCGCCCTGGGCACATCGGGAATATCCGGAATAAAACAGAAGGATAATGTAATTCAAATCAATCTTTCCGGTTTAAAATCGGTTGCCACTGTCGACGAGCGCTTCCAGTCCTATAACGTGGAAATGGCAGAGGTAGTCGGGGGAAATTTCTGGATCCCGTATGATAAAATGGATACCGCGCACCGATCTGCCGCCGGCGTGGACCAAGCCGTGGGAAATAACAGGAACTTATTCAGAAAGATGCCGCCGGTTGACCTGTATAATAAACGTTTACGAATGCTGGCCTCTGGCCTGGGTCCCGTTTATATGAGGGTGAGCGGAAGCTGGGCCAATACCACCTGGTTCCAGGATGATGATCAACCACCGGTGGAGAATACGCCGGAAGGATTTAAAAATGTTCTTACCCGGAAGGAATGGAAAGGCGTCGTGGATTTTTGTAAAGCTGTAAATGCAAAGCTGGTGATTTCCTTTGCCATCAGCGACGGGGTCAGGGACAAGAACGGTATCTGGACACCGGTACAGGCATCATCGTTGGCGAAATACACCAGGTCCATCGGCGGTGAAATTGACGCCGCGGAATTATTTAATGAACCGAATTTTGCCGCTTATGCAGGGGGACCGAAAGGTTATAAGTCGAAAACTTTCGCAGAAGATATTAAAGTCTTCAGGGATTTTGCGCACAAAGAATTGCCGGACATGAAAATTTTAGGGCCTGGAACGGTCGGGGAGGGCGGAGCGCTGCAGGGCGGAATGACAAACCGATTATCGACCGATAGTTTAATGATGGCCGATCCCAGGCCGGTGTTTGATATTTTCACTTATCACTTTTATGGCGCGGTTTCGAAAAGATGCGCTCCGCAGGGCGGACCCGGAAGCATTACGCCAGGTAAAGCCCTGACCGGGGAATGGCTGCATAGGACACTGTCGGCATATAATTATTATAAAGAAAAGCGGGATCAATATCTTCCCGGCAGAGCGATATGGTTAACGGAAACCGCAGAGGCCGCCTGCGGGGGAGATCCCTGGGCTGCGACCTTTCTCGATTGTTTCCGGTATGTTGAACAGTTAGGTCTGCTGGCAAAGCAAGGGGTAAGGGTGGTAATGCATAATACCCTCAACGCCAGTGAATACGGCCTTATCAACCAGGACACCAACTTCCCGAAGCCCAATTACTGGGCGGCATTGTTGTGGAGCCGCCTGATGGGAACGGAGGTGTATGCGATGGACAGTCCTGTAAAAGGCGTCGATATTTTTGTCCACAGCCTGAAAGATCATCCGGGCGGCAAAGCCCTGTTAATGGTTAATACGCTCGATTCTGTTTCGTCGGTTCAGTTATCTTCCGGTGCCAGAGAATACAGCTTAACGGCAAAAAGCATTATGGCGGATTCGGTTCAGTTAAACGGGGTTACGCTGAAATTGACGGCAGACGATGCACTGCCGGAAATTAATGGAAAAGAAACCAGGGCAGGAACTATTGAATTGCCCGCCCATAGTATTACTTTCTTCGCGATTACCGATTTTAATTAATTTTTCATTTCATCATTTTTTCTTTAAGTGGAATAAAATTTAACTTTTTATACTACCGATGGTTTTAATTTTGTCAACATTAATTATTTAACATGAATTCAGAACTACAAAAACGTAAACTTGGAAAGAACGGCCCTGAAGTTTCCGCGTTAGGTCTCGGTTGCATGGGAATGAGCTTTTCCTTTCCGCCCTTCCCGGATCGAAAAGATATGATCACTATGATCCGCAAAGCGGTGGAAATGGGAATAACTTTCTTTGATACGGCCGAAGTATACGGACCATTGACTAATGAAGACCTGGTTGGCGAGGCGCTGGAACCTCTTCGCAAGGAGGTGGTGATAGCCACCAAGTTCGGCTTTGCGCCGGCTTCCGAAAATGAAAAGAATGCACGTTGGAGTACCGTGAACAGCCGCCCGGAACATATCCGGAAGGCCGTTGAAGGTTCGCTGAAAAGATTACGGACGGATGTAATTGATCTTTTATACCAGCATCGGGTAGATCCTGAAGTGCCTATTGAAGAAGTGGCCGGAGCCGTGAAAGATCTTATCCGCGAAGGAAAAGTGAAATACTTTGGTCTTTCGGAAGCCGGTGTGAAGACCATCCGCCGCGCCCATGCCGTACAGCCCGTAACCGCCTTGCAGAGCGAATATTCTCTATGGTTCCGCGACCCTGAAAAGGAAGTGATCCCGACATTGGGGGAACTTGGGATCGGTTTTGTTCCCTTCAGCCCGCTTGGCAAAGGCTTTCTTACCGGAAAGATCAATGAGAATACAAAATTCGATAAGGGTGATTTCCGGAATATCGTGCCTCGTTTTACCACAGAAAACCGGAAGGCCAATCAGGCAGTCGTGGAGCTGCTTACCCGGATCGCAGAACAGAAAAATGCCACGCCGGCGCAGATTGCCCTGGCCTGGTTACTTTCCCGGAAACCCTGGATCGTGCCGATCCCCGGAACTACTAAACTGCACCGGCTGGAAGAAAATATCGGGTCCCTCGCAGTTGAGCTTAGCCCTGATGACTTATACAATATCGAAGAAGCTTCCTCGAAGATCGAGGTGCAGGGAGCTCGTTACCCTGAGGAATTGCAAAAAAGGACGGGACTTTAACATGTAAATTAAAAATATATCATCTTTTTATTCCGGATATGGCTGAATGGAAGCAGGTTGTGGGGAGATGAGGAGATGAGGAGATGAGGAGATGAGGAGATGAGGAGATGAGGAGACGAGGAGAAGGGGAGAAGGGGAGAAGGGGAGAAGAGGAAAAGAGGAAAAGAGGAAAAGAGGAAAAGAGGAAAAGAGG
>CAYNCU010000207.1:0-7591 GCA_964395765.1 uncultured Roseivirgaceae bacterium | reverse complement strand
CGCAGGTAATTCGGCCGAAGATAACGTCGTGGTATTCGAGCATGGACAAATTCCCCGACTTGAGGCGGCTGCGCTTCCTCACTGGGACCTGATACAGCAGTATGACATTATCGATTTTGAACTGGGGAATAAAATCACGGGAGCCGGATTTCCGGTTTATAAAGGGGCAGGGGCCCGGTTGCAAAGGGCATTGATCAATTTCTTTCTCGATGAAGCGGGAAAAGCGGGTTACCGTGAAATTCAACCCCCGGTAGTAATCAATAGTGATTCGGGATACGGTACAGGGCAGCTGCCTGATAAAGAAGGCCAGATGTACAAGCTGGCAGACGAAGACTATTACCTGATCCCGACTGCAGAAGTGCCTATCACAAACCTATACAGGAATGTAATTCTCAGGGAAGAAGATCTTCCCGTAAAGAATGCCGGTTACAGTAATTGTTTCAGGCGGGAAGCGGGAAGCTGGGGAGCTCATGTCCGGGGCCTTAACCGGCTGCACCAGTTCGATAAAGTTGAAATCGTACAGATCCAGATTCCGGAAAAGTCATATGCGACATTGGATATAATGTGTGAACATGTAAAGAACCTGCTGATTAAGCTCGAATTACCTTTCCGTATGATTCGGTTGTGTGGCGCTGATCTCGGCTTTACCTCCGCTATGACGTATGACATGGAAGTTTTTTCCGCAGCACAAAAAAAATGGCTGGAGGTAAGTTCTGTCAGTAATTTTGAGTCCTACCAGGCTTACCGGTTGAAACTAAGATATAAAGACAGTAACAACAGGAATCATTACCTACATACGCTGAACGGGAGCGCCCTGGCCTTACCGCGAATTGTGGCGGCACTGCTTGAAAACAACCAGGGCCCTGATGGCATTAAAATACCCAAAGCCCTGATTTCTTATACCGGTTTTGACCGGATTGAAAAACCATAAATTTGATTCATAATAATTTGTTGAATTCAATAAGCTCTTCATTTCATGCAAAATAATAACACGGGGAATATTATTATCCGTAAAGGCCGGGAAGAGGATCTTCCTTCTGTACATAATCTTATTATAGAACTGGCTATCTATGAAAACGCCCCCGATGAAGTCGAGAACACCCCGGAAATAATGAAAGCGGATGGCTTCGGGGAAAATCCTGTTTTTGGTTTTCTCGTTGCAGAAGCAGAAAACCGGATCGTCGGGCTTGCATTATATTATTTCCGTTATTCGACATGGAAAGGGAAAATGCTTTACCTTGAGGATCTTATCGTAACCGAAAAATACCGGAAGATGGGCATTGGAAAAAAACTTTTTGATGCCACTATCTTCGAAGCCCGGGAAACAAAATGCCGTGGATTGATATGGCAGGTACTGGAATGGAATGAGCCCGCCTTTAATTTTTACCGTAAATATGATCCCATTATTGATCCGCAATGGGTAACCTGCCGCCTTACCCGTGAACAGGTGGAATCCTATAATCCGGTATCCTGAAGCACCGTCATGAAGGCTACGTGACGATGTTTGAATTTCTCCTGTAAGCGGGAGGCAATCCCAACCGCATCTTCTTCCAGGAACTTATTCAACTGGGCAAGGGATTCCGAATATAACTGCACTGCATAATTAATACTATTATCCTCTTCCACCTGCAACATCCTGAAAACCTTGTAAGAGGTGAAATACCCCGTTGACATAATTTCAGGAATGTAATAATTCTTCAGCCACTCTGTCCACTCATGGTCGATTTCGCGGTCTATATTATACGTTATATTGTATAGGATCATGCAGAACCGGATCATTAACCGGGCTTTCTGAAAATATATTCATGACAATTTACCCTGTCAAAACCTAAACACCAAAAACAATTTTTATAAGTTCATTGTTATAATGAACAGTTAATAAAGGATAATCTGCCTGATTTTCAATTGATTTATATCAAAGTGAGCCATAAAAAATTATTCGTATTTTTTAATTTTCACTTAATGTTATTGGCATATAGGTTAATTATATAGAATCGTGTCCACCTACTCCATTAAAGATCTTGAACAATTATCCGGTATTAAAGCCCACACCTTAAGGATCTGGGAACAGCGATATAATTTCATAAAGCCTAAAAGGACGGATACCAATATACGCTTCTACGATGATAACGATCTCAAACTGGTATTGAATATATCCTTACTGAAAGATAACGGTCATAAGATCAGTAAGATTTCACAAATGTGTTTTGAGGAAATGCAACAGGAAGTGGTTAAGCTGACCGAAGAAAAACTTTCTTTTCCCGAGCAGATCCACGCCCTTACGCTGGCCATGATCGATTACGATGAAGAACAATTCGATAAAATAATGTCGGCCAATGTGATTCAATACGGTTTTGAACAAACGATGATTAAGCTTATATACCCGTTTTTAAACAAAATCGGTATCCTTTGGCAGACAGGGTCGGTTTGTCCTTCACAGGAACACTTCATTTCCAACCTGGTAATCCAGAAATTGCATGCGGCCATTGACAGCGCCGAGGTGCGTCCTGAAAAATTTAATAAGACTTATCTCCTGTTCCTCCCTGAAGGAGAACACCATGAATTATCACTATTGTTTGCCTGGTACCTGCTTAAGATACGGAACAATAAAGTCATCTATGTCGGTGAACACCTTAATCTGAAATACATACGAAAGGTATATAAATTTCAGAAACCCGATTTTGTGTTTACTGTGCTCACCACCTGCCACGAAGCAGTTAACATCCAAAACTATATTGAAGAACTGTCAACCGAATTCCATAATTCGAAGGTATTATTAACCGGCCGCCAGGTAACGTGTCAGGAATTAAAGTTGCCAGCCAATGTAATCATTCTGGACAAATTCCGTAATCTTGTCGAGTTCTGTGAATCAAATTAATTACTCGATGATCTCCTTAAATAACATGCGGGTTTTATTCCTGAAAACAACTATCGGATGGATCCGGTTGTGAAAACGTCAAATCCGTTTTCTTTTGCCATTTGCATAGCCGGTTGAATTTCCATTATATTGGCCCCCCAGTAATCGAAATCAAAATCATAGGGAGTTTTAAACCAACTGTCAATATTCATAATGATGGAAATTTCTCGCGTGCTGCCGGATTGTATCTCAAAGGATGACCGCGGCAAAAGAACCGTAAAGTAATTCTGGACATATTCATAAATGGAATCGTATTGAATTACATCGCCTTTATACAATTGACCGATACCAAGATGAAAATTATATAACTGTTCCAGTTTATCAGGATCCAGCCATTTACCATTTAGCATCATGTAATGATAACCGCCGCCGAGTATATCGGGCCACATCATTTTCGCTTCAGGATAATCCACGAACATGAAGGATCGATTTTTTTGGGCAGAAATACCGAAAGTGAAGGTTATGGAATCATAATCACCGGCAGGAATATCGTCAAATACATTCCATGTCAGGGTAGAGGGGATATCTATATCAATATAATGAATGTCTTTCCACTGGCCAATCCATATTTTGGAACCATCCGAACCTGAAAGTTTTACGTCCGAAATAAAGTACATCAGTTCATCAACTTCATACGGGTTGCCCGCCGTATTTACATATATCATTGTGTCTTTTTGCAGGGGTTGACCGTCGACATAGTGCAGGAATTTAAACAGGATATGGCCGGTTAGCTGATTTTCGGGACTGAAATTATCCTGTCGGCATGAAGTGAGCATAATTCCAGCCAGCATAAAAAAAATCCGAATGCGGCAGAGGTAATTTAAAAAACTCATATTTCTGCATTAAGATTAACAAAAAATACTCTTCCCGGTTCATATAATTTCCCTGTAGTTCCGATGATCTTCCGGTTCAGGTGCTCGTAATAAGCCCTGTTAAAAATATTATTAACACCGGCCAGAAGCCTGATATTTTTATTCAGCGTGAATTCAGCTGAAAAATGCATCAAAGTAAAACCCCGAGTGGATGGCTCATAATAAGCCTTTGATATATGATGCTGACCGGCAACCTTCCTGATTGAAATTTTAGGTACTAATCGGTCCTGTAATAATTTATAATGTACAGTCACCGTTGCTTCTAATGGCGGTATTTCTGGTAAGGCGTCATTTTTAATTAGTTTTCGATCGGTAATTTCGGATCCGGATATTACATATTGATATACGGAAGGTATTGTGCCGTAGGTAAAGGCTGCCACCAGGTTACCTCCTAATTTATACCCCACCGGAGATTTGTAATTGAATTCAAATCCTTTAAAAGTTACGTAATTTGTATTCACAAATTGTTTTACTCCAAGCACACCCTGGGTCTGAGGTTTGATTACCGATGGAGGCAATAATTGAGTTGAAATATAGCCCTGAACACAGGAATAAAAAATGTTGAATTGAAAACCTCCGGTATTCTTTCGGTTGTATTTTAGCGTGATATCGATCTCATTATTGATCTCCGGATCAAGAACCGGATTGCCCAGATAATCATAATTATCATATCCTACCGGCAAAAGTTTTATATACCGTTCCAACATATTCGGGCTTCTTGTACCCCGGCCCGCAGCCAATGATAGGGTCGTGTAGCTGTTGAACATTTCGGTAACTCCCGCGCTGATGCTCAGATTCAGGAACCTGGAATTAACATCATCAAAATAATTTTCGCCATCCCGGATTAATTTCAGGGTATCGCCGGAAGTGGCGTAATTCAGATCACCGCGAATACCCGCCATAATTTCAAAGGAGGAAACAGGCACACTATACTGCATAAATAGACCGGTATTCTGAATGCAAGCCTGTTTCCATAAATTGGTAATATTTTTCGATATAGTCCCCATCATTTCCATCGTTCCGATTCTGGTGCCGTCCTTACCGATATTCTCGTAATCCATTCCGCACGTGATCCTGTGTTTACCATAATTAATGTTTATCTCGGTGCGTCCTCCTGTGTTAGCCGCATTAACGTCCGCAACCATCAACATTAATAAGGAAGAGGGTCTTTTGTGATTATCCATGACATGATGGACTTTGGAACGGTAAATCTTTATATCAAGGGTTTTGATCCTGGCACCCAAATTTTTTGCCTTATAGTCGAAAGATATTATCCCGGTATCATCGCTTTTTTCATCCATTGACAATGCCGGGTACATGACATTCCTGCTCCTGATTATATCATAAGACAACATAACCTGCTGGTCTGTTCTGAAAGCATACCCGAGCCTTGCCGAATAATTGTATTTTTTGAATGCGGAACTGTAAATCGTATCATTCTCATCCCGTTTACCGCTTCTGTAATTTCCATAATTCCTGTATCCTCCTGAAACCTGGAAAAATACAGCCCGGTTTCCGGCATCAATAGAAAAATGAGTTTTATGCCCATTCCAGTTGGACTCAAAGCCATATAAAGCATTGGCATGAAGCTGGAATTGATCATAAGGCTTCGGATCCTTTGCTTCAAGATTAATAACACCACCAAAGTTGGGCCCATATTTAAGGGCGAAGGGCCCTTTTATGATTTCAATATTCTCCACATCCTCAGCTTCTATATGGGAAGAAACAGGATCCATACGGTTGGGACAGCCGTTCTCAATTTTTATGCCATTGCTTATCATTACATTGAGCTGAGAATATTTAAAACCCCTTACAACAGGGTCGATCGCATTTCCTCCTTTTCTTATTCCGGAAACATTCGGAACCTGACGAAGATATTCCCCAATGTCATGGGTATTGGTTGTCTGAAGTGTCAATTTATCAACCGTGGATGTGATAAACGGAAGATTGTAATTAAACTTACCGATAATTACAACCTCCGGCAATTTAACTGTATCAGGCAATTCCTGTCCGTATAGGAAAGATTGGAATGTAAATACCGAAAAAATAAATATGAAAAATCTAAACATGAGAATAATAAAAAAATCAGAATTACCAGATTAAAAGGTATTTAACCCCAAGGCAAGCCCTGGACCCAAATTTCCGGAGCAGAACTCCGGGGAATTATTCCACAACCTTCCCGTCCGTCGAAGCGAAATGCGAAGACGGATTAAATATAAAAGAACATCCTGTTGCAAAAACGAAATTTATTAATTTATATTATTTCTACCAATTTTATATAATATCTGAAATTCATAAAATCTCGCCTGCATGGGAATGATAAAAACCGAAAATTGAACTAATTCTTAATTCTGAATTTCCTTTTATATATCTTATATTTTCAGCAACCGGCATTTCATTAAATCATTGAATTTTAATCTTTTAACAATATTTAACCCAATTCTTATTTAGAATTATTAAAAAATGTTTATTTTTTTGGCAAATAAGTTTAACAAAAGATATTAAATTTGTTTAATGTATCTAAAGCTTAATTGAACAATAATCCAATATTATGACTGCTCTAGAATTTAGCTACAAAATCGTTAAAAGCCTGCCGGCCCTGAAGCCATTTGCGATCCGCTTGACTAAAGACAGGGAAGATGCGCTGGATTTACTACAGGAAACGGTTCTTAAGGCGTATTCCAACAGGGAAAAGTTTACGGAAGGAACCAACCTCAGAGCCTGGTTGTATACCATCATGAAAAATACCTTCATTACCAATTACCAGCGGATGGTTAGAAGGAATACCTTTATTGACAGCACCGAAAATCTTCATTATATCAATAGTAGTGATAATATTATTGAGAATCTTGCCTATTCAAGCTTTGCATTAAAGGATATCAATAATGCCATCGACAAGCTGGATGAAACCTATAAGACACCCTTTATGATGCATTTCAGAGGTTGGAAGTACTTTGAAATTGCAGACAAGCTTGGTATACCCATTGGAACCGTTAAAAACCGGATTCATATAGCCCGTAAAGAGCTGAAAGAAAAGTTATCCATTTACGAGCATCGGTAATACTGCCCGGCCGGCAATAAACATACGATAAAATGTTTTCATATTCCGGGTTATAACCAATCCGCGAATAGTGTAAAATTGCCCGGTCATGTGGGTATATCTTTTTTCTGATACCCTATTACAAAGAAATATTAATAGGGTCATCTATTTTTAATTTCTGGTCGGCACCATACTATCTCCTGCAGATAGGAAATTCAAGCAGGTTTACCGTGGGACTATATTCAATTCCAGCGGTAATAAATTTTACATAAACTGAAAAAAGGGCGGCCAAACCCGATTTTCTTCCGAAATTTTATATCTTTAAATCAAACTACTTTACCATGAAAAATAACGGTAAATGCATGAATTTTTTCTGGTTTATGGTTTTGGCAATCATTTCAATTTCAGGATGTAAAAACGGAAATATTGTGAAAAAAATAATAAAAGAACCATTTGGAACAACCAGTGACGGTAAGCAGGTATACGCTTTTACGCTGACCAATTCAAACGGAGCACATATCAAAGTGCTTACTTATGGAGCAATTTTATCAGAGGTGTACATGCCCGACAGGAATAATAAAATGGCAGATGTTGTATTGGGTTATGATTCGCTGGAAAAATACCTCGTTAAGAACGCCCAATTCGGTACCATCGTAGGCCGGTATGGGAATAGAATAGCCAAAGGAAAGTTTACGTTGGACGGAGTTGAATACAATCTTCCTGTCAACAACGGGCCGAATCATCTTCACGGTGGGCCTCAGG
>CAYNCU010000206.1:0-7639 GCA_964395765.1 uncultured Roseivirgaceae bacterium | reverse complement strand
TAACCCTTCCATACATCCATCAATGTTCATGCATCCTACTGAAAGATCAATGGTGATTTTACTGAATGATTTCCATGCAAAGATAAAAGAAGCCGCTGATGAATATTCGCCTTCCGTACTCGCCAATTATTGTTATGAGCTGGCCAAGGAATATAACCGATTTTATACCGATGTTTCGGTTTTAAGCGAATCCGACCCTGTTTGCAGGAATTTCCGGATCGCTTTATCTTCCCTGACCGCCAAAACATTACGAATAGGAATGAGTTTATTAGGTATTGTTGTACCTGAAAGAATGTAAAATTAACGCTCATGAAGACAATTTTATCAATGATTTCCGTCCTGATGCTCGGAGCCATTGCTTCCGGCTTCACCCATGTCCATCCGGGTAAGAAGAAATCCGGCGATGTGCCAAAATCTTTCTATGATTTTAAGATGAAGGCCATCGACGGCACTATGATCGATTTTTCCAAATACAAAGGGAAAAAAGTACTGGTCGTGAATGTCGCTTCGAAATGCGGCTTCACCCCGCAGTATGCCGATCTGCAGAAGCTGAATGAGATGTATGGCGATAAGGTCGCTATTCTCGGATTTCCTGCCAATAATTTCGGCGGACAGGAACCCGGCTCCAACAAGGAAATTTCCCAGTTCTGCACTAAAAATTACGGCGTAACATTCCAGATGTTTGAAAAAATTTCCGTGAAAGGGGACGATATGGCTCCCTTATACCAATGGTTAACGGAGAAACAATACAACGGATGGAACACGGACGAACCTTCATGGAATTTCTGCAAATACCTGATCGATGAAAATGGAAAGCTGATTGCATTCTTTCCTTCCAAGGTAAAACCGCTTGACGATCAGATCGTTTCAAAAATAAAATCATAAATAAAAGCGATTCAACCGGTTTCATTCTGACGGTCAGAAAAAACCCTGTGCATTATTCATGGATTATATGAATGATTGCACAGGTTTTTTATGTCTTTCCTCGCCAGGTTTTTTGTTTTAACAGGCTTCCCGCAGCCCGATATCACAATGTAAGCGCGACTGTTGTTAACGGGGACCTGAAACCGGATATTGAAAATTGAAAATTAATTGATATTTATTTTTTGTTAATTGGTATTTATCCGAATCTTCGCATTATAAACAAAATCCGGGTATTCATTAAACAATAATATTTAGAGGTTTTTTTCTATGAAGGTCCGCGCCTGGTTAAAAGCCATCCGTCTCAGAACATTGCCATTGGCCCTGGCCAGCATCGCCATGGGATCATTCCTGGCGGCGTTTGACGGGTCTTTCAGCTGGAATGTGCTAATCTTCAGCGGGCTCACTACCATTTTTCTTCAGATCCTTTCAAACCTGGCCAATGATTACGGCGACTTTAAACATGGTGCGGATAGCGCCCACCGGACCGGGCCCTCCCGGGCGGTTGCCAGCGGGGCCATTTCTCCGGCTGAAATGAAAACCGGTATAATCGTTATTACCCTGGCCGCCCTGGTCTCGGGATTAATTCTTATCAGCCATCTGCTGACCTTCGGGGTTATTTATTTTATCTCTTTCCTTGCGGCAGGCATACTGGCCATTCTTGCCGCACTGGGTTACACCATGGGTAAAAAACCTTATGGGTACGCAGGGCTGGGAGATATTTTTGTTATGTTGTTTTTCGGCATCGTAGGCGTCGCCGGAACCTATTTTCTGAATACCGGTACGATAAGACTTATCCATATTCTTCCTGCCCTGAGTACCGGCTTTTTTGCCACGGCTGTGCTTAATATTAACAATATCAGGGATGTTGATTCGGACAAGCTGGCGGGCAAGAAATCAATACCGGTAAGGATCGGGCGGCTGGCAGCCGTTAAGTATCACTGGTTCCTCTTATCAGCCGGCTGGGTAGCAGCCCTTGCCTACAATTTACTGGATTTCCGGGGTCCCTTTCAGTTTCTCTTTCTTTTTTCAACGCCATTACTCATCATCAACGGAAATCAGGTTGCCGCCCTCTCCGCTTCCGAAAAGCTGGATGCATGCCTTCGAAAAATGGCCCTCACTACTCTTTTCTTTGTATTAACCTTCGGAATTGGCCTTTTGCTCGAAAAATAAACTTTTTTGCAACTTTTTGGCGTTGAAAAACATCTAATTCGGTAACTATGATATATGAATATTGTATCCCTATATAAATTACAGATATTGCAGGATTGCCGAAAGGTAGATTTAATCACCGATCGGATTATAAGGAATGAAAATAACCGAAATAAACAACAACCATGTTCTTCAACGAATTAAAACTCAAATTCAGGGCTTTTTTAAAAGATAAATTTTATACGATTTTAAATATTGCCGGCCTTTCCATCGGCATTTCAGTGAGCATCATCATTTTGCTTTACCTCCAAAATGACCTGACCTATGACCGATACAATAAAAAACATGACAGGATTTTCAGGCTGGTGACGAATGTAAAAGGGCCGGGAGTAGAATTCCACACTCCGTCGGCTGCCAGGGAATTGGCCCCGATGTTAAAAGATAATTTTCCGGAAATAGAATCTTATGCCCGTTTCCTGATGGATGATGAGGTTTTGGTTTCGCTTCCGGATGAAAAATCCGCACCTGCATTCCGGGAAAGGTATTTCTGCTGGACCGACTCAACGGTATTTGATATTTTCACCTTCCCTTTCCTTGCAGGCAATCCAAAAACGGCGTTAACCCAACCCCATAGTATTGTATTGACAAAAAAACTGGCTGATAAGTATTTTAAAACTCCACAGGATGCATTAGGTAAAAGTCTTTTGCTTTTCGACAATAAAGAGAATTTTATTGTGACGGGTATAATGAAGGACCTTCCCGATAATACGCATATGAAATTCAATGCGTTATTGTCCGGGGTCGATGCCCGGACATGGGCGACCAAAGACGGTCAGTTCAATTCTGAAGCCATCTGGAATCCCGATGCCTACACCTATCTTTTATTTCAGAAAGGCTATCATGCCCAGGATCTCTTTACGAAATTTCAGCCTTTTTATGATAAATACATCAAGCCTTTCGGCGATATCGTAAGCAGCAAACTCTGGTTTTATCTCGAACCCCTGGCGTCAATCCACTTTCATTCAAAGCAGGAAAATGATTTTCCACAGGGTAATGTTGCTTACCTCTATGCCTTCAGCGCCATCGGGGTTTTTATTTTAATGATCGCCTGCATCAACTATATCAATATGGCAACAGCTCGTTCCGGCAAAAGAATGAAAGAAATCGGTTTAAGGAAAATTTTCGGATCCGGGAAGAAGCGATTGACATTGTCCATTCTTATGGAATCCATGGTTCTTTCTTTCGTGGCACTTACCCTTTCATGGTTGATTGTATTTATCATTCTTTATGCCACGCCGTTTAATGAATTGATCCAAAAAGAACTATCGCTTGATATTTTCCACAATCCTCTTCTTCTATACGGCAGCATAGGCATTACCCTTTTGATCGGTCTTTTATCGGGCCTTTATCCCGCCCTTTACCTCCCCCGACTGGGGATAATCAAGTCAATGAAAGGCTCCTTTCATTCCACGACCACCGGTACCAGCCTCAGAAGGTTGCTGGTGATATTACAATTTACCATATCAATAGGTGTGATCATCTGCACACTCATCATGAAAGATCAGATCCGTTATGTCAGAAATAAAGATTTAGGATTTAATAAGGATCATTTGCTCATTGTTCCAATTGAAGATTCTATTGTCGAAAATAATATTCCTGTCATCCGCAACGAGTTGAACTCCTATAGCGGTATCAAATCCGTAGCCCTTGCCTATAATGTTCCGGGTGGTCGGCCCGGTGCTTCCGTTTATAAGGTCGAGACGGATTCTGTTATGGCAAACCAGGCATTTAACGGATTATATGTAGGCGGAAATTTTATAAAGACCATGGGATTTACGATACTGGCCGGCAGGGATTTTCACGAAAACAACGAGGGAGACAAAGGCGGAAGATCGTTCATTATCAATGAAACCGCTGCGCGCAGGCTGGGATGGTATGATCCCAACAAAAAAGGATCTGACCTCAGGGATGCGCTCGGAAAGGAAATTATGCATTTTCACGGCAAGGAACCGGGTCATGTGATCGGGGTAGTGAAGGATTTCAACATTTCGTCGCTGCACAATCCGATTGACCCGGAAATTATCGAACCCGTGGATGACGGTGGTAATTTTTATATCAGGCTTTCAGGGACAAACCTTGTAAATACTATGGATTTCCTGAAAAAGAAATGGTCACAACTGGATCCGACTCATCCATTTGATTATTATTTTCTCGACGAGCATTTCAATGAATCTTATCAGGCCGACGAAAGGCAATCCAGCCTGATATCAATTTTATCAGGTATCTGCCTTGCCGTTTCATTACTTGGAATTTTCGGCCTGTCGGCTTTCACGGCGGAACAACGAACAAAAGAAATCGGGGTCAGGAAAGTATTGGGCGCATCGTCAAGCCAGTTGATCTTTCTGTTATTCAGGGATATTCTTGTGCTGATCATAATAGCGGCCATTCTTGCTTCTCCCCTGGCCTGGTATGTGGCGAATTTATGGCTGCAGAATTTTGCCTACAAGACCGGAATCGATGGGGTAATATTTATACTTGCCGGTGCCGGGGCGCTGCTGATCGCCTTTGTAACCACAAGTTTTCATTCAGTGAGGACTTCTTCCCTGAACCCGGTCGATACGCTTCGCTACGAATAAATCGAAGATCTGAAAACAGCAATCTGGAATAAGATATTAAAAGATATCATTCCTTTACCGGTTTTAACCCCAGAACATTTTCGGCAAAGCGGAAAGTAGCTTCCTCCACCCCTTTCCAGTCTTTCGATTTGTATTCGCAGGCGATCACATGTTCACCTGCATCGGGAAAGGCCTGTTTCACTTTTTTATTTTCAGGTGTGCCCAGCTCATTGAACATTTTAAGCATGGCGCTTACTTTACACGTCGGGTCCTGGTGTTTTTCATCCTTATAATAATACCCCAGGAATACCGGCTGGGTCACGGATGAAAATGTTTTTTGATTCATGGTTTTGTCAATCAATGCCTGCAGGTATACCACCGCTTCCACCCGGTAAGTATTGTCCCAGTACAGACTGTCTTCCCTGCTTTTGACGGGGTAAACGAGGTTATCCCCGCCGGCCACCATTCTCCCTATTTTAAGTCCCCAATGGCCGGTAAGCAGGAATATAAACGGGTTATTAACACGTATATTCGGGGAGTATAAGATCAAACCGGCAATATCGGGATCGCCTCCTGCCAGGTACAGGGACAAGGTTCCCCCGGTGGATGTACTCATTAGAATTACTTTATCACCCAGTTGTTTCCCGATGGCGATAGCCTGTTTGGCGGAATTTACGAGGCTGTCGGGAGTCATATGAAGAAGCGCTTCATCAGAGCTAATACCATGATCATACAAGCGCGAGAGGTATAAGTTACAGCCGTACCTTTTCGCAAAATCGGTATGAACCGGTATGCCCTCCCCCTGGCTGGCGGAAAAACCGTGAAGGTATACAATGGCATAAGGAGTTTTATTTTTCAATGAATCATTCGCCCAGACAATCCTTGCTTCGTTATCGTACTTAATATTTTTTATTTCCGATTCATGAAGGTTCACATAATTTTCCAGGGAGTCACCTGTAAGGGTAATCTCAGGGAGTTTTTTATTAAAAGCCGGGACATTATATTTTGGGCCGGCAAAATAAATTACAGCTAATATTACAGGAACTGAAAGAATATAGGATAGCTTTTTCATACGATTGAATTTGTGGCTAAAAATACGAATATTTCGATCCGCAAGGTACAACCATCAGGGACTCTTCATGATTTTTTAATAGCTATTTTCCTTTTCGCGCCACGTTTTTTTCTAACTTGTTGCATTGATTTTTCTTTTTTCATTATTTTTAATTTTCAAGTACACCATTCAGTTGAAAAATTTCAAATATTTACTTCTGCTTTTTCTTTTTCCGGCTTTATCCGCCTGTCATCATGCGCCACAGGCTAATTCCATATTTTCGCGAACCGATTCATTAAGCAGCGATTCTTTGCTCACCCTGGTAGAATACCAGACTTTCCGGTATTTCTGGAACGGGGCCGAACCGGTTTCCGGGATGGCAAGGGAAAGATTTCATGTAGATGGTGTTTATCCGGCTAATGACAAGAACGTGGTGGCGGTCGGGGGAAGCGGTTTTGGCATCATGGCGATCCTGGTGGGCATTCAGCGTGGATTCATTACCAGGAAGCAGGGTTATGATAGGATCCGACACATTGCCACTTACCTGAAACGGGCCGATCGCTTTCATGGCGCCTGGCCGCACTGGTTATATGGTAAAACCGGCAAAGTGAAGCCTTTCGGTGAAAAAGATGACGGCGGCGATCTCGTAGAGACATCCTACCTTGTCCAGGGCCTCTTATGCGCCCGTCAATTTTTCCTGAATGGCAACGATAAGGAACAGGCGCTGGCCACTTCTATTGATTCGTTGTGGCGCGGGGTCGACTGGAGTTGGTACCGGCATGGCGGAAAAAATGTACTTTACTGGCACTGGTCACCTGACTATGCCTGGCAAATGAACTTTCCCATACAGGGGTACAACGAATGCCTGATCACATATGTCCTGGCTGCCTCTTCACCCACCCATGATGTTCCCGCTGAAGTATATCACCAGGGTTGGGCCAGGAACGGCGGGATCCGTGACAGCGTGGTCACTTACGGTTACCTGCTTACCCTGAAACACAACGACGCGGAAAAATATGGCGGTCCTCTTTTCTGGGAACATTATTCTTTCCTGGGCCTCGATCCCCATAACCTGAAAGACGAATATGCCGACTACTGGCAGCATAATAAAAACTGCGTCCTGATCGACCGGGAATATTGCATTAAAAATCCGAAAGGATATAAAGGCTACGGTAAAAATTGCTGGGGACTTACGGCCAGCTATTCCATTAAAGGTTACTCGGCGCACAGCCCTTCCAACGATCTCGGAGTGATCAGCCCCACGGCTGCCCTTTCATCCTTCCCGTACACCCCCGAATATTCGATGGATGTTCTGAAGAACCTCTATTATAACTATCATGATAAACTCTGGGGACCTTTCGGTTTTTACGACGCCTTCAGCGAAAGCGACAACTGGTACATTCAGCGTTATCTTGCCATCGACCAGGGGCCCATTATCGATATGATCGAAAATTACCGGTCAGGGCTTTTATGGAAACTTTTCATGTCGTGCCCGGAGGTAAAAAAAGGACTTGCTAAACTTGGTTTCGAAGGCTATTCCGGTGAATGAATTTCTTCCCGTCTTTAAAGCCTGGGTAACCCGGTTTTTTTAATTTTTGTGGTAAGTGTTTTCATTTCATAATCCTGATTTGTGACTGCTCATCCCTCTCTTTCTGCATGGCAGGAAGTTGTACTTTTACCTCATAGATGATCCTGCTCACGACGACCGGTAATAACCCATATTCAAATGAAGAAAGCCCGGAATAAGGAAGGCAAAGAAAAATAATTTTTTAATGGGGTTTTATTACATGGCTACAGGCTCCCAGGCTAAATCCAGGTTAATTAATCTCTATTTAAAGATAATAAAAGGTTAACATTTCGCTGTCGGTTTTAAGTAACCATTTAATTTTGTCTGAGAATG
>CAYNCU010000205.1:0-7786 GCA_964395765.1 uncultured Roseivirgaceae bacterium | reverse complement strand
CTCCTGCCAAAACCCTACCCCGGCATTCAGCAGAAGTAATGCGAAGATCACCCAAAAATCTTCCCAGTGATGGATGACCGCCGAAAGAATGGCCGCTACCTCGATCATCCAGGGAATGGGACCCCAGAAATAACCAAGAAATTTTACCAGCGGGCTTACTTTTTTTTCAGCGATCTCGTTATACCCGTAAGTAGTAAGCCTCTCTTGAACGGAAGAATCCGTTAGCCCTGTGTCACTCGAAGAAAATCGATTGAAAAGTTCATCCGCCGGTTGATTTTTTATAGCTGAAAAATCAGGTATGTCTTTGTCCATTTCAAATTTTCATTTTTTAAATTTTGCATTATTGGCAGCATATATTTTTATTTAGTATTATTTTACCCATCACGGGATTCCAATTTGCCGTGATAAATGAAATGAAGGAATGATTTGGGAAGGTTAAGGGATCTTTCCTCGCAAAAAGAAAAAAAATGTTTTTGTCAATCCTGAAAACTGCATAACATCCGAATGAGGAACAGGATACTATGATATCAAAAAGAAATTTTTAACCCACCGGGTCGAAATCTTTTCCTTTTTCCTCATTCATTTATTCCCACGCATTCTTTCCCGCACCCATTATAAATAACGGGAGTAATTCTTTAAAGTTTGTTAAAAATGATTTTTTACGGAATTTATTACCCGGGGGAATTCCTTTTATGCATTTGCCTGCTTACACGGTTTAATATCTACTCAATTGTAATCCTGATCATCGTAAACGAATGCGCCGGGAAACTGTAAGTAAATTTTTCACCGGAAACTTTCATGCTGGCAGTGGCCGTTTTCACATTCTGTTCGGTAGTCGAATTGATATCTTTTATATTCTTACCATTAACGGTGTATATCTGTGCGTTGCCAGAGAACTTCCCTTCCTCACTGATGATATCGGTGGTGAGCGCCTCGTTTTCATTTCGGTTCACAACATTAAGGATCAGTTCACCATTGGCCTTATCATAGGCCGATGATACATCCAGGTAAGGAACGTCAGCATGTTCCTTTGTGGAAAATGTTCCGCAATCAACATAAGTATCCAAAGATTCACCTTTGCAATAATTGGCGAAAAGCTGAAGCGGGTAAAAAATGGTCTGGTAAAACAGCGTGTCATTCCTGATCATCATGGGGGCAATTACATTCACCAACTGGGCCATATTGGCCATCTTCACGATATCGGCATTGCGGATAAATGTATTCAGGAATTGTGCGATCACCAGGGCATCTTCAAGATTGTAAACTTCTTCCAGCTTTTGTTCGGTAAAAGCACGGTACCAGACATTATATTCATCAAACGCTATATAGATAGGGTTTTTTCTGCGAGATTTTACCATGGCTTCACTGATCTCCCCTTTTACTATGTGGATGTTTCTTTCCAGGTCAAGGGTGGAAGTCATGAATTTATAATAATCATTATCCCTGTTTCCAACGTATAAATGCAAGGAAATATAATCGACATAATCTTTCAGGTAGTCCAGCACGGTGCGGTTCCAATGGATCCAGTCGCCGCCGTAATTGCTGGATCCGCTGGCTACTAATTTAATATCGGGATCAATCCATTTCATCATCTTGGCCGCTTCGAGGGCAAATTTTCCGTAGTCTTCGGCATTCTTGTGGCCCATCTGCCAGGGTCCGTCCATTTCATTTCCGAGTCCCCAGTATTTTACATTATAGGGTGCGTCACTCCCGTTCTTGCGGCGAAGGTCTGAAAAATATGTACCCTTATCGATATTGCAATATTCAACCCAGTCCCGGGCTTCATCCAGGGTACCGGTGCCCAGGTTCACGCAGATATAGGGCTCAATATTCATACGTTTACAATAGCTGAGAAATTCATCTGTGCCGATGCGGTTGGTTTCATGAGCCCCCCAGGCCAGGTCGATACGAACCGGCCGCTGATCCGCAGGGCCGATCCCGTCCTGCCAGTGATACCCCGATGCGAAATTTCCTCCCGGCCATCGTAAGACGGAAACATGAAGAGCCTTGATCCCTGCCTCCACATCTTTTCTGAATCCGTACTGATCCGCTTGTTTGGAAGCAGGATCATAAATGCCTCCGTAAATACAACGGCCCAGATGCTCCGTGAAGTTGCCGTACAGGTTTTTATTAATATCGCCGATCTGCCTGTCTATATCTATCTTAATTCTCGCATGATCTTTTACCTGTGCCGGCAAAAGCAAGGGTAAAAAAATAATCGGCCATCCGGCGTATAATAATTTTTTAAAAAAATTTCCCATAAATATTCTATTTGGATTCGAGATCAGATCAGGTACAATTTAATACAGGAATTAAAATAATAAAATCAGAATGTATAATTTAATTCCCTTTACACAGCAAAACTCAGAGCAGGCACAGCTTTATGCCGGGCAGTTCTCAGAGCACCTCTGTGCCTGTTCTGCGTGTCTCTGTGTAACTTAAAATATTCATTTAAAAAACTCCACATACCCTTTATATGCAACATAAAACATAAAGAATGAAAACAACAAGGTTACGATCAAGCCCGTGTTCAGCCAGATACCGATGGCATGTTTGCCCATTAATTTTTTATTATTCAGGAGGATCAGCAGGAAAATGATCAGCACGGGCATCATTAAGGGGCTGAAAGCCTGGGAAGCGATCATCAGGGCAACCGGCCTTCCACCGAAAACAGGAACAATTAAAGCAGATAATCCGACCAACAAGGCAATCATCCTGAATTGGGTTTTCTTCATATCTCTTTCTATTCCCCTATAGTCGCTGATAAGCCACGGAAGTAACAGCATATTCGGAAATATGGAACTCAATCCCGCGGCGATGATGCCCGTGACAAAAATGGCGATCGCAAAGCGGCCCGCCAGCGGCTTCAGGGTATTCACCATTTCAATGGCAGTATCCACCCTGATGCCTTGTGCATGCAGGGAACCTGCGGCACTTGCCATAATTGCCGCACTGATCAGGAAAAGGACCGTTGAAGAAACCAGGGCATCCCTCCTTTCAATGTTTATGTCCTCAGGTTTCCAACCTTTTTCTGCCACAACCATACTCCGGGATACCAATACCACGGCTGCCATTGTGGTGCCTACCATGCCGGCTATGATAATTTCCGGCTGACCGTTGGAAGGTATATTGGGAATAAGTCCTCTGAATATTTCCGCGGGGTCATGGATGATCATAAAATTTGTGAGGACAAAGGCTATTCCCATCACGCCAACCATCAGGGATACGAATTTCAGGAAAATTCCATGTTTGCCGGTCCAGAAGAGGTATAACAACAGGGCCAGGAAAATCGATGCAGTCAACAGGGTCGGGATTCCGGCATGATCAGCAGTCATCGAACGGGTCCATTCCAGGATGACTTCAGTTACAACCGCCATGACTCCCATGATGGAGGTGATCACCGTAACCATAAGGCCGGCAATGATAAAAATAGCGCCCGCCTTTCCAATATTATTTTTGATGTTGAACATGATCGTATTACCGGTTACGATGGTTAACCGGCTGATGGCAATCAACATGATACAGGTAAAGGCACACGATAATAACAAAGCCCAAGTAAAGGACATACCGTATCTCGCACCGGCCACTACCATGGAAGTGACGCTTCCTGTGCCGATGACATAGCCGACTATGAAAAATCCCGGCAACAGGGAAGCAATGAACTTGCTGAATTTTCCTGAAATTATCATGCAACCGTCAAAAATAATTCAATGTTAAATTTATGGTTTTAAAAATCCCTATCCTATAATCTTTTAACTTCCAAAAGGAAGGATAATAATAAAATCATTTCGAACCTGATCCGGGCCCTCTGCGCTTTCGATAGCTTTCGGAACGCTGCACCTTGAATGCTTGCATTTTATGTCACAGATTATAAAATTTAAGTTAAGTATCGTAAATTAATCCCCGTATTTTTATTGATAACCTGACAAAAATTTATCCAATGTATAAAGCCACCCGAAACTTCCTGCCTGCACTGTCGGTTATTTTAATAATCTCCGCTTTTCAAATAGCCGGGGCGCAGGATATAACTGATCTCAACTCCGGATGGAAATGTAAAAACATTAAAGAAGTTAATGAAAAGGGTGAGGAAATTTCCAGGCCCGTTTATTCAATAAAAAACTGGATGGATGCCGTAGTTCCGGGAACGGTACTCACCACCTTGCTGGAAAACAAGAAAATTCCGGACCCCAATGTTGGGATGAACAACGAAGAGATCCCCGATATTTATAGCGCCGGGAATGATTATTACACCTATTGGTTCGCAAAGGACATTAATATCGAATATCCTGCATCGGGGAGACAGATCTGGTTACATCTGAGAGGCGTGAATTACAGTTGCAATGTTTTTCTGAACGGCCATCCATTAAATAAATCTATTTTTAAAGGAATGTTCTTAAGACAGGTTTATAACATCACTCCTTATTTATCGGATGACGGAATTAACCGGATAGCCGTTATTGTCTATCCGCCCGATCCCCCGGGTAATCCGAATGGCGGCCAGGGAGGGGATGGCGTTATTGCGCGAAACGTCACCAACCAATATGCAGCAGGCTGGGACTGGATACAGCCGGTCCGCGATCGCAACACAGGCATTTGGGATAAAATATACCTGGAGAAAACCGGTCCGGTAAATATTAAAAATACACATGTCATCACCGAAGTTCCCGGGGTAAGAATGCCGGGGGATCCAAAGCAGGGCCCTGCGCAAATTAAAGTAAGTACCGAATTGGAAAATGCCTCCGACCGGAACATCTCAGGAACCTTAAGTTATACTATAGCAGGGAAAAATGTAAGTCTGAAAATTGTTGTCCCTTCCCGCACAAACCTGGAAGTTCATCTGCCTGAATTAAGTCTTGAACATCCAAAGCTATGGTGGCCCAACGGATATGGGCCGCAGAACCTGTACGATCTGAAGCTCCAATATCTTGAGAACGGATCAGTGGTTTCCGATTCCGAAACTATAAAATTAGGGATCCGGGAAATAACTTCGAACTGGAACCCTGCCACACAAAGCCGCCAGTTTGAGGTCAACGGTCAGAAAATATTCATCAAGGGAGGCAACTGGATCGTATCCGACGCCATGCTCCGCTTCTCGAAAGAAAGGTATGATGCCGAAGTGCGTTTTCACCGGGATGCCAACCTGAACCTGATCCGCATCTGGGGCGGAGCCATCACCGAAAGGCCGGAATTTTATGATGCCTGCGACAAATACGGGATACTCGTCTGGCAGGAATTCTGGATGTCGGGTGACTGTAACGGCCGGTGGCAGGACTCCAGGAAAAAAGACGATCAATGGGAAAGAAGAAAGTATCCTGATGATCATGCCCTTTTTATTCAATCGGCTGTCGATATGGTAAAAATGTTACGAAATCATCCGTCACTGGCCATCTGGTGCGGGGGAAATGAGATCACTCCTCCGAATGACATCAATAAAAAGCTGAATGATACACTGGCTTCGGAACTGGATGGCACAAGGCTTTATATTGAGAGTTCGACTACCGGTGACCTTTATACAAATTTTAAAGGAAGTACCGGTGACGGGCCGTATGGCATTCAGCCCGTTGATGTTTTCTGGAAAGACCGCTCTTATCCTTTCAACCCGGAACTGGGTTCAGTGGGGACGGGCGATTATGAATCATTGAAAAGGTTTATTCCCGATTCAAGCATGATTGTTCCGGGAAAATATAAATCCGGAAATAAAAATGAAAACCTGCCCCGTTGGTGGGCCGGCGTTGATCCCGTCTGGCGTTACCATAAGTATCTGGGCTATGATGATTTCATCGATAAATACGGAGGAGCTGAAAATGCAACGGATTTTGCAAAAATTGCTCAACTTATAAATTACAATCAATACCGTGCGCTTGCCGAAGGATTCACCTCACATATGTGGAATTGGTATACCGGCTTCATCATCTGGAAAACGCAAAACCCCTGGACGGCACTCAGAGGTCAGTTGTTCGACTGGTATCTCGACCCTAATGCATGTCTGTATGGTTTGCATAACGGCAGCGAGCCCCTGCACATCATGTATGACCCCGTCAGTTATATGATCATGGTTGCGAATAATACATTCTCTTACCATAATAACCTGATGGCAATTGCAAAGGCTTATGATAGGGATGGCAAGGTGATTCCATTATACCAGCAATGGGTGGATATTACTCCTTCCACGGTGAAGAATATACAATCCCTTGAAAGGATCAAAACCATGAGTGCGAAAAATGGCTTGATCCTTTCCCTGAAGCTGATGAATACAAAAACTGAAATGGCCAGTGAAAATTTATACTGGCTTCCGGATTCTACAGGGAATTACCCGGTACTGGAACATATGCCGGAAGCAAACATGAATATAAGTGCCATGAAAATTAACGATAGGAAAATTGAAGTCCGAATTTCCAATGATCAGACTAATCCGATGGCATTTTTTATCAGGTTGTCGCTGGTAAACTCCGAAACCGGCGAACGCATCCTTCCGGTTTTTTATTCGGATAATTATATAAGCGTTGAACCCGGCGAAAATAAAACGGTTGACATTGAATCCGATTATGCAACACTACCGGACAATACGGAGGTTGACGTAGAAGGCTGGAATGTGAAAGATAGTAAAATAAAAATTAAATATTAAAAAAGGGAGCGTACGGTATACTCTCCCTTATTATCTGTTATGAATTATTATTCCCGATTAATCCGGTGATAGGCCATAGAATTTACATACGGCATAATAATCTTTCAGGTCGACCCCTGAATTCCGGATATCTTTTCCGGTCTGGCTTATTCTGCCGGCTGTCGATATTGAAGATGCACTGGCAACAATTATCTTGAATTTATCAAAAGTCATTTGCGTAGAATTGTCAGAACCATCAAAATTTAATAGATAGACATAACAAAGCCCGCTGGTAAAAGTTTCCAAAGAAGACAGATTCCAGGTACTGCTACTATAATCCCAAACAGGACCGGGGACAGATTTCCATCTATCATCAACACTGGTATAAGCATATGCTAATATAAGGCTGGAATCATACCTTGCCTGATTCATGTTGGGAATCGTGTAACTGGTATAATATGTAATATTAGCCGATCCATAAGTGTATTCTACCACATTGGCATTACCAGCTATTCCCTGCGGACCTTGCGGGCCGGTCGCTCCTGTCGAGCCCTGGGGTCCAGTATCCCCTTGTGGACCCTGAGGACCAGCTGCCCCGGTTGGTCCCTGAGGGCCTTGCGGGCCGATTGGCCCTTCGGGGCCCTTACAATTAAAAAGAAATGCCAAAACAATCAACATTCCGTAAAGACTTAAACGTTTGATCATAATTTTTGGGTTTTAGGTTAATAGATAGTCCAATCCAGTAACAACTGACAAATGCATACCCATCCGGTTGAATAATTACTGGACTAACCGCCCATTATTATTACCCCATTCAGAGCTCTACCAAATGACATTTAAAAGTTGCCCTCCATCGACAATAGCCGGCAACATAAAAAATGTAGCCCGAATTTCAAATTAATAAACCAATAAATATTATATTTTTCCCTGTTCAGGGGGGAAATGAATTTTTTGAGGGCCGGATTCCGGATAATTTGAATTATACATATTTACATTAAAATCCGGATTTCATGAGTAAAGCATGGTATCTTCCGATGAATGGTTTAATGAGGTACTATTATAAATGCAAAAGAGAGAGTTTTCTGAACGCTCCCTTTATTTTTCATTTAATAATTACATGTTAATTTTCCGGATCCAGACCGTAAAATTTACACACGGCATAATAATCTTTCAAATCGACCC
>CAYNCU010000204.1:0-7807 GCA_964395765.1 uncultured Roseivirgaceae bacterium | reverse complement strand
TATAAATTCGGATAACATAAGTCCTATCACAACCATGGAGGCCTGCATAAGGACTATATTCCTGTAATCCTTCTTCTTTTCATTGAGAAGTTCACGCGGTGATAATATCCGTTTAAAACTGAACATAGTCTGCCAATTTCGTAAAAATTTAACAGATAAAAGATAATATTACCAATTGCTTTGTTCTTTTTAACTTCACGGGCAAAAATTGAAATATCACAATGGTTAACATAGTCTTTCTTGATAAGAGCACAATCGGAAATGTTCCCAATATTTCAAGGCTGGAGGAATTCGGAAATCTTTCACTTTACGAAACCACTTCACAAGGGGAAGTAAAAGAAAGGATCACTGAGGCCGGGATAATTATTACCAATAAGGTGATGATCGATAAAAAAGTGATGGAAATGGCTCCAAAGCTTCAACTAATCTGCATCGCCGCCACAGGCATGAATAATGTTGATCTTGATTATGCACGATTAAAGAATATCCCGGTGAAGAATGTTGCCGGATACTCCACCAACAGCGTAGTTCAGTCTACCTTTGCCATGTTATTGTACCTCCTGGGAAAAATCCGTTATTATGACGACTACGTTCGTTCCGGTGAATATTTAAAAAGTCCCATCTTTACCCACCATGGTCCTGAATTCAGTGAATTGAATGGGAAAACTTTCGGCATAGCGGGACTCGGCACCATCGGAAAAAAGGCAGCCGCGGTCGCCGAAGCTTTCGGGTCAAAAGTTATTTATTACTCCACTTCCGGCAACCATAATGATCCCGGTTATGACCGTGTAAGCTTTGATGAACTTTTAAAGCAATCGGATATCATTTCTATTCATGCTCCCTTAAATGAGAACACGAAAAACCTGTTTAATCTGAATCAGCTCAAAAAAATGAAATCTTCCGCTATACTTATCAACGCCGGAAGGGGCGGAATTGTCAATGAAAAGGACCTTGTCTTTGCCCTGGATAATAATATCATTTCAGGTGCCGGGCTTGATGTACTGGAAAAAGAACCTATTTCAACAGACAGCCCTTTTTTAAACATAAAAACCAGGGAAAAGCTGCTTATTATGCCTCACATCGCATGGGCCAGCGTGGAATCACGTACTTTGCTGGTCGACAAGATTTATGAAAATATAAGATCTTTCCTGAGCGAAGGAAAATGATGAGTTAATGGGTGAATAGGTATAGAAATTTCTTAATAGACGCCGGAATAAAAATAGGTTTTTCCGTTCAATTATGAGACTTGACTTTCTGGCCCATATGTATCAGGGTCTCATTGCATTCCCTTTAACCATCGGGCTATATTTGAACAGGCTTGTTGCTCGCCAATGGCAAATTGAATTTGAACGTGGATCCTTTGCCGACAACGCTGGTAACGGTGATCTTTTGCTTATGTGCTTCCAGAATATGTTTTACTATGGCAAGGCCAAGCCCCGACCCTCCTTTATCCTTGGAACGGCTTTTATCAACCCTGTAAAATCTCTCGAAAATGCGGGAGGTATCGTCGGGCGGAATCCCGATTCCATCGTCAATGATCTGGATTATTGCTTCTTCCTCGTTTTTAGATATATCGACCATAACCTTCCCCCCTTTTTCGGTTGTATACTTTATTGCATTAGCCACCAAATTGATCATCACCTGGTAGATCCTTTCCCGGTCGGCATAAACCATTACATCCCTGTTGGAAGTGTCTGAGAAACAAAGTTTTAAATCTTTTTTATCGGCTTTTCCCTCGAACTGTTCAAATACATCTTCAACCAGGCTGAATAAATTGAAGTTAAAAAAATGCATTTTAATGGTACCGGCTTCCATATGGGAAATGGTCAGAAGGTCCTGCACGAGTTTATCCAATCCCGCCAGGCTTTTGGCCGCTTTCTTCAAAAATTTATTGCGGACATTCTTATCCTTGACGGCGCCGTCGAGCAAGGTATGTACAAAGCCCTGGGCGGCAAATAACGGGGTCTTCAGCTCATGAGATACATCCGCCAGGAATTCCTTGCGGTATATTTCCATTTTTTTAAGATCGTCAATTTCGCGTTGTTTTATATGCGCATAGGCATATATTTCGCGGCTGAGTCGCTTCAACTGGTTGCCATCATCATGCATTTCGTTGACAACGAAATCAAAATCTTCTTTCTTGATTTTATCAAGCATTTCATAGATCCGGTTAATCTCGCGGAAGAAGAAAAACTGCAGGGTAAGATAAATAAGCAAATACGAGGATGAAAAGGACAAAACCGCGGCTACTATAATGACCGTTGTCGAGACATCATTGAGGATGGAAACAAAAGCCGTAGTAATAACCGATATGGCAATGGCCAGTACCAGGGCCACTGCCCGGGAATTCAAAAACATCTGTATTAAATTTCAAATTTGTAACCGACACCTTTCACCGTTGTGATATATCCCTCTCCTATTTTTTCCCTCACCTTGCGGATATGCACGTCCACGGTCCTGGCTAAAACATAAACATCGGTACCCCAGATATTCTGCAGCAAATCATCTCTGCTGAGCACTTTATTGGGATTTTGGGCAAGATAATACAATAATTCGAATTCTTTCTTAGGAAGTGTGATCGTGGCGTCATTTACGGTAACCGTATAGCTTCCCCGGTCGATCATCAGGGTACCTACGGTAATAACACCTTTATCCTTTCTTTTGTCATGTTTCCGCCTGAAAAGGGCATTTATGCGGCTCATTAAAGCCCTGGGCTTTATTGGTTTTGTAATATAATCATCAGCGCCCACGTCAAATGCCGCCACTTCGCTGTATTCTTCGGCCCTGGCGGTAAGAAAAATAATATAGGTATTGACCAGCTCGGGGATTTCTCTGAGTTGGCGGCAGGTTTCAACCCCGTCCTGGTGAGGCATCATAATGTCAAGCATAACAAGGTCAGGGATAAATGTTTTGGCAATTTCGACTGCCTTCATCCCATTCAGGGCAGTTTTAACTTCATAGCCCTCCTTCTTCAGGTTATACTTCAGTAATTCAAGAATATCTTCTTCATCATCCACTACAAGCACCTTATTAATATGCTTGGAACTCATAATTTTAAAGATTTTATTGGTTGTCTAAAAATAGATAGAAAAGGGTTATTTAAAAATAAGTCAACAAAAATTTAAAGAAAACTTAATGTATACATCATTTGGCTTAACATTGCTTTTATCCGTTGTACTTTTTCTTGAGATATTCAATGTATTTTTTTATGTCCCCGTTAAATTTATCTTCCAGTTCTGAAGTAAATATCGGTTGCATTCCCCGGTACCTGATAAATGACATAAAATAAGTATTATTTGGCAATCCGTCGGTAAAAAATCCACCTTTTGAATAATCCTTTGAAAAGTCCACCGTATCAAGGTTATTCACGATTTCGCGAATCATTCTTTCTTTGCGATCCGATTTCTCATCGGCATTCTGGATATTCCCAAAGGTAGCATAAAGACTGTCGAGCAGGGAACAGGCATGAAGAATATACCGGTTATATTTCCCCCGGTCTGAAATCAACGTTAAATAGTCTTGGTATTGCCGTGAATTCATCCCGTGTTTATATTTTAAGTAGGCCAGTGTTCCGTAACTACCGATAAAAGTGGCCAGGTTTTCATTGAAAGAAACACTATCATGAAGAAATATTGTGGCATGGGTCAGTTCATGAATAATAAGGTTAGCCAGATCCGCTTCGTCCCTGTTGAGCATGTCCGATAATATCGGGTCCTTCAAAATACCCAGTGTTGACCAGCCCCCTGCCGTTCTTATATCCGTATCAAATCCCTCTTTTTTTAATTTTTTTTCCTCCTGTTCCGCCATGGACCTGATGAAAAAACCTTTATAGGTGAAAGTCCCTAAAATAGGGAAACTCCATTCATAGGCTTCCAGGCGGTAGGCTTTACAGGCCGTTAGCACCCACATAAGATTCTCTGTTTTTTGCTTATAAAACGTGGTGTAATTTTTGCCGGCCTTCAGGCCCAGGTAATTTCCGGCAAAATTTTTCACGTCTTCTATTAACTTTATTTTATTTTTCAAAGAATCCGGGAAATCAGGATCATTTAATACACGCTCCACCGGCTGCGTATGGAAAATGATCCCAAGCTGGCCCCTGGCTTGTACAAAGCCGTAATAAACCGTTTTATGAAAGATTAATGCGGTTAATACCAATAGTAATAAAACGCTTATGAAAAACCATTTTAAAAACTTTCTCATAAATTATAATTTCAGCAAATGCCAGCTGGTATTGAATCTGAGGTATAACGATTCCGAATGATCCAGAATGTGATTATCGAGATCATAAATGGGTTCAAATCTGAAAGCCAGGTCCAGGTTTTCCGATAATTTTTTCTGAAAACATAATCGAAAAAATAGCAGATTCCTGTCCGCCTCTGAATAATGATCGCCTGCATAGGTAACTGACACGGATTGATAATAGGGAGTGCCTATGGGGGCATAAAAATCATGACCTTTCCAGTAAGAAACATACAGATTCACAAAACGGTTCCCGGCCATGAACTGGGCCAGTATCCCGTTACCCCCTGAATACGGAACTACCGAGGAAATTGCCTCTCCGGAATACCCAAGATAATATCCTTCGAATTGTAAAACTTCGAGCCAACTCCTTTTCCTGAACCTTAACCCGGCCCTGATCCCTGTGGCTGTATTATACACAGTATAAACCGGAGCATTCCCTACATTAATCTGTCCTCCATGATGCCTGGCCAGAACCTGTAGAGGAATTGATAAAGTAAAGGAACTAACATTAACCAGGTAGTAATTGGCCTGTAATCCCGCATTAAATATTTCCTGGTCGGAATCACCTAATTGTATGAAATTCTCCCAGTTGATCCAGGTATCGATATTCAGCTTCCTGGAATCCCATTTAAACTGCAATCCTTCCTCCATTCTTTTATTGATGATCCTCTCAAAATCGTACAGAGGTTCAAGTATACGGTGGGTAAGTGTACCCTCAATGTCTCCAAAAATAATTGAAAAATGAGGAACGACATATTTCACCATGAAGTAAGGTTTTATCTGCCGGAAACGATGCCCACCGAAGTCGCGAAGAAAATAGCCGCCGGCGTCAATCCTGACATTTTTTGAAGGGTAAAGGGAAAGGTAGGGTTTTAACTGGTAACCGAAGAGCGTATACCCTTCCACTATATTATTGAAATATTCATTGTTTTTTATAAAAGGCAAAAGATCCGCCCCGATCCTTAACGATTTATTGAAGGCGGTATCGACAGGATGAATATCATAAAAAAAGTGGTTGTCCACCTGTGCCGATACAGGGGAGAACAGAGTAACAGCTGAGATTATGGCAAAAAGAAATATAAATCTTTTCATCGCTTCAACTGGTGCCGATAATTATATTCAAAGACAAATTCATAGTTGTCTTTACCATTAAACAAGTTTAAACGTTTAAATATAATTCTTTTGATAATTGTAAAGGATTGTTATTGCAAATGGATTGCAATCCTGTTATTTTCACGTTTCAATCCACACTGAAGATGAGTCAGAATTCCGAAAAGTTAAAAGCCCTGCAACTTACTATTGATAAGCTTGAAAAAACATACGGCAAGGGCACCGTGATGAAGCTTAGTGATGAAAAAATTGTCGATATTCCCGCCATTTCAACCGGCTCCATAAGCCTGGATATTGCATTGGGGATAGGTGGCATTCCACGAGGAAGGGTCATTGAAATTTATGGCCCCGAATCATCGGGAAAAACAACGCTGGCCATGCATTGTATTGCCGAAGCACAAAAAGCAGGTGGAATAGCCGCCTTCATTGATGCCGAACATGCTTTCGATAAAAGTTATGCAGAAAGGCTGGGCATTGACACGGAAAATCTTCTTATCTCACAGCCGGATAATGGAGAACAGGCATTGGAAATTACCGAACATCTTATTCGCTCCGGCGCTATTGATATCATCGTCATCGATTCGGTGGCTGCCCTGGTACCAAGGGGGGAATTGGAAGGGGAAATGGGTGACAGTAAAATGGGTCTTCAGGCCCGGCTCATGTCCCAGGCACTGCGTAAACTTACAGGCACCATCAATAAAACCAAGTGTTCATGTATTTTCATTAACCAGCTTCGTGAAAAAATCGGCATTATGTTTGGTAACCCCGAAACCACCACTGGCGGTAATGCATTGAAATTTTATGCTTCTGTCAGGCTCGATATTCGCCGGCTGGCTCAGATCAAGGAATCGAATGATTCAATCCTGGGGAACCGTACCCGGGTAAAAGTGGTTAAAAACAAGGTTGCCCCTCCTTTTAAAGTGGTTGAATTCGACATCATGTACGGACTGGGCATTTCAAAAGTGGGTGAAATCATTGACCTCGGTGTTGAATTGAATATCATTCAAAAATCGGGTTCATGGTTCTCTTATAAAAATAATAAGCTGGGCCAGGGTCGTGATGCCGTAAAAACCCTGCTGCAGGATAACCCGGAATTAATGGATGAACTTGAAAAACAGATCCGTGCCAAAATAGCCGGCGAGTAAATCTTACCTTTCTCCCCCGGTTTGTGACACACAAACTGGAACTTATCTCAATACCCCTGGTCTGAGGCTCAAAGACCGGAAAAATTATTATGACGGCCTCCGGGTTACAGGCATTGGGGAATTAAATGCCGGATTATTAATTTGAGCGAATCGCCACTACAGGATCAAGTCGGGCTGCCATGGCGGCAGGCACAATTCCGGCGATCATTCCGATAATCGTTGACACACCAATGCCAAGCACAATATTTTTCAGGGAAAGGGCCAGATGCAGTGTTCCGGTCGGCAGGAAAGTGATTCCAAAGACCAGCATCAATCCGGCGAGCCCGCCGATAACACTCAGGAAGATAGCTTCGAAAAGAAACTGGAATAAAATAAAATAATTTTTAGCCCCCATGGATTTTTGGATGCCGATAATGTGTGTCCTTTCTCTCACGGATACGAACATAATGTTGGCAATACCGAAACCGCCCACAAGGATTGAAAAACTTCCGATCACCCAACCGGCTATGCCGAGAACATCAAAAATTCCGCTGATAGCGTTGGCAATCGATTCCGGCCGGTTCAATGCGAAATTATCTTCTTCGGTAGGTCTTAGTCCCCGCACGGCCCGCATCCGGCCTTTTATTTCATTTTCCAGCTTGATCAGCCCGACGTCATCACTATATCCTTTCACGGCAATAACCGATTCAAGTCCACCCCGGCTGCCTGAATAATATAATTTCCTGAATTTGCCGTACGGAATTATACAATAATCATCATTACTGGGCGCATCGATCAGGTTTTCTCCCTGTTTTTTCATAACCCCAATGACAACGAATTTCAATCCTTTTATTGTAAATTCCTTTCCTATCGGGTCCTTGTTGCCGAAAAGACCATCGGATACATTGGCCCCGAGAATGGCTACATTCCGGTCCATATCAACTTCGTCCGGAGCGAAATACCGTCCCTTATCAATCGGGGTTTCCATTACATCACTGTAACCGTAACTCACGCCGTACAATTCGACACTTCCTTTGCTGTTGCTTTTATACTTGGCAACGACATTACTCTTATCAGCAAAAATGGTAATCCCGGTACGGTTTTTAAGATTGGCTTCAAGGTATTTAAATTCCTCATAATTTGCCTGCGGCCGCTTCATATATTTCCACCAGGGATAATTAGGCCCGAATTCCCATGGCCATTTCATCACATAAATAACTTTATCACCCAGGAAGTAAAGACTGCCTTTTATACTGTTTACAAGTGAATCAACAAAGGTAAATACACAGATAATCTCGAAAATACCGATGGTCACGCCCAGCAGGGAAAGA
>CAYNCU010000203.1:0-7842 GCA_964395765.1 uncultured Roseivirgaceae bacterium | reverse complement strand
CGCTCGTCGGACCAGTGCCGCTCGAGGGAATAAGAATTGTTCCAATCAGAGAAAAATCATGGGGCGAAACATTGTATATTGTCGACTCATCCGGAATTGCCTTATGTTAAGAACAATTCAAAGAATTTGCAGAAAAACAGTAAAACTAAATTTTATGTTGAGCGGCAAAATTGAATAAGCAGTAATAATAATAGAAATCATGGAGAGAGAAAATATTCCCGATCAAATGACTGCCGTTGTTCTGGATACGTATACCGGCGTCGAAGCGCTGCGGATTGAACGGCGGGCTGTTCCCCGACCGGGACCCGACGAGGTTCTGGTTAAAGTGGCGGCAACACCGATCAATCCATCCGACCTATCCTTTTTAGACGGTCTTTACGGTTTCAAAAAACCGACCCCGGTCGTTCCGGGCTTTGAAGGATCGGGTACAGTTATCGCAGCGGGCAGTGGGATGATGGGGAGATATCTGAAAGGAAAACGGGTTGCCTGTGTCAGCCAGGAGCAGGGAGAGGGAGTATGGGCTGAATATATGGTAACTACCGCAAGTCTGGCTTTACCGTTGCATTCATCCGTAAAGTTTGAACAAGGCGCTATGTCAGTCGTTAATCCGTTGACGGCCATGGCTTTCCTGACTTTGGCGAAGAAAGGACGACACAGATCAATTGTATTAACTGCTGCGGCCAGTGCGCTCGGGCAAATGGTCAATCGTTTGTGCAAGAAAGAGGGAATTCAAATTATCAATATTGTTCGCCGGGAGGCACAAATGGAACTGCTAAAAAAACAGGGAGCGGAGATTGTCCTGAATAGTAGTGATGCTGACTTCCCACCACTTTTACATGATGTCTGCCAAAAATATCAATCGCGGTTAGCATTCGACGGGGTTTCCGGATCATTGACCAACCAAGTGCTGGAAGCCATGCCACCCAATAGCAAACTGATTGTTTACGGTGGGCTCACTTATGAACCTGTGCAGGCTGAGCCCGGTCATTTAATCTTCAAGGGGAAATCAATAGAAGGATTCTGGTTGTCAACGTGGCTGGGGGAAAAGAATTTCTTACAAAGCTTAACCATCTGGCGGCAGGCACAGAAGCTGCTATCAACCGATCTGAAGAGCGAAATCCGGAAACAATTTCCTTTAAGCGAAGTTCAGAATGCAATCAGGGAGTATCAAAGTCAAATGACAGGGGGCAAGTTTTTACTCAGACCTGCACAGTAAGGCCAGTCAATAGATCCGTCGCACTTCAAAAGCAGCAACAACTTGAAAAAAGTTATTAAATTTATAAATACAAAATAAAAGTAAGTATCATGGCAAAATTGATTTTAATACGTCACGGAGAATCGGTTTGGAATAAAAAAAATGTATTCACAGGCTGGGTGGATGTCCCGCTATCTCAAAATGGAATTACCGAGGCCATTAAAGCAGGAGAACAACTGGCTGATATAAATTTTGATATCATTTTTACCTCGGTGCAGGTACGCGCAATCGAGACCACCATGCTGGTCATGGCGCAAAACAAAAACGATAAAACCCCGGTGATCATTCACGACCAGGGAAAAATGAAAGACTGGACCATCATCTACAGCAAGGAAATGATTCAAAGCATTATCCCGGTTTATTGCAACCAGAATCTTAATGAGCGTTATTACGGTGAACTTCAGGGTAAAAACAAGGCCGAAACTGCCAAAGAATACGGCGATGAACAGGTTCATCAATGGCGCAGGAGTTATGATGTCCCTCCGCCCAACGGGGAATGCCTGAAAGATACGGCGGAACGGACGATTCCGTTTTTCAAGGATAATATTATTTCACATCTGGAAGCCGGAAAAAACGTTTTAGTGTCGGCACATGGCAACAGCCTTCGTTCTATCGTCATGTTTATAGAAGGGTTAACCAAAGACCAGGTGCTGAAATTGGAAATTCCTACCGGCAAACCGCTTTTTTATAGTTTTAAAAACGGAAAAATTGAAAAAGCCAGTAATTGACAATTGGTTATATCTTTTAAGGGAGCGATAAAGAATACAAAAAACATTGGTTTATTATTAACAATCGATCATGGGATCGAATCCGGTAAATCTTGTTTTACGGTTTATTCTTGAAATAGCCGCCTTAACCCTATTCGGTATCTGGGGATACCGGCAATCTGACCAATGGTTCCGTTTTGTGTTTGCTGTAGCAGTTCCGGTTATTCTTGCTGCGGCATGGGGTGTTTTTGCGGTACCCGGCGATCCCAGCCGATCGGGCAAAGCACCGATCGTTACACCGGGAATTTTGCGCCTGTTACTGGAACTGGCGTATTTCGGTTTTGCCACCTGGTGCCTGAAAGAAATAGGATATAATAAGATGAGTATTATGTATGGAGTTATGATTGTAATTCACTATGTTATATCCTATGACCGTATCAAATGGCTACTCAAGCGCTGAAAAGGATTCGCAATTCCCGATAAAATTCCTATACCGGCTAGCGGGCTATGTGTTACCTGTTCCTATTGAAAAAAAACAAAAAATAGTAATGTTTATTATCGGTTGAATTTACTTCGCCGGGCAATTCATGATTTCCTTCGTAGTAGTATTATGCCGCAGTGACGGACTGATATATTTTATTCCCAGGTTCATTCCCCTGAGAATAAACAACACCCCAAGAAAAAAAACAAAAACAGGGATGACCCGCGAAACTTTTCTTCTCACTGATACGTTGATCAGTTTTCCGAATACGGATACGGCAAGCATGACCGGCAATGTCCCCAGGCCGAAAATGACCATGTACAGCATAGCATTGAATGCATTGCCGGTGTTCAGCGCGCCTGCGAGCGCTACATAAACGAGGCCGCAGGGAAGAAAACCGTTCAGGAGGCCGATGAGGATCAGGGAATTCCTTTCGCCGGCACCCAGCAGTTTGCCCAATTTATTCTTTACGTATCCGGTCAGCCCGGTAAACAAGCCCAGGTCCTGGATCCTTTTTGAAATTGAAAGCGGAATAATAACAGAAAGGATCAGCAGGATACCGGTAAAAATGGATACCCATTGTTGTGTCCCGGCCAGGATCAGTCCCTGCCCCAGTAAGCCCGTTAAACCCCCTATAAATCCATAGGTAATTGTCCGGCCAAGGTTGTACAAGGTACGACCGAAAACCATTTTAAACCCTGTAGCGTGGTGGCCGGGCAAGGCGAGAGCAATAGGCCCGCACATGCCGATGCAATGAATACTTCCGGCTAATCCCACCAGGAAAGCTGTCAGGTATCCCATAGAAAACTATAGAATCAGGTCTTGTTGTTGGAGATATTTCTTCCCGCCGTTCTCCCAGTAAATTTTAAATTGCCAAAGTCCTTTCGCCATGGCGACGGTACTGACCTCCTGCGTATGTTGTTCATTCACATTGACCGATAAATCAGTATCCAGTTTAGGATCCGATGGCCGCATGAATTCAATCTTGCCGCTGATCCTGCCGGTATTATCCGATGGAAAATGTATTATAAGCAGTTTTTCATCGGCATTATATTCAATTGAAATAGGTGATTTTAATGCCAGTGCATTTTTTATCTGATTGATCTCATCCTGGTATTTCAGTTCCTTTTCATAATAATCATCAGAAACTAATGGCACATCGTGCTGGTAAGCCATAAACACCATGGTCAGGATGAGTAAAACGAATCCGATATACAGAAACATTATTTTATATCCCCAGTTCATCTTATTTGCATCGGGCTGAAAAATGTGGTTTTCACTTTATCAATTATCTTTCCGTCTTCAATGACGTCAATGGTCAAGGAAGACTTCATTTTATGGAGGGAAGTTCGCGGAAGATCAATGAAAAATATTCCGTCATTATCCCCATTGGCAGGAACATGAATTCTGCTTTCGCCAACCTTGCGAATATCGCTGTTTGCATAATTTTCCAGTTTTAACTGCAGGTCTTTGTCGACGAAGGTCTTATTAATGAATTGTATATTGTACAAGTTGCTGATCATACCATTTTCCTGTTCCTGGTACAAGGTTCCCGGAACCCTGAGAACAGTGGTTTCCACCGGGGACCGGCTGGCCAGAAAATAAACCAACAGCGATATTAATAAGGTCAGTACCGCTGAATATCCCATGACCCGGGTGGTAAAAAGATTTTTCTTTGATTCGCTGATACTGCTGTAAGAGGCATAGCGAATAAGACCTTTGGGTCTTTTGACTTTAACCATTACATCGTCACAGGCATCCATACAAGCCGTACAATTCACACATTCCAGTTGGGTTCCGTTCCTGATATCAATTCCGGTCGGACATACATGAACACACATTTTACAATCGATACAATCTCCCTTTTTAACATTATCCGGGCTTTCATTTTTTTTAATTCTTCCACGGGGTTCACCCCTAAGCCAGTCGTACATGACGGCAATAGAATTTTTACCCAGGAATACGCCCTGCAGTCTTCCGTAAGGACATACTACCGTACATGCCTGTTCCCGGAAAAAAGCGAATACAAAATAAAACATGCCGCTGAAAAAAATAAGCCCGGCAAATCCGGCCGGATTTTCCATAGGTGAATGACTCACAAGTTTTTCCAGTTCATCCATCCCGACAAGGTAAGCCATCAAGGTATGGGCGATCAGGAGAGAAATGAGAATAAAAAGGATATGCTTTAATGATTTTTTAAAGATCTTATCAGAATTCCATGGCGCTGCCTCCAGTTTCCTTTGTTTTCCGGCATCCCCTTCGATCCAATATTCTATTTTCCGGAATACCATTTCCATGAAAATAGTCTGCGGACATGCCCAGCCACACCAAACTCGTCCGAAAACTACAGTAAAGAGAACGATAAATACCACGAAGGTGATGAGGGCCAGCACAAAAATAATAAAATCCTGAGGCCAGAAAGGAACTCCGAAAATTATAAACTTACGGTTAATAATATCGAAAAGCATGAAGGCGTGGCCATTCACCCGAATCAAAGGCCCTGAAAAAAGAAGTAATAGAAGAATAACTGAAACGATAATCCTTGAGTTATGATATCTTCCCCGTGGCTTTTTCGGATAGATCCATATCCTTTTACCACCGGAATCCACCGTAGAAAGCTTGTCCCTGAATTCGTTATCGTAACTGTAAAGATTATCGGTCTCCGAGCTCATGTATTAATTCAAATTAATAGAGTCTTTGGACTGGACAACGGGTGCTTTTGATAAAGAATCGGATTTAACCGGAATATCCTTTTTACGGACGTATAATTCTCCCTGCGGTTCTTTAGGTTTGGCAGGTTTAGTGCCTTCCAACGTATAAACAAAACAGGCTACATCTCTAATTTCAACCGGGCTGAGTTGCGTCTGCCAGGTTATCATCCCTTTATCCGGAACACCGTATTTAATTGTCCTGAATATATCATGAATACTTCCGCCATGGATCCAGTATTGATCGGTCAGATTCGGTCCTACCCCCCCTCCGCCATCCACAGCATGACAGGGAATGCAATTCTTGGCAAAAATTTCTTTCCCGGCATCGATGACCGCAGGATCGTTGGTAAACTCAACTGTAGTTTCATCCACCGAAGCCGCTTTGCTTGCCTTTCTCAGTGTCAGCTCCATTTTGGCTTTTTCCATCTGTCTTTCATACTCCTCCCCGGAAAGCGGGAACCAATGAAAGACGTGAAATGCCAGTAAGTAAATGGCGCCCCAAATGATCGAAATAATAAAAAGCCATTTCCACCATGGCGGCAAATGATTGTCCAGTTCACGGATGCCATCATAATTATGATCCAGCATTACGGTTTCTTCCTGTTCCACCGGTACCGCGTCCGTCATATCACTGGTAATTTTGTTGAACCATTTTTTCAGGGAAGACGCTTCTGTCGCCCGATCCGTGGAAGTTTTAGCCTTATCTTCGAGCAACACGGTTTTTAAAACCACCAGCGCATAGATGGCTACTATCAGAACGAGAATGGATACCGCGATTACGATCCAGATGGCAGTAATAAGAAGTGTATCCGAATTCATGGACCCTGAAGAGGCCGGGGTAGCATCCGGCGTTACCGACTGTGCGAATAACAAGGGGCCGGAGAATAAGGTTAAAATTATAAGTATTAATTTCTTCATTATGACTGGATTATTTACATGCTGTTATTTCTCATTTGGGTTCGGTTCCTCCTTTGGCAATTCATCCAGAGGTAAATTTTTCATTTTTTCGATATGACCTTTATCCGATTTGTACACCCGGATGAGTACACCCAGGAAAAAGATAAAGAATATAACCAGGCCTATCACCGGCCAGATCTCTATATTTTCAATCGATTGGAGAATATTCTTATACATGGTTATTGATTTGGGGTAGTTGTATTGTTTTGAACCTTGATATCCTTTCCCAGGCGTTGGATATATGCAATGAGCGCAATAACTTCTAAGTGAGGATCGGTCTCAACGCCGCTTTTTTTAAGATCGGAAGCAATGGAATCCGCCTGTTGTTCGAGGTCTTTATTCGCTTCATTTTCAAATCCTTCGGGATAGGGTACACCCAGTTTTCTCATAGCATTAATTTTGGCTGGGGTGGACGATTCATCGATGGGATTTTCATACAGCCATGGATAGCGGGGCATGATCGAGCCCGCAGACATAGAGGTAGGATCGAAAAAGTGGTTATAGTGCCAGGCATTTGAATATTTTCCTCCCTCTCTTGCAAGATCAGGTCCTGTTCTTTTCGACCCCCAGAGGAAGGGATGATCATATACAAATTCTCCGGCTTTTGAATATTCGCCATACCGTACCGTTTCAGAACGGAAAGGTCTTATCATCTGCGAATGACAATTGTTGCAGCCTTCCCGGATATAAATATCGCGCCCCTGCAATTCAAGCGGCCGGTAGGGTTTTACACTGGCAATGGTTGGGATATTGGATTTGATAAGAAACGTAGGAACAAATTCGACAATTCCCCCGATAAGGATGGCCACAAAAGCAATGATACTGAACAGAACAGGTTTGCCTTCCAGGATGTGATGCCAGTAGGATTCTTTTACTGTTTTCTTTTCCAGCGGAGGTGCCTGTGCTTCTTCATTGGGAATGAATTTTCCCTGCGCTGCCGTTTTTACCAGGTTATAGGTCATCATGATAGCCCCCGTAAGATAAAGGGCGCCACCTACAGAACGTACAATGTACATGGGGATGATCTGTTTGACGGTTTCCAGGAAATTGGGATAAACGAGAAAGCCATCCGCGTTGAATTGTTTCCACATAAGGCTTTGCGTCCAGCCGGCGAAATACATCGGCAAGGCGTAAAATATGATTCCGAGCGTACCGATCCAGAAATGTGTATTCGCCAGTTTCTTTGAATACAGTTGAGTTCCCCAAAGCCGTGGCACCATCCAGTACAGGATCCCGAAAGTCAGAAATCCGTTCCAGCCGAGTCCCCCGATATGAACATGCGCGATGACCCAATCGGTATAGTGTGCGAAAGCGTTTACATTTTTGAGGGCCAGCATCGGGCCTTCAAAAGTGGCCATTCCATAAGCCGTAACGGCGACTACCATGAATTTCAATATCGGGTCTTCCCTGACCTTGTCCCATGCGCCCCGCAAAGTGAGAAGGCCATTCAGCATGCCTCCCCAGCTGGGAGCAATGAGCATGATTGAAAATACAGTCCCCAGTGATTGTGCCCAGTCCGGTAATGCGGTATACAGCAGGTGATGCGGCCCGGCCCATATGTATATAAATATCAAAGCCCAGAAATGGATGATGGAAAGTTTATAGGAATAGATAGGACGATTGGCCGCTTTAGGCAGGAAATAGTACATCAGTCCCAGGAAGGGTGTTGTAAGAAAAAATGCCACCGCATTATGACCGTACCACCATTGCACCAGGGCATCCTGCACGCCT
>CAYNCU010000202.1:0-7843 GCA_964395765.1 uncultured Roseivirgaceae bacterium | reverse complement strand
TACATTCGTAGGGTAACGATTTATTTAAAATTGCTGGCTGGATCACGTAAAGCATTTTATTTCATTGTGGCCGGAATCCTATTGGTCCTGGTCAGTACGGGTATATTTTCCCTGTTGAAAAATAAGCTTAATTCAACCGACCGCTTCCTTGAACAGATCGACACCAAAGTCACGGATGCATTGGATGAGGTAAATACCGACCAGGACAAGGCAGAAAATGAAATACATCCACAGGATACAACAGGGAATATAAATTTTGATTTTCGCTTCCGCCATCCGACTTATATCTATTATAAAGAAAACCTGGTCTATTGGTCCGAGCATTCGTTTGTTCCTGATTATTACCAGGTGGAAGGAGATTATCATTATTCCTACCGTGAAAATTCAGGGAGTTCATTTCTTGCTATAAAGAAAATTATTACGAAAAGTAAATCAAGGTATGAGATCGTTTCCGTAGTCCCCCTGTTCAGGAAATATGATATCACCAATCAGTATATTCAATCCGGCTATAACCCTGCGATCATCAATCATCCGCAAATCAGCCTGTTTCCCTCAAAGGATAAACCTAATAAAATTTATGCCGGTGACGGTACTTTTCTTTTTTCGGTTGAATTTTATCCCGGGTATAAACCGAATGCCGGTCTTTATGAATATTTCTTTTTCTTTTTATTACTGGCAGGATTGGCGCTGACCGTAACAGGAATTGTCTTGCAAACAATTTATTTCCGTTCAGTGAAGCGGTACGGCGTCGCGCTGGTATTCCTTGTGCTGAGCCTTCTGTTGATCAGGGTTATAATGATCGCCACCGATTTTCCCTTCAGCCTGATTGAAATTCCCGTGTTTGACCATATTTATTATGCCTCTTCCTTTTTTAATGCTTCACTCGGCGACCTTTTTATCAATATGCTCCTGGCTTTGTCGGCGATCGGCTTCCTGTTCACTGTTTATACGCGGAAAAATTTCTTTCGCCGGTTTTATGAAGCCGGACCGGGCGCCGCCCGTATTTATTCATTTGTCATGGCCCTGGTTAATGTGATCCTGGTCCTTTTTATCTTCCGGCTTGTCAGTTCCTTATCCCAGCACTCACAGTGGAACCTCGATATTACTTCTAATCTTGATTACTCTTTTTTTAAAATTTTCAGCTACCTGCTTTATTTCTTCGGGGCTTTGATATTTTTTCTTGGAATATTTATTAATAATTCGATTTTTTTCAGGATGCAAAACTCCGATAAGCGAAAGATATTCGCTTACCAGATCATGGCAGGATTCTTTTTTATCATCGTCACTTATTTTTTTGATTTCCAGGGGTATCTGCAGGCGGTTCTGGCCCTCATCCTCATTATGTCAATTTCTTACCTCGATATAAAAGGGATTTTTAACCGGTTAAATTATAAAACCTTCCTGTACGTCCTCCTGGTAGCGATCCTGTGTGCCACTGCCGTGAGTATATCTATCACCCAACAGGTAAGCCAGAAAAATCAGATTGAAAGAGACCGTTTTGCCGATCAGCTGTTACAGGAACGCGATGTGCTAACGGAATATTCCATCGAAGAGGCGGCGAAAAGTATAATGAATGATGTTTTCATTCAGAACCGGCTTTTTACACCGTTTGCTTCAAAAGAAATTATAGAAGAAAAAATCAAAAAGACCTATTTAAATAATTACCTCGACCGTTTTGACGTCAATATTCTTTTATTTAACAGCCAGGGATTGCCTATCAATACTTCTGAAGGATTGAATTATGATGAAATAAAATCCAGGTTTGCGCTGGATCGTTACCGGACAGATTACCCGGGACTTTATTATTATCAGCAGGATCAGCCGGTGTTGGTAAAAAGATACCTGAGTTTTATACCTATTTCCCGTTATGACCACAATGCCGGTTATATCATTCTTGATTTGAAATTAAAAAAAATCATCAGGAATAAAGTTTACCCGCGATTGTTGCTCGATGAAAGGTTTTCTGCCAGTTATTATGAGGACCAGTATGACTATGCGATATATAACAACTATACGCTATCCTATACCTCCGGTGATTTCAATTACCAGAAAGATTTTAATACCGCATGGTTAAAGGGGAAATCCCTTTTTGGCAAGGGTATTGAAAAAAACGGTTACCGTCACCAGGGATACCGGGGGCCCAATAACAGATTATTGGTTATTACCTGGGACGAATACCCGATATCCTACGGGCTTGCCAATTTTTCGTTTTGTTTTCTCATACAGATCGTCGGCCTGTTGATTTTCCTGGCTTTTTATGCTTTTTATTTCAACCTCCAGGACCGGAAGTTAAATTACATGACGCGTATCCAGATTTACATCAACCTTGCCTTCCTGATCCCTCTTGTAATTATCAGCATAATCACCATTTCAAGGATCTCGAAGGATTATTCGCAGGAGGAACAGGATACGTTTTTAAAAAAGGCGGAATCGACGGGAGGCAATTTAATACCCTATCTCGAACGCTATAAAGAGAACAGGATCGGCAAGGAAGAGCTTTATAACCAGGCGGCTGATATTGCCAATCTAACCGAATCCGATGTGAATATATACGGCGTAGAATTTCAGCGCGGGAAACTCATCGCCACTTCTCAGCCGGCTGTCTTTGAAAAAAGACTCTTATCCAACTATATTGATCCCAGGGCCCTGAAAGGTATTACAGGATCGGGAACCACCAGTATGATCCTGGACGAAAAAATAGGAGACCTGAGTTATAAGTCGGCTTTTGTGGCGATAAAATCCTCTCAAACCGGTGAACTCCTGGGCATCCTGAGCGTTCCGTTTTTCAGCTCCCAGTCCAGCATAGAAAGAAGAATCATTAACCTGATTGTCAGCGTTATCAATACATTTACCCTGATTTTTATTGCCTTCCTGTTTATTTCCTATGTGATTTCCACCAACCTGGTTTTCCCGCTGAAACAGATGATTTCCAGGATCCGGTTTACTTCGCTCACCGGAAATAATCAGCCTATTGAATATCATTCCTCCGATGAGATCGGCCAGTTGGTCGAAGCCTATAACGGGATGATCACCAAGCTTGAATTAAGTAGGAAAGCGCTGGCGCAGAGTGAAAAGGAAGCAGGGTGGAGAGAAATGGCCAAGCAGGTGGCCCATGAAATAAAAAACCCGCTTACGCCGATGAAACTTACCCTGCAACATCTGAAGATGAGACTGGGCGCCTCCAGGAAAGAGGAAAACAATGCCATTGAAAAAGCCATTGATTCCATGCTCCTGAATATTGATACCCTGAATAATATTGCCGATTCCTTTTCCAATTACGCTAAAATGCCTGTTCCCGAAAATATAAGGTTCAACATTGCCGGGTTACTAAGGCAGGTGGCCGGGTTATATATCAATAACGATGAGGCAAAGGTCTCAATTAACCTTCCACCGGGAGAAATTTATATAAAAGGTGACGAATACTGGCTCGGCCGTGCTTTTTCAAATCTGGTCATTAATTCCATCCAGGCGGTGGAAGGAAAAATTGCTGAAATCGGGATCAATATGAAAAAAGGCAGCGGAAAGATCCTTATCACCGTTCGTGATAACGGCAAGGGAATTCCCGAATCAATCAGGGACAGGATTTTTATGCCGAATTTCAGTACAAAGTTTACCGGCTCGGGAATAGGCCTTGCCGTTGCCAGGAGAGCCGTGGAACATGCAGGGGGGAAGATCTGGTATGAATCTGTTGAAAATTCAGGCACCACCTTTTTTATAGAATTACCCACAGAGGTTTGAACGCAAAGTCAATCTTATTTCTGAATTTATTTCTTTTATACGGCTTCATGGCCTATGGGCAATCCTCCTGTGATAAATGTGAAAGGATTGCCGCAACTCCGGAATTTTTTATTGCCGATTCATTAACCATCATTCCCCAGTCGGTAAAAGTGGTGCCTTCCGACGGGATTTCAATAGACCAGGACCTTGATCACGGCAGGATTAAAATCACTTATACAGGCACCTCCGATTCCCTTGAAATATGTTACCGGACTTTACCTTATGCCCTCAACCAGGATTATAAAAACCGTTCACTGGCCGAATATGATTCCGGAAACAGCCTTATGAAATTCCAGGAATTCCGGTATACACCGATAACAGAAAAAAGGCAGGAAATTTTCCGCTCCGACAGTCTCAGTAAATCCGGTTCGATTTCCAGGGGAGTCAGCTTCGGCAACAACCAGGACCTATATGTTAATTCCGCGCTAAACCTCCAGATGGACGGAAAGCTGTCTCCTTCATTGAATGTCAGGGCTTCCATTACGGACCAGAATATTCCTTACCAGCCGGAGGGGAATACGGTCCTGGTCCAGGATTTCGATAACGTATATATCGAATTATATAATAAAAATTTTTCATTGCTGGGTGGTGATATGATGCTGAAAGGAGATGGATCCTATTTTTTACAGTACCAGCGGAATGTCATGGGAGCCCGGTTTAAAACTGATTATAAAACCTGGAAATCGGGAAATGCGGAGTCTTCCATTGCCGTATCGGAATCCAAGGGAAGGTTTGCGAGTTATACGATAGAGCCGATTGACGGCGTCATGGGCCCTTACAGGATTTACGGGCCGGGGCATGAAAAATTCATGATTATACTGGCCAATTCTGAAAAAGTTTATCTTGACGGTCAATTGCTCCAGAGAGGTTTTAACAATGATTATATTATCGATTATAATACTGCGGAAATTACCTTTACCGCTTCCGTCCTCATCACGAAGTATTCCCGGATTGTCGTCGACTTCCAGTATAATGATGAAAGCTACGGGAGATCCCTTGTTTCCATACAACACGATCAGAATATCGGGAAATTACAGTTGCACCTGAATTATTATGAGGAGAAGGATGACCCCGGACAGTCATTCAACCTGCCGATTTCAGACAACCAGAAAACGTTATTGGCGGGAATTCAATCCATTGATAATTACGGCTTAATCCCGGGCGGCGATTCGGTGGGTTATGATCCCGGGAAGGTATTATACAAAATGAAAGATACCCTTGATGCGGAGGGGAAACGGATTTCGATATACGTATATTCCACCGATCCGGACAGCGCTGTGTACCAGGTAACTTTTATGGATAAAGGGGCCGGGCGGGGAAATTACAGGCAGCGGATCCTGTCATCGGGGATATCTGTTTATGACTGGGTATTCCCGGAGGGTGGGTCGCCGCAAGGTGAGTATGAACCTTTGCGGAGTGTTCCTTTACCGGAAAAAAAACAGATGATGGATATCGCAGCGACGTATAGTCTTACAAAATATGAAAATATCAAAGGTGAATTGGCGGCATCAGGATATGATCATAATTTGTATTCGCCTCATACCGGAAATATTTCGGGAAACGCTTTCCGCGTAGGCGTGTTTTCCGAAAACCGACCTATAAACGCCAATCAATCCCTTTTTTATAACGGCAATATCGACATGGAATACAGCGGCCGGCATTTCAGTCCTATCGACCGGTACAGGCCGGTGGAATACGACAGGGACTGGAGTTTTGATCCATCGGTTGATTCAACATTTACCCCCGATCTGACTTTCACCGTAAGGAACGGCATTCACGGGAAACATGGATACCTCGATCACCAGGTATCGAGAAGGGTAAAAGAAAATTTCTTTGACGGCTGGCAGAATAAAGTGGATGGGTCTGTCGATCTCGCCCGGTTGAATATTTCCGGTAATTTTTACCTGATGAATAACAATATGTCTTTCAGCCGTTCCAACTGGCTTCGTTACAATATCCGTACACAATACCGATTGGGATATTTTATGCCGGGATATCAATATACTTCCGACCGGAATATCATTTTCAATACACTCAATGATTCCATTACCGGTTCCAATATGAATTATGATGAACACTTGTTTTTCATTAAAAACAGCGATTCCCTGAAAACAAAATTCAACGTGCAATACAGCATCAGAAAAGACAGAATCCCCATACTGGGAGAGATTGTCGACAATGATCTTTCGCGCACATTCGGCTTTAATATAGATCATGGAAATGCCAGGAAGGGCAAAATAGGCATTGGCTTATACTACCGGAAATTAAATAATGTTTCGGGTAATGAGGCAGGGGACAAGTCGCTGAATGGTAAATTAACCTGGGACCAGCCCATATTTAAAAACCTTATCCGCTCCCAGCTTGAGTATTCGATCGGAAGTGGCCGCGAATTGAAAAGGGAATATACCTACATCCAGGTCCCTGACGGTCAGGGAACCCATACCTGGAGGGATGACAACGGTGACGGCATAAAGCAACTCAATGAATTTTACCCTGCCATGAATGACGACGAAAGAAATTATATTAAGATTTTCATCCCTACTGATGATTATATTCTGGCTTATGAGAACATGCTGAACTACCGGCTGACGACTGATCTTCCCGACCGGTGGAGGGGGCATTCCGGATTGTTGAAATTTCTATCCCGGTTTTCAAATGCGCTGACCGTCAATGCCGACCAGAAAAATTCTTCTTTCGGATTCATGTCCCATATCCTGGATAATTCGGTACATACCTTTGACCCTTCCATTCTTGCTCAGCATGGACGACTGCGGAATACACTTTATTTCAACCGGAAAAATCCCGGTTTTGGGATGGATATGACGTATGATATTTCCAACAGCAAAAATCTTTTCACTCAAGGCTTTGAAGGAAGAAGCACCCGCGATATTATCCTCAATACCCGATTTAATTTCGACAACCAATATTCAGCATTGATCGGAGCAGACAGGGGACAGAATATCAATGGCTCTGATTACCTGACAGGCAGGAATTATTCCATATCCTCCGACCAGGTGAATACCAGCATTTCGTGGCAGCCGACGAATTTCTACCGGGTCACGCTAAATTTTACGCGAACCACTAAAGTGAGCACTGGTTCCGAAAGTGAAGCCGAAAGTTCCAGGATTAATGATGGCGGTATAATCTTCAGGGTTTCAAAAGCCGACAGCAGGGCTATCGAATGCCGCTTCAGTCTGTCAAGAATCAATTTCAACGGAGAGCAAAATTCACCTGCCGGTTATGAATTGCTCAACGGCCTGCAGCCGGGTAATAACGCGATTTGGTCCCTTAACTGGCAGCAGAACCTGATTAACGGCCTGCAGATGAATATTGTTTATGAAGGCAGGAAATCCGGCGACTTGAAAATTATTCATACCGGACGGATGCAGGTGACTGCCCTATTTTAACAGTGGAAATAAGGTGAAATAAATATACACAACTCTAAACTTCTCTTCCTCACCTTTGCGGAGCCGCTACGGCGGAGCAAGGTCAGGAGGGGACAGAGTGTACTGCGTTCAGTGACCTTGATATTTCTATTGAGCTAATTCTGCCTATTGGGTGAATATTCAGATTTCAATGACAAATGTTATCGTTTGAATCAGGAGAAACTACTTTCCATCATGAAAGGGATTCGAGGAGGCTAATTACTGTTTTTGAAGAGGTACGATTTTATAGTTCGAATGGCTAAGTCTAAATCGTCAACAACCTATATGTCCCGGAAAATAATATTAGTATTCCTATCCTGTCAATGGCAAGAAAATAAAAATCATAAATTCAGGTCCTTCATTTCCTTTACAGCGGCAACCAGGCTGTTGGCATAAATAAAATCCTGCAATTCCCTGACTTCAGTATTGAGGATGTCCTTGTTACTTCCCTGCCAGAGTTTTTTCCCCTTATACATGAAAATAACATGTTCGCCGATTTGCATAACCGAATTCATGTCATGCGTTACCACGATGGTGGTGATGCCGTATTCTTCGGTGATCTCGCGAATTAAAAGGTCAATACGGATGGAGGTTTGCGGATCGAGCCCCGAATTCGGCTCATCACAAAAAAGATATTTTGA
>CAYNCU010000201.1:0-7960 GCA_964395765.1 uncultured Roseivirgaceae bacterium | reverse complement strand
TTCCGTAAGTTAATACGGCAAACATTGCAAAAAAGACTTTGATTATGTTTGATAAATTTTTCATTGGTATAGAATTTTAGATTTTGTTTTGATTAAATACCTTTTGTTTTATTTATAGGATAAGTTATTGCTTCTTACAAAGGCTACATCAAATTTTATGGTAATGTCATCACCCGATTTAATGGCACCCATCAATGCAGTCGGCGGAGTTACATTGTAGTCCGTCATTTTTATGCTCTTTTCCCCCGAGAAGGAGATTTTATTTCCCGGCAGTTCCTTGTAATTGGCTTGCAGGGCAATGCTCCTGGTAACACCGGCAATGGAAAGTTCACCGGAAGCGGTAACTGTCGTAGGGTTTATTTTTTCAACTTTGTCCAGAGAAAATTTTATCTCAGGATATTGGTCCTTTTTAAGGGCATCATAGGTTTTACTGTCCATTCCGTTGTGATCGCCTTTAATAGATGTCACAGGTATATTCAGGCTAAGCTTGTTCAGGCTTTCCAGATTGTTCTGATCCTTTTTAATTAAAGCCTGACCCGAAAATTGTGTTACATCGGAAGTCCAGTCGTGCAGGGTGGAGGTCCCGTCAATAGCAATCTTTGACGAAGGATCTACCTGAAATACCTCCTGTGCATGTACCGGGGATGATAGAAACGGAAATGCCAGCAGAAGTACGAAAGCAGCGAGAATCTTACTTGTTACTATTTCATGTTTGGTTTTCATAATTTGAATCTTTTAATCTTTAAAATTATTCATTGCACTTTATTTGGGTTTTCATTTAACGAACCTTAACACTCAAATCGTCATGTAAACAGTTAACGTTCCTATATTCATTCATGTTAATATTTTACATGACAAATATATAAGCCCTGCCACCCGGCCCTTATGACAGTAATCAGGAGGGGATATGATAATGGTCAGAAGGAGAGTTTAATTTGAACCACTAATTCCTTTAAAAAACGACCAAAAACCATAAATTATTGATTGTTAGCATTTTACATAAAACCCATGTATTTAGATATAGGATTGTGGAAACCTGTTTGGTCATTAAGCGAGGGTTGCAGGTCCGACAGGCGGCTACATAACCATGATGTTATAAGCGGAATTTCGAGGATCGGAAATGCTGTTTATGGGCCTGGTGGGCTCATTGGCCATCAATAGAGATATGCCCTCTATCTTGACTTTCTGTCAGCCGGCCCTTTCAATATTATTCGATCCCTTGCCTGACGGAAATAAAAAGGCCTTCCGTAAAACAGAAAGCCTTTTATTACCAGGTAATATTAAAATTTCTTGCCTGTATCCTTTATAAATTGGGCTGTGGCGTTTTCCTGAGATAGGGTTTGATTATTTTATAACCTTTAGGGAATTTTTTAGTGGCTTCTTCATTGCTGATCGAGGGGGAAATGATTACTTCTTCGCCATGTTTCCAGTCCACCGGGGTGGCAACACTGTAATTAGCAGTAAGTTGAAGGGAGTCTATGACACGAAGAATTTCAGTGAAATTCCTTCCCGTAGATGCCGGGTAGGTAAGTGTAAGTTTTATTTTTTTATCCGGGCCGATGATAAATACCGAACGGACAGTGGTTTTTTCACTGGCATTAGGGTGGATCATGTCATACAAGGTGGCTACTTTTTTTTCCGGATCGGCAATGATCGGGAAATTCACCTTGGTGTTCTGTGTTTCATTGATGTCATTTATCCAACTCTTATGACTGTCCAGGGGATCCACGCTGATTGCCAGCACTTTTACGTTCCTTTTTTCAAATTCACTTTTCAACTGGGCAGTTCTTCCCAGTTCCGTTGTACATACCGGGGTATAATCTGCCGGGTGAGAAAAGAGGACTCCCCAGCTGTTACCTAACCATTCATGAAATTTAATGGTTCCTTCTGTTGTTTCGGCCGTAAAATCCGGCGCCTGATCTCCTAATCGAAGTGACATATTTTTTTGTAGTTAATAGTTATTAATTGAATTATTTAACCTGAATTTTATTAATTCGGACATCAAATATAATTAAAATACTCTTAATCCATAGGAATAATAGGTTATAAATTTAAAAAAAATTGTAAATATTTGATATTCAATATTTTATATGAAAAATGATAAGGTTTAACGCCCTAAAGGAAAGGGTAGAGGGAATGGGCCATGGCTTAATTTTCCGGAATTGCCGATCCTTTCAACTGTGATCTGCTGACAGTTAAGATATCAAAACCCGAGTTTACCTAAAAGTAAGGAAAGCTGGGTTGACTCTGAGGCGGACAGGGGGTTGGTTATTTTATAGAAATCCTTAAGCGCAATGTCGATTTTTGCCATGATTTCCATTCCACTGATCGTTAGCTTAACAAAAACTTTCCGCCTGTCCTTGGCTGACCTGACGCGGGTAACGAGTTTTTGGCTAAGCAGTTTATCCACCATGCGGGTTGTGTTCGGAGTGCGGTCTACCATTTGTTCCTTTATGGACTGTATGGTAAGTGAGCCCGGGTATGAAACTCTCAGGATTCTCAGGATAGTATATTGCTGAACAGACAGGTTGAAAGGTTTCAGGTACTTCAAATGAAGGTTATTGATAATTGAAGCCGCATGAAGAATTTCCATCAGGGATTTAAGCCGGATATCTTCGTTAAATACATTTTTTTTAAGTTCGGTATTTAATATGGTTTCAGTTTTCATACCGGAACGGGCCTCAATTTTAGACCAAACTACAGGTTGACAGGCAATTAAGAAATGATAAAAATCATAGAATCCCTGATCAGCTATGAAACTTTAAACTATAGGCTAATTGGATTCCCAGGCCGGAATAAATTATTATTCCCTAGGGCGTTTGGACTTTTTTTCTTTAGGTGCGGTTCTGTTGTTCTCTTCTATGCCCAGGGACTTATCGATGGATTTGAAAGATTTCTTTTCCAGCTGAGGTAATTCTTTGGCAAACTTATCGCATTCAACGAGAGACCCGACATAATTTTTATGTAAGGAATAGATGACATTCATCAGGTCCGAAGGCAAGGCAGCATTAAAATCAATAATATGGTCATCCATGGAAAGAGCGTCAAATATTTGGTACGATCTGTCATCCGGGTGCGTCCTGATAAAAATTACAGGCACTCTTGAACTGACGGCAAACATGGCAGGATAGGGGTCATTTCCAAGACACAGGCGGGCTTTGGCGATAATGGAATAGAGGATAGATGGGTCAGGTTCATCGGTAAAAAGCAACACCTTATCTTTTACATTTTCCGATAACGGCTTGATCAGCTTATTATTAAGGTATTCCTCATCTTCCTTGTTCCCGGGAAATACAAGGACCGGGTTGCCCGTATCGTTAACCCAGGATTCCGTTGTCTGGATGAATTTATCAATATGTTTATCGAGCGTAAGGTCTCCCGTCACCGAATCATTATACCTCAGGCTAAGGAACAGAAATTGTTTGCCTGCCAGGTTATTATTACTCAAATACCGGTTAGCTTTATTTTCCTCGGTCAGATCAAAGTAAAAAGCAGCATCGGGGCCGGATTCAATATTCCTGGCGGTCAGACCCTTTCCTTCCAAGGCTTTATTATCTGTTATATAACTGGATAAAACGACGACCGAATTATTGAGGTCCTTCAGCAAAGGCTCACTGAATTGAAAACCGGAAGAAATTTTAAGGCTATGGAAGGCGTATTTAATTTTGTTTTGAAAGCAAAAATCAAAAAGATTTCCCGAAACAGGAAGATTGGATGGATCGGATGGAATGCCTGATACAGGCAGGGTGCCTCCAAAATGGAGCACGAGATCTGCCGTTTTGAGTGTGTTGATCAACACTTCATTATCATTGGAACCCTGTTCCCCGAGATTTCCTTTCAGAAGATTTAATTTAGTGATATTTAACTTGATTTTATTCAAGACCGTTTCATCGTCAACATAAGGCCAGAAGTATATGTCGGCAAAAGGAATATTTCGTTGGACCAATTTATATGCGGCTGGAAGATAGGTTCTGGCCCCGAATGAATCCATCGACCACTCCGAACGGATAATCACCCGCTTAGCAACAATTTTATTTTCAGCAAGGGCTTGTTTAATTGGAAGGTTGGGTAGCATTCCCATAGCCGATAAACCCGCTAAATTTCTGATAAAAACTCTTCTTTTCACCTTTAATAATTTTGTCTCCGCAACACGTGTTTTATTGAATCAAATCTACCGAAATATATGGTGAAAGGAAAAACCGGCAGGAATTGGAGGACCTTAAGATATATTCGATTCAAGCTTGCGGATCAAAGGGAAAGTTTAATATTCGTCTGGGTCACCGGGTTATAAGTAGCCACTTTTATCGGTACCTGGTCGACATGCCAGATATCACGGCTGTATTCCCGAATCGTGCGATCACTGGAAAACTTTCCAATTCTCGCTACATTAATAATCGACATTTTAGTCCATGTTTCCTTATCCTGGTAGGCCCTGCCCACCTTATCCTGGCAGTCGATATACGACGGGTAGTCGGCAAGCAGCATGTAATCGTCGTGATATAACAGCGAATCCACCATGGGCTTGAACAGTCCCGTATCTTTCCTGGAAAAATAACCGGTTGCCATCATATCCAGGCAGCGTTTTAATTCCGGGTTGGACTGGTATAGATCATATGGATTATATCCTTGCATTTTTTTCTCATTGACTTCCTCTGCTGTCAGGCCGAACAGGAAAAAGTTTTCAGCCCCCACTTCATCCCGGATTTCGATATTAGCTCCGTCAAGTGTACCAATCGTTAAGGCACCGTTCATAGAGAATTTCATACATCCCGTTCCGGAAGCTTCTTTTCCTGCCGTTGAAATCTGTTCCGAAAGATCCGCAGCAGGGTATACGCGCTGACTGTTCGTTACATTGTAATCGGGAAGGAATACGACCTTCAGCAAATCTTTAATATCGGGATCATTATTCACAATATCCTTAACCGAGTTAATGAGTTTAATCATGAGTTTGGCCATATAATATCCCGGTGCCGCCTTTCCTCCGAATATAAACGTCCGCGGAGTGATGCCGATTCCCGGATTATCCTTGATCCGGTTGTATAGTGTTATCACATGAAGAATGTTCAGATGCTGTCTTTTATATTCATGGATCCTTTTAACCTGGATGTCGAAAAGGGAATCGATATTGACTTTTATATCCAGGTTATTCCTTATATATTCGGCCAGTTTAGTTTTAACATCTTTTTTGCACCTGTTCCAGGCCTGTCTGAACTCCTTATCCTTTGCAAACTTTTCAATTTTCTTTAATTCATTAAGATTTTTTATCCAGCCGGAACCGATATGATTGGTGATGAGAGCCGTTAATTCAGGATTATTGAGAACCACCCACCGGCGCGGAGTGATCCCGTTGGTTTTATTGGAGAATTTTTCAGGCCAAAGATCATGGAAATCATGTAATATGTCTTTAATCAATAATTCGGAATGTAAGGCAGCCACACCATTGATTGCGTGACTTCCTACACAGGCAAGGTGAGCCATCCTGACATATTTATCCCCGGACTCATCGATCAGGGACATCCTTGCAATCTTACCTTCATCGCCTGGAAATTTTTTACTTACCTCACTCAGGAATCGTGCATTGATTTCAAGTATAATTTCCAGCAAGCGTGGCAGAAGATGGGCAAAAAGTCCGATAGGCCATTTTTCCAGCGCTTCAGGCAACAGGGTATGGTTGGTGTAGCCGAAAGTTTTTTGAGTGATTTTCCATGCTTTTTCCCAGGGAAGGTAATGAACATCGACCAACAACCGCATCATTTCTGCAATGCTAATCGAAGGATGTGTGTCATTCAGTTGAAGGGCAAATTTCTCGTGCAGATTGTCGAGTTTATTGCCACGGTCGAGATGCATTTTAATGACATCCTGTAACGAGCAGGAAACAAAGAAGTATTGTTGTTCAAGGCGCAGTTGTTTACCCTGGATCTGTTCATCGTTAGGGTAAAGAACCTTTGAAATATTTTCAGATACAATTTTCTCATCAACCGCCCCGAAATAATCGCCGCGGTTAAAAGTCTGAAAGTCGAAAGATTCACAAGCCTCCGCTTTCCACAGGCGGAGGGTAGCGGCCGTATTGGTATCATAACCCAGCACCGGAGTATCATAGGGAACCCCCTTCACCTTTTGAGCGGGTATCCATTCTACCCTGTATTTCCCCTTATCGTCGTAACCGGCTTTTGTATAACCGCCATAATTGACGATTACGGAATTTTCGATACGGGGGATCTCCCAGGGATTACCGTAACGCAGCCATTTGTCCGTAATTTCAATTTGCCAGCCGTCATGAATTTCCTGGTCAAATATTCCGAATTCATAACGAATTCCGTAGCCGATCGCCGGAAGATCAAGGGTAGCCATGGAATCCAGAAAACAGGCTGCCAACCTCCCCAGGCCTCCGTTTCCCAGACCGGGTTCTTCCTCCTGGTCGATCAGGTCTTTCAGATCCAATCCTAATTCTTTGATTGCCTCTTTTACCTTATCATATAGGCCCAGGTTAACCAGGTTATTGCCGAGATGGGGACCCATCAGGAATTCTGCGGAAAGGTAGCCGATGGTTTTTACATTTTTTTCACGATACTGTTCCTGGGCATTCAGCCAGCGGTGAAGGAGACGGTCCCTGACCGTATACGCCAGGGCCATATAATAATCATTTTTAGAGGCGACTTCCGGGTACTTTCCCTGAATATAAAAGAGATTGTCCAGGAATGCGCGTTTTAGCGTTTCGTTTTCTATCCCGGTTCTATCATCCTCAACTCGGATTTTTGGCGCAGCTTTTTTGGCAGTTCGTGGCATCGGTTTTAGCGATTAATAGTAGAATGGTATTTGTTGTTGCCCAGCAGGAATTTCTGTGGAAAGATAGTAAAAATTAATTACTTTCATATACCCGGATATAATCCACACTCATGCTTTGGGGAAAAATTGTGGATTCATCCGGGGAGCCAGGCCAGTTTCCCCCAACAGCAACATTGAATATGAAAAAGAAAGGCGCGTCGAATGGCCAGGCATTCCCGGTATCCGATTTTTTGATCTCAAAATATTTATGAAAATCAACATACCATACCATATGGCCCGGTTCCCACAAAAGGCTGAATATATGGTATTCATCAGAGAAAGGTGAATTAGCGTTGACCGAGTAATTGCTGCCTTTCGATTGGTGACCGCCATTATCCCAGTGGGCCGTTCCATAAACGGTACCCGGCTGATTACCGATCAGTTCCATTATGTCAACCTCTCCGCAGGCCGGCCAGTTTACACTGGAAATGTCCGATCCCAGCATCCACAGGGCAGGCCAGAGTCCCTGGCCTTCAGGCAACCTGGCCCTGATATTGATCAGGCCATATTGAAATTGCTCTTTGCCCTGGGTAGTCAATCGGCCTGAGGTATAACCTCCACCGGTATTAATTGCCTTTATTACCAGTTTGCCATCGGCTATATATACATTGGCTGTATTATTAGTATATACTTCACTTTCATTATTTCCCCATCCTCCTCCGCCAAGTTCATAATTCCAGTCGGACTGGTTCAAGGCAGTGCCATTAAATTCATCCGACCATTTCAATTGTATTCCCGGGTAGTTGGAGGGTACATCAAATCCATCTTCCTTCATTACCGTATTCATCACATCATTATCCTTGATGTTAATGATAAATATCGTATTGGCAGCGGTTGCATTATTCAGATCGGAAATAATGATATAGAATTGTTCGGTGAATTCCATGATCGTGTCACCAATGATCTGAAGTGATACAGTTTTGATCGTTTCACCCGGGCTGAATTCCACGAAGGAATTCTTAACTTCAACGTAGTCTTTACCTGCCTTAGCCGTTGAATCTTTCGTAGAATAGGAAAAGGTCACAGTTTGGGAAGAGGGAGAGGACAGGCTGAAATTTATTTGTAACGGAGAATCAGCGGCATCCCCTTCGATTGGATCCACATAATTAACCGAAACTTCAGGCAGCGCAGGCAC
>CAYNCU010000200.1:0-7979 GCA_964395765.1 uncultured Roseivirgaceae bacterium | reverse complement strand
TATTCAGTTCCGTTAAAGTTCAATGAAGTAAGCAATCCTGATTTACGGCTGAAGGTTAATTTCATTTTACCGTTAGCAACAGAAACATTTTCGCCTTTTTTTTCAACTTTGAGCCCGGCCATTCCGGCTTTTGAAAAATCAGGAAGCATCATGGGTTTTGAAAGGTCGAATTGCTCATAAGCTACCGTTTTGCCGGCTTGAAACTGGTAAAAATTTCGTTTGGGAACATAGGCGATATTAACAAAGTATTCTTTCTTTTTATTATCGAAAACCGCTCCATAATCCAGTGTTACGGTCGTATCATTTCCCGGGCCAATATCCGGCAAGTTCATTGTCCCTGATTTTACCACTTCCCCCTCGGCGGTAATGTTCCAGTTCAATTGAAAAACATCAAGCGAGGTAAAATCATAGCGATTCTCTATTTCAAATTTACCGGATGATGCATCGACGGCGACGGTATTAATATACTGGTAAACTTTCCGCACTTCATTGGCATGCGGGTTGATCCGCCGGTCTGGCTGCACAAGTCCGTTGATACAAAAATTTCCGTCCGACGGAACATCGGGAGGCCCGAAATCACCACCGTAAGCGTAATATAATTGCCCTGCCGAATCCTTTTGTTGAATTCCCTGGTCTACCCAGTCCCAGATAAACCCGCCCTGGAGATTTTTATATTTCCAGATCGTATCCCAATAATCCTTCAGGTCTCCCTCGCTATTTCCCATGGCATGCGCATATTCACACATAATAAGCGGACGGTCGGAATGTGTTTGAGCATATTGCTCTATCCGGCCGATTCGTGCATACATCGGGCAAAAAATATCCGTATTGTTTTCCAGCTCCGCTCTTTCATATTGTACCGGTCTTGTCGTATCCCTGCCTTTGATCCAGGCATAAGTGGCCTTGAAATTACTCCCGTTTCCCGCCTCATTCCCCAATGACCAGATAATGATGGATGGATGATTTTTATCCCTTTCTACCATACGTTGTGTCCTGTACATGTGAGCCTCGCGCCATTGAGGCTTATTGGCAAGGGTGGTCGCCGAATCATACCCCATGCCGTGGGATTCTATATTGGCTTCATCGACCAGGTAAATTCCGTATTTGTCGCACAGATCATACCATATGGGATTATCCGGGTAATGACAGGTTCTGACCGCATTGATATTCAGGCTTTTCATCAGAAGAATATCCTTAACCATCAATTCCCTTGATATCACATGACCTGTAACCGGGTCATGTTCGTGCCTGTTAACCCCCTTTATTTTAATTGCTTTTCCGTTTACCAGCAGCAGGCCATCTTTAATTTCCACTTTCCGGAAACCGATATGGGAACCGAGGTATTCGGTGACTTCACCTCCGGAAGATCTCATCACAATGGAAACAAAATAAAGATTCGGGGTTTCAGCCGTCCATCGCCGGGGATCCGGCACTTTAGCCGACATCGTAAAGGTTTTCTCCTCATTACCCTTTAAAGCAACTTTCTGAATATAGGTTTTCAGAATAGGATTATAGGCCTGGTCCAACAGTGATATTTCTACCTGGCTGGTATCCGTGGGTACGGGGTCATAATTTCTTATCGTGAAATCAACAGATAATTCCCCATGCCTGTAATCGTTATCCAGGCCGGCCCTGATAAAATAGTCGTAGACATTAACTTTCGGAACGGCGTATAAATATACTTCCCTTTCTATCCCACTTAGGCGGAAAAAATCCTGGTCCTCGAGATAGCTGCCGGAACACCAGCGGAATACTTGAACAGCAATCATATTATCTCCCGGCTTAAGATAACGGGTGACATCATACTCGGAAGGTGTTTTTGTATCCTCACTGTATCCGACGTATTGCCCATTAATCCAAACATAATAGGCTGAATTAACTCCGCCAAAATGAAGGATGATCTCCCTTCCGTTCCAGTTTCCGGGTAAAAGAAAATCTCTTCGGTATGACCCAACCGGATTATAATCCATGGGCACCTGCGGATAAGGAACATTCCAGGGATAGCGGATATTCACATAAATGGGGTAATCATACCCTTCCATTTGCCAGTCGGAAGGAACATCAATACTGGCCCAATCCTTTACATTGAATTCAGGCTTATAAAAATCGGTGGGTCTGTCAGCCGGTTTCGGCACCCAGTTGAATTTCCATTTACCATCCAGGCTCATATACCACGGACTTAATGAATAATTGGCAATAAACGAACTGGCCTGATCGGAATAAGGCATGAGGGTACAGTGGGGTTTTTCGGTGTTGACATGGGTAATCTCCGGGTCGGTGATTTCATTTATCTGACCGAACAGGTTTCCGCCTATGGATAAAAGTAGAAGAGTTAAAAAATATTTCATGTTTTGACGAGTTGTAATTTCTTGCATTAAGATAAACAAAACAGGAAATAGTAAAGAACTTTAATCTGTTTTATTTAAGAAGCCGGAGGTCTTAGATCAGAGACCATAAAATCCGGTGATCAATAAGCGATATTTTTATCTCTCCGGTTGCCTTGCATTCTCTGTCGTTAAAACAGATTTAAGTCGAGTGATAAAGAAACCCGGCAATAAGCTCGTCTGTGAATCAAGACAACGAATATTGAAAATTGAAAATTGGAAATTGAAAGTTGAAAATTGATTAATAGCCTGCAATCTTCATAAAATTAGAAATTAAAATTTCACCGGTTTTTAGGTATTCATCTTTCAGGAAAGCAAAATCTTTTTGCAATTGCATTGAATCAAGAAGCAACAGATCGGGATCGGTATGGATCCATTCAGCAAACATTTCCGGAGTCAGTTCAAAATGACATTGAATTCCATAGGCCTTCTCCCCTGCCTTAACAACCTGGTATTTACAGAATTTTCCTTCGGCTAGCAGTTTCATTCTTTCCGGAAGTTCAACCGTTTCCCCGTGCAGGTGAAACACCGGCAGGTTATCATTCAGGGAAACAAACAGAGGGTCATTTTTACCATCGTCCGTTAAAAATACCCTGAAAAATTCATTTTCCGGGTCCCGGAATCCTGTTTCCTTAACCGGGTTCCTGACAACTTTACCCCCGGCTGCTTTTACAAGCGTCTGCATGCCGAGACATATCCCCAGGTATGGAATATGTTTCGCGAGGGCTTCCCGGATAAATGAAATTTCTGTTTTCATTTTTTCATTTTGATCATTCGCGGAATCAGGTCCGCCGAGAATAACCACAGCACCTATCCCGTTTAAACCCTGCGGAAGTGATTGTCGCATTTCCAGGTCAATAATTTCGAAAGGGATCTCTTTCTCTCGGATCACTTTTTCAAGCAATCCCGGTCCTTCAGAGGTTTTATTTTTTATGATGAGTATTTTTTTCTTCATTCCAACTAATAAACCTTATACAACTTCACGGGTATTGGTAGAGAGGTAGCTCGGTAAACCGGTTGGACCAGATAACCGGTGGACCGGAATTAGCCATTTAATTCATTGGGGAAACCTCTTACCGTCCATGCTTCCTATCCCCCGCTGTCATCGGGGTCTCACTGTCGTTCGAATTCCATCCTTTAATTCCGAAAAATCTCAGGAACTAAAAACGAACGGTAAATGAATGAATTACTTTACGAAAAGATCACTGTCATTATTTCGTCAACCTGTAAACGGCAACGTCATGAGGCTGAAGGGTGATCTTCAGGTTATCAGCCGTAGTTCCTGCCTCTTTATGCTGCCAGAGATCCCGAAGTTTCCACGGTGTATCGAAATGCAGCGGGCCGAAATAATATTTGTTCCATTGGAAATCAAGGTCTTTCGGCGAATCGGACCGATTCAGTAGGCAAACGGCAAATTCATTATTATCCAGCGGTTTCACCCATATTTCAAGGTCATTAATAGTCATCGCCCGGTTACCCTGCACTCCTTTCGGATCCTGGTCGAGGGCAATCACCTCCTTATTTTCAAGAATTTGCTTGGTCTGCGCCGACATGGACCTTAAGTCATTCCCGGCCATCAGAGGTGCGGCCATCATGCACCACATGGTAAAATGGGCGCGGTCTTCGATAAAGGACATTCCACCGTTCCCTACTTCCAGCATATCCGGATCGTTCCAGTGCCCGGGTCCGGCATAGCGGGCAAGTTTTCCATTCTGATCGATGATCTGAACAACGCCGTTTCCACCCCAACCGACAGTACAGTCGAAACAATCCTGGATATCGCCGGTCGTACGCCATAAATTTCCGACATCCCCGGCCCACTTCCAGGGTTCATGACTGCCCCACTCGCATAAACTGAATACGATAGGTCTTCCTGCTGCATGCAGTGCATCTCTCATGGTGGAATATGATGCTTCAGCATCCTGCTTGCCCGTATTGCACCAGTCATATTTCAGGTAATCGACTCCCCAGCTCGCATACATCAGGGCATCCTGGTATTCATGTCCCCTGCCGCCCGGGCGCCCCTGGCACGTATTGGTACCGGCGTCGGAATAAACGCCGAATTTCAGTCCCTTGGAATGAACATAATCGGCAAGGGCTTTCATGCCGGATTTGAATCGCTGGGGATCAGGAATTATATTACCGTTTTTATCCCGGTCAACCTGCCAGCAGTCATCAATGACAATGTACTGGTAACCGGCATCCTTCATTCCGGAACTTACCATGGCATCCGCCATTTGCTTGATCATATCTTCGTTCACATCACAGCCGAACTTGTTCCAGGAGTTCCAGCCCATCGGCGGTGTTTTGGCAAGTCCTTCAAATTTCTGTGCCATAGCGCCACCGGTTATAAACAGGAGAAAGATTAAATATCTGATTTTCATAAGCTTTGAATTACAGGTGATAAATGTTATACACTAATGCATTGATCTTACAATGATGTTGAAGCAATATACGGATTGTGCAAGAGTTAAAGAAGAAAAAAATTTAAATCTGAATATAATTTAAAATGAATATCCGATGCCCAGACTTAGCCATGTAATATATTCGTAATCGATTTCAATGACATCGGCATTATCAGGTTTAACAAGATACTTTGAATAACTCCAGGTGGGTTGTATTAGTATATTCCAGAAAATTCCATGATGAAGAGGTTGCTTTCGAATACCCATTCTTAAGGCAAAAATATTATCCAGCGATTTTCGGTAATCATCAGGAAATTCCGGAGGTCCCCATGTCTTAACAATCATAGCTGAATAGGAAGCCCCGGTTTCGAAACATATTTTTTTACCCTGCAGCAGAATTGATACGCCCAGGGGAATTCCATAGATCAGCTCATAACCATGATCGAGGAAATTTATATAGGTAACCCCGCCACGAAGTGCGAGGGCCTGATCCGGGTTTTTCAGCTTGAACAAATGTTCATAATTCAGAGAACCTAATAAGCCGGCGCCGCCTGCTTCCACATAAACCGTGTTTTCAGCCAGTTCCTGTGAATGAGCCGGATGTAAAACTATAACAAAAAATATAGCCGGAATCAATGTTTTCATAATAACCGGAACCCGATCCGGTAACGCAATTAATATCCGGATTATTATTGGATATTACCGTTAAATTTTCAGTTAACAGCGATCTTCAGAATGTTTTCCTGATAAATTGTGGTTAACGCATCGGTATGTGCTTTCAGTAATTTAAGTTCGTCATGGTTATGGGAAGTCAGATGATTATAGATATCATGGGCCAGTAATTCATAATTCTCCCCGGCTTTATTTTTTTTCTTCGATACCAGCTTTACGATTACTTTCCTGCGGTCTTTGGGATCATGATCTCTCTTTACGTAGCCCGCCTTTTCCAACCGGTCGATGGCATTCGTAATGGCGCCGGTGGTTAAGCGGGTTACCTTTGCAAGGTCTCCGGCGGTGGCTGGCCCCATATCCGAGAGGAAGTCGAGGCACTCGGCATCGGTTACATTTAATTTCAGTTTTTCGGCAATGGCATGCTGAAGCATCAGGGACGACCGGGTAAATTTCCGGATCGAGATCATGAGGTCATAGACGGGAGGAACAGGATTTTGAGTATTTTCTTCCATTGGCTAATTAGTCCATTTAAACCATTTAATTCCAATAATAGCAAAAAATATTGCATAGAGGATAGTTACCAGTAAGGCAATTGAACAATTCATATTCCAGGCCGAAATATTCATCGCGCCTGTAAGTACCTTGAGTACAGTTCCATAGGGGGACCAGTCAATAATTTCCCGGGTAATTTTACCCAGGATGCCGAGTTCAGCAAGCGCTCCGCCAAATACAAGCGGGAAATAGATGAAACGTCCGGTTGAATTAACCAGGTCACTGGATTTGATAAATCCCACAATAGTTTGCCCAAGACCTAAAAATACGGTTCCGCAAAGAATCGTCGCCAACACGGTTAAAAAATAACCTTTCACATCCAGGGCGATTTTATTATAAAAATAGGCCACTGATAGAACAACTCCGGCCATAATGGAAATCACAAGGCATTGTATAAGGATTCTGCTTAACATGATTGTCCACGTAGGAGCAGGAGTAACTCTCAGGCGTTGGAAAATACCTTTTTCCCTGTCGCGGGCAACCAGGTTCGGATAGCCCAGCAGGCCCATACCCATAATTACAATGGCAATGCAAGAAGCAAGCAGTATCTGTGGCCCATTGATCATAGTGGCAAAGCTTTTCCAGGTAACAAGCAAAACAACAGCCAGCAAGGTGGCCATGACAGGCGATTTTCGTTGTCTCCATTGCACTTTAAAATCTGCCTGAATCAGGGAGATTAATGATTGCGGAATTGAAGATTCAATGATTTTCATAATTTTATTAATCCTTTTAGTTTTTACATTCAATATAAACCGGCGTCGAAGAGAGATCAGTCAATAATTTTCTACTGGAAATATGTGAGCGCGCCGGAATACCGAAAATATCTTCGGCTTCGGCATGTTTTACGGGCCCAGCCATTGAATATTGATCCGTCAGTTTCGCCGGTGATGGAAGAAGTGTCGGCGTTGAAATCCGGCTCGCCCGGGTGGAGGAAGACCAAACAGCACTTAATGCTTCATCTGGACTATCCAACTGGTCAAGCAGCGAATCCGCTGAACTCCTGTTGAAATGACCTTGTGTCGGTTCTATCTGTTGCCAGAACAGGTACAACCTGGTAAGTTGTATACCCATGTCGTACAGACGAGGCATGAATTTTTCGGCTTTTGTCCCTTCATACCCATATTCAAATCCCCATGATATGCCAAACGGTAAACCATTTATTGTTGCTGAAGATATATCCTGTTGATCTTGAGCATTTGTAGCAATCGTGAAGAATTGAAACAGACCGGTGATGGACATTATTTTTATGTGCTTCAGTTCTGTTTTACTTTCCCGATTTAAAGCGTTAATCTTATCCATAATTTATTTCAACTTTAAATAATTTCTAATTTCTTACTTCTTTTCCGGTCAAGCCGATGAAGACATCCTCAAGCGTTACCTGCCCGTGAGAAATATTCATAATGTCAGGGTGATTTTTATATTGATTGATCAATTCCAGGGGTGTACCTGAGGCAATAATGTCGCCATGATCGATGATGGAAATGAAATCACATACGGACTGAGCTTCTTCCATGGAATGAGTGGTCAGTAAAATACTTCTGCCTGATTTCCTGATCTTCCCGATATGATCCCATAATTGACGACGGGATTGGGGATCAAGTCCGGAAGTGGGTTCATCAAGTAACACCAACAATGGATTATGGATTGTGGCGATTGCCAGGGATAGTCTTTGCTGCTGGCCTCCGGAGAGCTGTCCGTATCTTTTAGAAGATTCAGATTGCAATTGAATTGAGCTCAATAATTCTGCAATATCCTCCCTCTTCATCTTAACTCCGTATAAGCCGGAGTATAATCGGATAATTTCAGTGATCGTTAATTCCGGCTGAAAGCTTGTTGATTGCAACTGTATTCCAAGGGAGGCTTTAGCTTTTGAAGACATCTTAAGAACATCAATTCCATTTACCAGAATAATGCCGGCATTGGGTCTTATAAGCCCTTCAATGGCAGATAATGTACTTGTTTTACC
>CAYNCU010000199.1:0-8040 GCA_964395765.1 uncultured Roseivirgaceae bacterium | reverse complement strand
CCGGGATAAACCATGAAATAGGTATTCAGGTAATTATCCAGCCAGTCTTCATCATTCGTCATCCATTTATAAGACGAAATGGATAACAGGTAATTGAACTTCATATGGGAATTTAAAGGGGGATTTTTCACGATACCTGTAACTTTGAAAACAAAATCGTTGCTATTGCCCACGGTTACCATTTTCCCTAATGCCTCTTCATCCCCGAAAAATTTACGAGCCGTTTTTTCGGTCATAACCATTGAATTTGGCTCTGTTAAAACGGTATTCGGATCTCCTTTGATCAGGGGATAGGTGAAAAAATTAAAAAAGTTAGAATCAACAATATATACATTGTTATCCGTGAAGGCTTGATCCTTGTACCGTACGATTACGTCATCCCATTTTTCAATCCGTACGGATTGCCGGATTTCCGGAATTTCATGTGTTAAAGCCGAGGCGATGACCGGTGCCGTGTTGGCCGTAAAGATTTCCTGACCGCCTATTTTACCATGTATTCCCAGTCGGTACATCTGGTTGATATTTTTATTAAACCGGTCATAACTCAGTTCATCCAGGATGTAAAGGGAGATATAAAAGGCGGCCGCGATCCCGAGCATCAGACCCAGTACATTAAGAAATGAATAAAATTTATGACGGAATAAATTCCGAATAGAAACAAGAAGGTAATTTCTGAACATATTTCAATATCGCATTATGGTAGTAAGATGATTGAATAGGGTTCATGGTTGCATCTCCTTGATATTTATTTTCAAGTATAAATCAAATAATTTTGAATTAAAACAACGGATATCCCTCACCGCAGATTAATAATCAAGCGATTATTTATGGAAAAAAGGTATTATAGAAGCTAATTAGTCACGGGATAAATTGAATATTATCTCTTTCATCAAATTCCTTACTGAAAAAACACACAAGTTGCAGGATTAAGGGGAATTACCTGGTTAATATGGAGCAAAAGCAATTGACCCGTTTACTGAATTCAATTAATAACTGAATTCAGAATTTTTTTCAGTCACTTTCACTCGTTTAATATATAATATACCTCCTGAAATATTATTTAGAATCGTCAGCCAAATGCTCACTCCACAATTTTACAGTATTTGGCAAAGTTTGTTTTGCCAACCTGCTTGATTCCTGATAATTAGTGAGCAAGATATTATCAACGCCTGCTAAATCATCGCCCAGGGATATCAATAGATTTTTTTTATAACGCCAAACGATTTTATGCACGCCAGCCGGGATTTCAAAAGAAAATGTAATTGGTCCTCCAAATCCGGATATACCCTCAATGGGATCCCCACTATCCAGGTACCACAAAAGAAAATCACCATTATATTCGCTATTGATATAAGCCGTAAATGTTAAAATTCCCGCCTTTGGTAAATTGACATCTAATTGCAGATCTGAATTTGAATTATTACCAATTTTACCGCTAAGTGCCATATTACTGCCTATGGTTGCAATTTCAGATAACCACGAATGATTGTCAACAGACCATTCAGCGTCTCCTGATGTCGATAGTGGAGGTTGAATCGAAATTCTCATAATAATCAGTATAAGTAGGAGCATCCTTTCCTGCCGTTCCCTGCGGTCCTACCGCTCCATCCTGCCCGTCCTGTCCGCCGGTCCTTGCGGCCCCGTGGGTCCTACAGGACCTTCACAGGAATAAGAAAATAAAAGCATGAGTAAAATAAGAAACAGAGGGTTTGCTTGGAATTTCATGGTCTTGCAGATTAGGTAAATCTTACGTTAAATAAGATATATAGTATAATAAATTACAGTTGGTTATAGTAAGGTTGACAATATGTCCCGCCTTAAGTCTACAGGTATTCCTTTGATATAAATCAAAAACTATTTTTCCATTTACAATATATTAAAAAATAATTGATCCGCAAAAAAATGAAAAATTCCTGTAAAAATCATGATTGTTCTTATATCATGATTTTGAATTAACTATGTTAATTAATAACGTGTTTCATTCCGGGTACCCCGGTAATTATCGATCCTGCCAGCTTCTTCGTCTTGAAAGTTTGAGATCCTGCAGGAGTGCGGATTTGGCATTGATGGTAATATTGTAAGACTGGAAACGCCCGAAAGGCACCCAGGTCAGGGCCATCGTCCAGCAATGCAGATCACGTGTAATATTAAAGTTTGTGTTGACGAATTGCTTTTGTTTGAAATCATACCCCGTACTATAGGTAACCTTCCATTTTTTTGTAACGGAAATAGAGCCATTCGCCTGCAGCGTTTGTGTTATTTTCGCCGGGTTAAATCCCGCTTTTAAATAGTTGAAATTATAATTCAGCCGGATATCCCAGGGGATATTGAAATCAACGTAATCCTGGGGGTTGGCTTGTATATTTTCGAGTTCAGCCTGTTCATCCGGATTCAGGTTTTTTTTATTTACAGTTTCTTCTTTTTTCTTCCTTGCCTGCGGATTAAAGGAATACCCTGTTGAAAATGAAAATCGGGACACCTGCCCGAGACCCTTCCCATGGTTCCAGGTAAATTCGTTTACTTGTGTCTGAATATATTTTCGCGTGCCGGAAGCATCCGTATAAGATGAATCAAGAATATACAGATAGGGGTCTACCACCCAGGAAAGATTTAAATCAATTGCCTTATTGAAAAGGCTGGTCCGTGCCGTAAAGTTGAAGGGAGAAAGATTGAATGAATCGGCCAGGAAATTATAACCCGTGGAAACTCCGAAGTTATCCAATATCGGAATTTTCGTTGCCTTGTCGGAGGTATCCTTTTTTGTTTTTACTTTCATTTCCAGGTTATTCTGCAGCGAAAAGGTAAGGGAGGCTGAAGGGCCGCTGGTGGGAGTTCCGTAAACAAAGCCGTTATACCTTGATAATTTCATTTTCTTCCCCGTTGAATCAACCTGTACAGTTTGATAATAATTATACTTATCCGAACCGAAATCCGGAGCAAAGGACACACCGATAGAAGGAGACATCTGATGTCTGATGGCGAGAATGTTTCCTTTGCTGAAATTTAATGTCCCATAGAGTTTTGTGGTGATGCCGGCACCGGCATTATAATTGTATACCCTTGAAAATTTTCTGAGCGTATCAATTCTAACCTTGTTCGAATCCGGGTCCCATGCATAATTCAGCCTTTTGAAATACCAGATTTCATTGTAATTCACACTGGGACTGAGTGTAAAATACTTTAGAAATTTAGTGGACGTGGAAAGCGGTATGGTATGTTTTATGCCGTTTTGCATCCGGTCATAAAGTATTTCCCTGGAAGCCCAGTTAAACGGGACAATACTGTCGGCCAATGGATTTATATTTTCAACTTGAAAGGAAGTATTACCTGTTGAAACTTTATTATTGGAAATATTGTTGGTCCCTGTCATCGACCAGTTGAAATTGATTTTCTGCCAGATAGTGGTTGAAGTAGCCGATTTTCCTTTGAAAGGGTAGATCCGGTTCGCGCTCAGCGAAAGATCGGGCAGCTGAATGTTATAAACACCGGTTTGAGTATTCTGCTGGATCCTTGCATTCATGCCGAGGTTAAAAGGTGTGCCGGTAAAACTCGTGGAATAGGAAACATTGGAGCTGAATTCCTGGTTCAGGTTTTTTGTTATATCATAATAATTCAGATTGTTCGCATTATAGGTTGAGGAGCCGACATTTATATTTCCGGATAACTGTGTAGGTCCTTTGGATTTGGGAGTGTGGGACCATGTAATCCAGAAATCCTTGGACAGGGTAGATTGACCTTCGGATTCTATCTTTTGCTTATCATATTTAAAACTGAACTGCCCGGCAAAGGCATATCTTTTGATATAGGAGGAAGCCAGGTTAATTCCCCAGCTGCCCTTACTGTAAAGGTCGCCGGTTGCGCGCAGGTCGATGTAATCGTTAAAAGCAAAATAATATCCTCCGCCACGCAGGTAGAATCCCCGTCTTTGCTCCTCGCCGTAGGTAGGTATGATTATGCCGGAAGCTTTTTTTCTCGGTTGAGGGAATAGGCCGAAGCCCCAACCGATCGGGATCGGGATATCATGAACGCGCAGGTAAAAAGGTCCGGTAATGATGCGGTTATGGGGAATCACTTTTATATGCGTAGCCTGAATGTAGAAATCGGGATCCGGCCGGTCGCATGTGGTATACTTTGCATTATCGACATAAAGGTCGCCGAATTCATCCCGTTTAACCAGGTCGCCATGCATGATCCCTTCACCCTGCTGTGTCACCACTCCGTGAATGATAGCCTTCTTGGTCTTATAATTATACCGCATGTCCTTGGTTTCATACTGCTCATCTCCCTGCTTGAAAACGGGTTTATCAATTTCATTTCCTACGGAATCATATTTTCCATTGGCTGTGATCTCATCCGTGGTATAATTCACGTGAATATTATCGGCGGTAAGCTCAATTTCGCCATAATCAACTTTTCCTTTTCCATACATACCGATGAGATGATCGTTAAGGTTGAGTGTTAACGAGTCAGTGGCGTTATATTTTATTACGGATTCAATGTCATTTTTAGCTTTTCGCCTGGTTGTATCGGATACATTTGCCACCGTGTCGAGGGGTAACGCAATTGTATCTGAAGATAACCCGGGTTGGATAGAAGGAAGGAGTGAATCTTGTTTATATTGAAGACTGTCCGCTTTTTCCCCTCTCACCTGCCCAAACGACGGACTGAAAATGATCATTAAAGAGAAAATAAGTACAACATTTTTGAATTTTCTCAAGCACGCTTTCAGTTTTATTGAAAAAATCACAATTTTGTGTAAAGTTATTTCAATAACTTTGAAAATTATTAGTAACGTCCGAAATATAGTCGTAATTCCTTTATTGGTATTGGTTCTACTGTTTGTCTCCTTCAAGCCAACAGGGATAAAGATATATAAGATCAACAAAATAGTTATCGACCCCGGACACGGGGGAAAGGATCCGGGTACGCAGGGCTCTTTCAGTGATGAAAAGGATGTAGCTCTTAAAATCGCACTTGACCTCGGTCGCATTATAAATGAAAACCTTAAAGACGTACAGGTAATTTACACTCGTAAAACAGATAAGTTTGTCGAACTCGAAAATCGTGCCAATATCGCAAATAAAAATAATGCTGACCTTTTTATTTCCATTCACTGCAATGCGGTGGCTCACAATGAAGACAAAATTCACGGAACCATGACCTTTGTAATGGGATTAAGCAAGTCGGAAGGGAACCTGGAAATCGCCAAGCGTGAAAACTCGGTTATCTTAATGGAAGATAATTACAAGGAACGGTATGCGGGATTCGACCCGAATTCCAACGAATCCTATATCTTATTTGCGAATTATCAGAATGCATATATTGAGAACAGTATAGATTTTGCCAGCAAGGTCGAGCACCAGTTTGCCTCAAGGGTCGGAAGAACGAGCCATGGTGTAAAACAGGATAATTTTTGGGTCTTATGGAGAACGGCGATGCCCAGCGCACTGATCGAAGTAGGTTTTTTAAGCAACCCCAAAGAAGAACGCTTTTTGAATGATGATCTTGGACAGGTTTACCTTGCATCGGCAATTTTCAGGGCCTTCCGGGATTATAAAGAGGAACTTGAATCTGAACAATAAATCAAATGGCGTTCAAATTTTCTAAAGAATTTAAGATAGGCTTATTCGGCGTAATCGCTTTGACTATTCTGTACCTTGGATTTAATTATCTTAAAGGCGAAGACTTTTTCAAGAATACAAAAAATTATTACGCCGTATACGATAATATCGACGGACTTGGGGTTTCCAACTCCGTACTGGTAAAAGGCCTGGCCGTCGGAAGGGTAAGCAATATTTTCTTTCAGCAGAAAACAGGTAAGATGATTGTTGAAATGGATATTAAGGGCGATCTGGTCCTGGGGGATTCAACCGTGGCTTATTTAAGGAGTCAGAGCTTACTGGGAGGCAAGGCGATTGAGCTCCGGCTTCCGGAAAAAATTGAAAAGCCTCATCATAACGGCGATACGCTCAAATCAGCCTTAGCCATGGGCATGCTTGAGTCAATTACCCAGAAAACGTTGCCGGTAACCGAAGATGTTGGAACGCTAATCCGGAAAGTGAGTTCCCTGCTGGACAGTTTCCGGTTAACGGAAATACATATTCGTACTACGGTGGAAGACATTAACAAAACAGTTAATGTTACGAGGGAAACCCTTTCCGAAAACCGGGAAAGCCTGAAAAGTTCATTGGATAATATCGAAGCCATCACCCGAAATCTGAAAGAATCTTCAGCTCAGCTGAAGCCCATATTATCCAAAACAGATGCGGTGATGGATTCCCTTCAATCTGCTGACCTGGCAGAAACAATTGCCAAAATTCATGATGCCGTAGAACAATTAAATACAGCTCTCCGGGATCTTAATGAGGGCCGGGGAACCGCAGGGAAATTGTTTAAGGACGATTCATTGTACGTTCATTTAAATAATTCCGCCGCCGACCTGGACAAACTATTGATCGATCTTCGTGCCCATCCCAAGCGTTATGTTCATTTCTCCGTTTTCGGTAAAAAAGATAAGTAACAATCATTTTACCATCCTGTTTTTTCTTTAGGTATTTTGCTATTTTAGCCCAGCAAGCTGAAAATTGTAAAGGTATACATGAACGAAAAAGAAATAAAAGCCCTCGTTTCCCTGCTTGATGACGATGACGTGTTCATCGTTAACCAGGTGGAGGAAAAAATAATTTCGCTGGGGCATCCTGTAATACCTTTCCTGGAATCGGAGTGGGAAAATAATTTTAACCCCGTTATACAGAAAAAGATTGAAGAATTAATCCATACTTTACAATTTGATAACCTCAGGATCAGATTAAGCGATTGGAAAGCCGGCGGGTATGACGACCTGCTTGAAGGTATGTGGCTGGTGGCCACTTACCAGTACCCCGACCTCGAAATATCAAAGCTTAGGGAGGAGATCGATAAACTGTATAATGAGGCAAAGAAAGAAGTGCGGCTGGATGTGCATCCGTATGACCAGGTGAAAGCGTTAAACTCGGTCATATTTACAAAAAATAAATTCAGCGCTAATACCAAGAACTTCCATTCACCCGCCAATTCATTGCTTAATACCGTATTCGAATCGAAAAAAGGGAACCCGATATCCTTATGCGCCATTTATATGCAGGTAGCGCAAAAACTGGGTATGCCGGTTTTCGGGGTGAACCTTCCTAATCTTTTTATTCTTACCTATAAAGAAGAACAAACCCAGTTTTATATAAATGCTTTCAATAAGGGGATAATTTTTTCCCGTGCCGATCTTGAAAATTATGTTTCTCACCTGAACATAAACCCAATCGATATATTTTTTGAACCCTGCAACCACCTGGACATAATTAAACGGGTTTTCAGAAACCTGGTAGTGTCATTTGAAAAAATAGGGGATTACCAGAAAGTCGAAGAAATAAAAACGCTGCTCAATTCAATTTCCCGAGGTGATGATGATGCAGGCACATTCATATAAGAAATTTTCAATTATCAATTTTCAATTTCCAATCTCCAATTTTCAATTTTGAATTTTCGATTTCCTTTTTTAATCACATTTTCATAGTGGTCTCGTCTGTTCGACTTCTGACTTCTTACATCCGGCTTCGTAAGATCAAATGCTGTGACAGATCACCGTATCTTCCAGTTGCTCATATTGCAGGGGAGTCAGATGCTGATAATCGAGGTGTTGGATCCGTACGTTAATCTGCCCTTTATCGGTACATTTATACGGCTGGATCTGGAGGTTATCTTTGAAAGACAGGTCTTTCTTCCCATACAGCTTAAACATTACTTCCTTGGCAGCCCAGGCCAGGCATAAGTCTACAGGTTTTTTGACGATATATTCGTCTTCCTTTTCACTTAAAAATTTAGGAGCGATGAAGTATAGTGCCGGCTTAGGTTTTTCTATATCTATTCCGCACGGACTTGTCCTGTTCACGATGGCCCCGGCATAAGGAAAAGAATGGGCGAGTGAAATATGATATCCGTTTCGGATCAGATACGGCTTACAGGATTCATCTTTACGAATGCCTTCATAGGGAATGTTCAATTTTTCCA
>CAYNCU010000198.1:4586-8058 GCA_964395765.1 uncultured Roseivirgaceae bacterium | reverse complement strand
CAAGATCCTGAACATCGATGGATACATGGGCGGATGCCTGTGCGCCGTCAATCATAACAATGGCGCCTTTTTGATGGGCAAGTTTGACTATTTCTTTAACCGGGTTTATAGTGCCCAGCGCGTTGGATACATGTACGACCGACACAAATTTTGTTCGATCGCTTAATAATTTCCCGTATTCTTCCAGAATTATTTCTCCATGATCATTAATGGGAATAATTTTAAGGACAGCACCGGTTTGTTCGCATAATAACTGCCAGGGAACAATATTCGAATGATGTTCCATGGCTGAAATTAGTATTTCATCACCCTTCCCAATAAACTTCCGACCGTAAGCCTGGGAAATTAAATTGATACCGTCAGTGGTGCCATAGGTAAAAATTATTTCTTCTTTTTCACGGGCATTCAACATTTCGGCACATACTGACCTTGAATTCTCAAAGGCGGAAGTGGCTTTTTCAGCCAGGGCATGTATACCCCGGTGAATATTGGCATTATATTCCCTGTAATAATCTGTAATGGTATCGATTACGCAATCGGGTTTTTGTGAAGTAGCTGCATTATCAAAATATATTAACGGGTTACCGTTAACCTTTTGATCAAGAAGGGGAAACCTTGTCCTGATAAGCTCAGGGCTATACTTTGTTTTTTCAATATAATTAACCTCAGCACCCATTGTCAATTATTGAAATTCTGACCGAGACGATCCTGGAGTATATGATCAACTATTTCACGAATTTCTTCCAATTCAATTTTATCGGAAACATCTTTTGCAAAGGCATAGATCAATAAGGATCGAGCCGTTTTTTCATCAATTCCCCTGGAACGTAAATAAAACAATTGTTCATCGTCAAGCTTTCCTGTGGAAGTACCATGAGTGCATTTTACATCATCGGCCCAGATCTCAAGTTGTGGTTTTGTATTAACGGAAGCGGTATCCGACAGTAAAACATTTTTATTGGATTGATAAGCATTGGTTTTTTGTGCCTGGGGCTGTACATATATCTTTCCATTGAATACCCCTTTTCCTTGACCGTCTATAATGCCTTTGTACAGTTCATTGCTGAAACAATTCGGTACCCGGTGATCCACCACGGTATGATTATCAATATGATCTTTCCCGGTGGGGAAAAATAATCCGTTTAAATGAGTTTCACATTTCTCTTCTAGAAGTGATACGTTTAAATTATTCCTTACCATTCCCCCGCTTACAGTAACCGTATCGGATTTGAACATTGAGTTCTGTAACTGCTGAACCAGGGTTGTGCCGATATGAACGGATTGATTACCAATCAGTTGTATTTTGGTATAACTTAAGCTTGAATTCTCTTCGAGGGTGATGGAGGTGCAGTGATTTTCAAAGGTAAACTGCTCGTTCTTACCTATAAACAGTTCCGCGAAACTAAACCGGCTTCCCTTTTTGCCTATAACAATATTCCTGGAGTTAATGAATAACCCGTCTTCTGAACTGTCGGAATAATGAATAATATAAAGCGGTACATTTATGTCGGCGCCTTCCTTGATTTCTATAAATAAGCCATTTAAGGAAAGTGCTGTGTTCAAGGGTACAAACGCGTCCCTGGCGTGGTTTAATTCCTCTGTCAGTAAGTCCGTAATTATTTCGGGGGTATTTTGGATGGCCTCATGAATGGTCATCACGTTAATTCCTTCTTTAAGCTTGTTATAATCGGATAAACTTTCGGAGAGCTTGCCGTTGAACATTACGATTTTAGCTGCTTTGGAATTTACGGGTAAAAGGGAATTCAGGGTTTTCGAATCAGCTTCAGTCGATGGAGAGATATTGAAATGAAGATTTTTAGGTACCTTATTGATGATATGGGTATACTTATACTCCTCATGTTTTATATCGGGGAAGCCGAGTTCATTGAATTTTGTAAATGCTTTAACCCGGAGTTTATGAAAGAATGAATCCTTTTCACCGTTCATCTGATTTTCGAAGGAATGAAAGGCGTTGGCTATAAGTTCTGTGGTTTCGTTCTTTTTTGTTTCAGGATTCATAAATGAAAAATTCTTCTTTTTATGATTGAACGCCGGCTTTGGAAGCCTCCTTCAACCAGTCATAACCTTTTTCTTCAAGTTCTAATGCTAAATTCTTATCTCCCGATTTTACTATTTTCCCTTCCGACAAAACATGAACAAAATCAGGAATTATATAATTCAATAGTCGCTGGTAATGGGTAACCACGATGATGGCATTTTCATCGGACCTTAAAATATTAACACCATTGGCGACAATCTTTAGCGCATCAATATCCAGTCCCGAATCTGTTTCATCCAGGAGAGCCAGTTTGGGTTCCAGAACGGCCATCTGGAAAATTTCATTTTTCTTTTTTTCACCCCCTGAAAAGCCCTCATTCAAAGCCCTGTTCAGCAGTGATTGATTAAGCTCCACAACTTTCATTTTTTCACGGATATGGCTTAGGAATGAAACTGAATCCATAGGCTCAATTCCGCGGTATTCGCGAATCTGGTTTAGTGCAGTCCGGAGGAAATTGGTTGTACTTACACCGGGAAGTTCTACCGGATATTGAAAAGCGAGAAATAACCCCTCCCTTGCCCGGTCTTCAGGACTAAGCTCGAATAGATTTTTTCCTAAAAATTCAATTGTACCTTCTGTTACCTCATATTCTTCTCGTCCTGCGAGTACGGAGGCCAGGGTGCTTTTTCCCGAACCGTTGGGTCCCATGATCGCATGAACTTCTCCGGCTTTTACTTCCAGATCAATTCCTTTTAAAATAATTTTCCCTCCAACCGATGCCTTCAGGTTCTTAATTTTAAGCATATAGAATATTTGATTTTAAATTAGCCAACAGATCCCTCTAAACTGATTGCGAGCAGTTTTTGAGCCTCCACAGCAAATTCCATGGGAAGATTGTTCAAAACTTCACGGGCGTAGCCGTTAACTATGAGCGCTACTGCCGCTTCCGTATTAATTCCCCGCTGATTACAGTAAAATAACTGGTCCTCACCGATTTTTGAAGTAGTCGCTTCGTGCTCAACCTGGGCCGATTTGTTTTCAATTTCGATATAGGGAAATGTGTGGGCGCCGCACTGATCGCCCATCAGTAAGGAATCGCATTGCGAAAAATTACGCGAGTTATCCGCCCTTCGCATTACTTTTACCAGTCCCCGGTAGCTGTTCTGACTTTTACCTGCAGATATACCCTTCGATACAATCCGGCTCCTTGTGTTTTTCCCGATGTGGTACATTTTCGTTCCGGTATCCGCTTGTTGGTAATTATTGGTGATGGCTACGGAATAAAATTCTCCGGATGAATAATCACCCTTTAGCAGGCAACTCGGATATTTCCACGTGATCGCTGAACCGGTTTCGACCTGTGTCCATGAAATTTTTGAATGATCCCCTGCACAAAGCCCCCTTTTCGTAACAAAATTGTAAATACCACCTTTCCCTTCCTTGTCCCCTGGATACCAGTTCTGCACTGTGGAA
>CAYNCU010000198.1:0-4576 GCA_964395765.1 uncultured Roseivirgaceae bacterium | reverse complement strand
ATTCAAAGCCACTAATTCAACCACCGCCGCATGTAATTGATTTTCATCACGCATAGGGGCAGTACATCCTTCGAGATAACTTACATAAGCCCCCTCATCGGCAATTAACAAGGTTCTTTCAAACTGACCTGAATTGGCAGTATTGATCCTGAAATAAGTGGAAAGCTCCATCGGGCATCGTACTCCTTTCGGAATGTAACAAAATGAGCCATCGCTGAAAACAGCGGAATTTAAGGCGGCAAAATAGTTATCATTCATCGGCACTACCGATCCCAGGTATTTTTTTACAAGGTCAGGGTGGTTTTTAACGGCTTCGCCGAAGGAACAGAAGATAATCCCCAGTTCACCCAGCTTTTCCCTGAAGGTAGTAGTTACTGATACACTATCGAGAACCGCATCCACCGCAACCCCTGTTAATCTCTTTTGTTCCTGAAGGGAAATGCCAAGTTTTTCGAAGGTAGCCAGTAATTCAGGATCAACTTCGTTAAGATCCTTCAACCCTGCCTTCTGTTTGGGAGCGGAATAATAAATTATATTCTGGTAATTAATTTCAGGAAAAGTCACATTTTGCCATTTCGGCTGTTTCATCTTCTGCCAGTGCCGGAAAGCTTTTAAACGCCATTCGAGCAGCCACTCGGGTTCTTCTTTTTTGCCGGAAATAAATCTGACGGTATCTTCATTAAGACCCAGGGCAGCGGTTTCTGACTCGATTTTACTTTCAAATCCGTATTTATAATCTGATCTCGTAAATTCCTCAAGGATTTGATTGTCTTTAGCCATATTCTAATTATTTAGAATGATTTTAAATTACCACAAACATACAACATATGTGTAGGAAAAATGTTCCTTAATGGAAATAATTTAAGGATTTTAAGGGTATTTACGGCTGGAAAACTGAGCTTGGTTATCCGTTTGATTTTTTTGAACAAAATAAGTTTTATTTCGCAATCATCAGGAGCCGAATTGGATATGCCGGTTTATGCTTTCTTCAAGGGAAATGATAGTTTCCGTTCTTTCAATTCCTTCTACTTTTTGGATTTTGTCGTGCAATACATCCTTGAGATGATTGGTATCCTTGCAATGCAGCTTGACGAAAATATTGTAATTGCCGGTGGTATAGTGAATGGTTACGATTTCAGGGATATTGAATAATTTCTTAATTACCTGGTCATAAAGAGAGCTTTTTTCAAGGAATATTCCCAGAAATGCAGTAATGTCATACCCCATCTTGGAATAATCCATTTTAAGAGTGGTCCCTTTTACAATTCCCATTTCTTCAAGCTTTCGCATACGTACATGTACCGTTCCTCCGGAAACAAATACTCTTTTGGCCACCTCCGTATAGGGCATTTTTGCATCTTCAGCCAGAAGGGCAAGTATTTTCAAATCTATATTGTCAATTTCATAATCCTTACTCATAATAGAAATGAATTATTATGATTTTTATAAAATTTCTTTTACTAAGATAGGAATGATTTAAATTTTAAGCAATAAAATACATTTTTTTTATTTTATTCATTTGTTTCTTTATCTCTTTTAAATATGGGATTCCTCAGCGTACTTGGGTTTATTTAACTGAAAAAGTAGTAAAAAGAATCAGAAATTTAAATAATTTTAAATTGTTACAAAATATTTGAAATAATTTAAAAAAATAAAAATATTGCGTGAAAATTTTTATGCATTTATAATGAATTATCATAATTCTCTATGATTTCACATCCTTGGTATAAATTTTACCCTGAAGGGATCCCGCCGGAAATTAATCCCGATCTATATAAAAGTCTTCCTCATATGTTCGAGGAATGTTTTAGTAAATACGGGGAATTGACGGCCTATGAAAATATTGGATCATCCATTAGTTTTATACAATTAGACAAGCTTTCAAGGAATTTTGCAGGGTATCTTCTAGGCAGGCTGGGGCTAAAGAAAGGGGATCGTATCGCAATTCAAATGCCGAATCTGATGCAATACCCGGTTGCATTAATGGGGGCATTAAGAGCGGGCTTGGTTGTTGTTAATACTAATCCGTTATATACGCCAAGGGAAATGGAATACCAGTTCAGGGATGCCCAGGTTGAGACCATTGTGATCCTGTCCAACTTTGCCCACAATCTTGAAAAAATTATAAGTAATACTTCAATAAAAAATGTCATTATTACCAACATCGGGGATTTACTAGGAGGATTGAAAGGAATTATTGTGAATGCGGTTGTAAAATATGTCAGAAAAATGGTACCGGCCTATAAAATTAACGGTGCTATCAGCTTCAGTTCCACTATTCTTTCGGAGAACGGGAAGTTTTTCAAACCCGCAGAATTAGAAGGCAGTGATCTGGCTTTTCTTCAATATACGGGTGGGACAACCGGAATTTCAAAAGGAGCATGTCTTTCACACAGGAATATGATATCCAATATGGAACAGATCTCTTATTGGATGAAACCCAAATTAGTAGAGAGGGAGGAGATTGTCATTACCGCTTTACCCCTTTATCACATATTTGCACTTACTGTAAACTGCCTGGCCATGATGAAGATAGGAGCGAGGAACATTTTGATTACCAATCCCAGGGATATGAAAGCTTTTATTAAAGAACTGAGAAAATATCCCTTTACCGTATTTACGGGAGTGAATACCTTATATAATGCATTAATGAATCAGGAAGATTTTAAATCCCTCAATTTCTCGAAGTTCAAAATAGCGGTAGGTGGCGGCATGGCGCTTCAGAATGTAGTAGCGGAAAAGTGGAAAAGTATTACGGGGACCCCTTTGATTGAAGGATATGGGCTTTCCGAAACGGCTCCCGTTTTAAACTGCAATCCCATTGACGGGACGGAACGAATCGGAACTATTGGTATACCGGTGAGTAGTACGGAAGTAAAAATTCTTGACGATAACGGGAATGAAGTCACACAGGGCGAGCCGGGAGAAATTTGTGCCCGCGGACCACAGGTCATGTCGGGATATTGGGAAAGACCAGAAGAGACCAGGGAAGTATTCTTTGGGGATTGGTTCCGGACCGGTGACATCGGAATTATGGAAAAGGACGGATTTTTTAAGATAATCGACCGTAAAAAAGAAATGATCAATGTGTCAGGTTTTAATGTTTACCCGAACGAAATTGAGGATGTGATCGCCGGACATCCCAAAGTTCTTGAAGTTGGAGTAATTGGCGTCCCCGATGAAAAATCCGGCGAAGTGGTAAAAGTATTTGTAGTGAAGAAGGATCCCTCTCTGTCGGAAGAAGAGTTAAAAGATTACTGCAGGGAAAATCTGACTCCCTATAAAAGGCCAAAATATATCGTTTTCAGGGAAGAACTTCCGAAATCCAACGTAGGAAAAATATTAAGGAGAATATTGAAAGAACAGGATAAATGATGTTTAATTTGGCGGAAATTATTAAATTTTGAAATAATCAGGGGGATGAGAAAACCGCAGTTTATCCGATTTATTTTATATGCAATTATCGGTATATCCATATATTCAGCCCTGCTTGTCGAGCTTGTTCATGTAGAAAGTGCAAGCCCCCGGGCGACCATTCACAGTTTCGGCGAAGCGGTATGGCTATCCATTGTTACACTGGCTACAGTCGGATACGGTGATTTTTATCCGGTTACGACTGAGGGAAGAATTATCATGGGAGTGTTTATTGCTTTGAGTCTGACGTTATATGGATTTATTATTGGACGAATTACAAACTTTATGGCATCAATAAGAGAAAATCAAAGACTTGGCTACAGCGGAACTGATTTTAAAAATCATACCGTTGTCATTGGATGGAACCAGTTTAGTAAGGATGTAGTCGATCAACTCGTAGGCGTACGGAAAAGAGTGGCAATTGTTACCAACGTCTTTAATGATATTGATTTATTAAAGGAGAGTTATGACCCCAAGCTGGTTTATACGCTTTATGCCGATTTGTCAAATTTTGAACTGATTGCAAAGGCAAACCTGGAAGATGCCTCCAATGTTTTTATTAACCTTGCGGATGACACTGAAAAACTGGTTTATATCCTTAACCTGAAAAAACATTTTGGGGATCTTAAATTCGTTGTTTCTCTCGAAAACAGCAGCCTTAAACAAACATTTCATACGGCCGGAACATCTTATATTATTTCAAAGAATGAGATCACTTCAAAATTACTGGCCAGTTATATTTTTGAACCGGATGTCGCCGAATACAGCGAAGATATTATGTCCTATGCTGAGGCGGATGACGACCATGATATAAAGGAATTTAAAATTTTATATTCCAATCCTTATTGTAACAGAACTTATATCGATGCCTTTATTGAATTGAAAAAAAACACGAATTCGATCCTGATCGGTATAAGTAAGACCGTTAAGGGTTACCGGAAGCTTATTAAAAATCCAGCTGATGATGTAAAAATCGAAGAAGGTGATTATCTCATCATGATTACTACCAAAAGGGCAGAAGACGCTTTACAACAAATATTCAAGATCGAGGAAGGGTTTGTGGGGTAAATTATTGAACCTTCTTTTCCCAATAACCCAATAACCCAATAACCCAATAACCCAATAACCCAATAACCCGATAACCCAATAACCCAATAACCCA
>CAYNCU010000197.1:0-8072 GCA_964395765.1 uncultured Roseivirgaceae bacterium | reverse complement strand
CGGAAAGTTCAAGGTCGATTGTTCTCCTGTCAATATCCGCTTTCACTACTAAAACCGTGATCTTATCACCTAAAGCAAATATTCTTTTATTATGCCTGCCGATAACCCGGTAATTTTTTTCATCATATTCGTAATAATCATCGGTCAGGCCGGAGAGTCGTATCATCCCTTCACATTTGGATTCAATAATTTCGACAAATATACCCCAATCGGTTACCCCGCTGATGAGCCCTTCATAAGTTTCTCCGATTTTATCCTTCATGAATTCGACCTGCTTGTATTTCACGGAAGCCCGTTCCGCATCCGCGGCTACTTTTTCCCGGTCCGATGCATGCAGGCATTTTTTCTCGTATACCTGTTTCGAGACTTGTTTGCCTTTTGCAAGATAATATGCAAGCAAGCGGTGGGACATCATATCCGGGTACCTTCGGATGGGAGAAGTGAAATGTGTATAATGGTCGAATGCAAGTCCGAAATGTCCTTTTTCGGCCGTTGAATATTTAGCTTTCGCCATGGATCGAATGGCCAGGTTTTCAAGGACATTCTGTTCCGGTCTGCCCTGAATTTCGTCGATGAGCAGGTTCAGCGCTTTTGAAATACCGGATCTTTTTAGATCCATCCGGTGGCCGAATTTCCTGGCAAAATTCTGGAAAATTTCGAGTTTATCTTCGTCGGGTTCATCGTGGATCCTGTAGACAAAGGTCCTTCTCTCCTTTCCTTCAAACAGGTTAAATACAAATTCAGCAACCCGTTTATTGGCCAGGAGCATAAACTCTTCTATCAGTTTATGGGCATCCTTTCTTTCCTTGGTAATTACCTCCAGGGGTTTCCCTCTTTCATCAAGCCTGAATTTTATTTCTGTGGTTTCGAAGTTAATGGCACCCTGGGCATATCGCCTGTCTTTCAGATTATGCGCTAGCGAGTTAAGTATTTTTAATTCTGTCGATAAATCGCCTTCACCAGTTTCCAGTCTTTGCTGAGCCTCCTCGTAAGAAAATCTGCGAACCGAACGGATGATGGTCCTGCCGAACCATTCTTTGATTATTTCCGCCTTTGGATTCAGTTCAAAAACGGCTGAAAAAGTCAGTTTGTCTTCATCGGGACGAAGGGAACAAAGTTCATTGGATAATCTTTCGGGCAGCATAGGTATAGTCCTGTCCACCAGGTATACCGATGTTCCTCTTAAATAGGCTTCGTTGTCAAGAGGTGTATCATCCTTTACATAATGAGTTACATCGGCAATATGAACACCCACTTCAAAATTCCCGTTATTTAATTTTTTAAATGACAGTGCGTCGTCGAAGTCCTTTGCATCTTCCGGATCAATGGTAAATGTGGTGACTCCCCTGAAATCCTTTCTTCGGGACACCTCGTCTTTGGTAATCTCGCCATTGATTTTGCCTGCCAGTTTTTCAATTGTATTGGTAAAACGGAATGGTAGCCCGAATTCTGCCATAATCGAATGCATTTCAGCTTCATGATTTCCAGCCGGTCCGAGTACATCAATTACCTCTCCAACCGGATTCTTATCGGGCGTCGGCCATTCGGTTATCCTGACAATGACCTTATCGTTATTTTTAGCACCCTTCAGTCCTTTGGGACTTATAAAAATATCCTGGTGCATTTTTTTAAAATCGGGGATTACAAAACCGAAATCTTTTGTCAATTCCAGCTTTCCCACAAATTCGCTGCGGTTTCTCTCCAGGATTTCTTCCACCTCCCCGGTGGGCCTTCCGTCTTTTCTGAAATTCAGAATTCTTACTTTAACGAGGTCATCGTCCAGGGCCCCGGCAAGATCTTCACTTCGGATAAAAATATCATCGATGGATTCCTCCGAGGAAATAAAAGCATACCTTGGATTTACAAAATCCACTCTCCCGGTTATGGATCCGGATCCTTTTACGGATTTGTATTCTCCTCGTTGATTGACGGCTACCGTACCTTTTGTTACGAGTGACTTTAATATATTTTCAAGATTGTATTTCAGATGCTGCTGGCGAATATGTAGTTTTTTAACTAGATTTTTAAGGCTATACGATTTTTGACTGTTATTTTTTAAAAAAAGTATCAGCTGTTCTTCCAATTCATCCAACTTTTTATCGGCTCTTGTTCTTGTATTTTTATTCTTTTTCTGTACCATCTATTATTCCTTAATTTTTCAACCCATTTCGATTGATTTTAAAATTTGCAGTCGCATTTACAATTTAATTCTTTCATTCTCCTCTCGCAGAAACCCCTGGTTCTACGATTTTATCCGGATTCCCCGAAATTTCTTGAAAAATTCTCAGCCGGCTTAAGCCCGGATAATATTTTCGGGGCTGATAACGGGCAAGCAATTTAATTTTAGAAAAAGATTGGCTGTAACGATAACATCCTGAAGGCAATATTCCTTTATTTTTTCAAGGCCCTTATCCCGGTAATAAACTTCATTTACCATGCTTCCGTCCATGTCGCTTTTACTCGATTCGATATCAAATATGGCTGCCAGTAATTCAAGGGAAGTATAACTTTTCCTGTCACCGAATTTCCAGAGATCCATCGTATCAATATGATTTATTTCCCAGGGCTTTTTAGCCGACATATCCAGGAGAGCCGGCAAGGATATTCCATTCACCAGCATCCTTCTGCACAAATAAGGAAAATCAAATTCTTTACCGTTATGGGCACATAATACTGTCCGGCGGGGATCAAATTTCTTTTCAACTAATTCTTTAAAATCAAGTAATAGTGCCTTTTCATCATCTCCGTAAATAGCTTTCACTCTCAGGCTTATCTCGTCATTTTCATTTTTAACATAATAGCCAATCCCAATACAGATTATTTTTCCGAATTCGGAATAAATTCCCGCCCTTGTATTAAACAATTCTTCTGCAGTCAGGTTTTCATCATTTTTCAGAAAGATGGATTTTCTGTCCCATTCAGCTCTTATTCTTGCATCCAATTGTGCATACCCGGGAACAATTCCGACCGTTTCAATGTCAATAACAAGAATGTGTTTTAAATCTTTCAAGTCCTTATTAATCAAGGATAAAAATATAAAAACAATATTAAATTAAACAAAGGCTGATGGATTAATCAGTGGCCCTTTTATTAAATATCAGGTAGCCGAGGTGAAAGAAAACACCGAATCTTGCTTCCGGCACGCTATAATAATTGAAGCTCAGACTTACGGGTCCTACGGGCGTATGATAAACACCCTGGAGGCAGCCGGCAAGCTGAAAATCCCTGTTAAAAGCCTTTAAATAGGCCTGTTGAATGTCGTTTTGGGCGATTTCCCGCACAGGCTTGAATACATAGCCTTCTAACCTTACATCCATCCGATCAGAAATTCTATAAATTGATTTAAGTCCGCCGGCGCCGAAATTAAAAGCGTGAAAGGAATCAAGAATAAGCATCCTGCTGTCATTTAAAGGTTCAAATTCCGGAGAATTAAGTATGGTACTGGAATAGTTCGAAAAAAAAGGCTGATTGGAATATACTCCATTCAATTGCCATCCCCCGGTGAATTTTCCCGATATTTTAAAATAATGCTCCAAATCAAGATTTAACCTGTACCAATTTAATCCATTCACTCGTTTATCTTTAATCAGGGCTGTGGTTCCCGGCATATAAATTTCATGTCCTGAATAATAATTTCCGTCCAGCACCATTGAAGTTCCACGGGTCGGGTATTCGCGACGATTCAGGGAATTTCTTGAAATTGAAATCCCGGTTTTCAAACCTTCGAAAATGGTTTTATCCAGCACATCCGATGAGCTGAAATTATTGGTATCGCCGTACCTGTCGGTATTATTTACATAATAACCTCCAATGGTCATTTTATATTTTGACCCTGCCGGCCAACCGACTTTAATCCCTGCCTTTACGTCCGTTAAATCCGCGAATTTATTATGCGATTCATGCTCTTTCAGCAAATCGGACAATTGCAGGTAATCCCAGTTATTATATACACATTCCGGTTCAACAAAGAAAAAACTCCCTGCCACCATATTGATACGGGAAGTATATCGAACCGATTGATAAAACCGCCCTGCATAAAACTGTAGCCGGTGTTCACTTAATGTCCGGTCAAACGAATTAAATCGGGCGCCGAAGTATAATTCGCCGATATTCCTCGAAGTAATAAATCCCCCCAGGTCGAATTTTAATCCTTTATCATATTTGTTTTCCAATTCAAAAACAAAAGTGGAATCCTCCGGATAATAATTGATCCGGGGATACAATTCTTTAAAAAATTCATTGGATATGAGCTGGTAATATTCCTTTTGAATTTCATTAATGGTATGATACGATTTTTTATGGACCTTGAAAACATTTTTCATGAAGGCCATCTGGTTTGCATTAAATCCTCTGAATTGTATGGAATGAAATACCAGGGGTTTTTCCTTTTCGACAAAGGCTTTTCTTTTCTCTTCTACTTCGCTGGTCGGAATCCTGGCATGAATTTTATTCATCAGTTCATCACCCTTTCTTTCAGCGGCAACATATCCGCTGTCGATATATTGCTGAACTTTGGAAAAACCGGCGGAGGAAAGACCCTCAAGATCAGGGGCGATATAAATATCCTCTTGCCTGAGCTGCGATGGATCCGATTTATTTAGCAAATTAACGAAAAGGCTGCTTGAGATCAGTTCTTCATCCTTTTTATAGGGATATTCTTCATATATCGCATTGGCAACATTTACGCCTATGATTACATCCGGGTGGAAAGTTTTCAACGCTACATCAACAGGAAAATTATTATAAATTCCTCCGTCAAAAAGCAATTTATTCCCTTTCAAACGGACGGGCCTGTAAAGAAAGGGTATTGCCATTGAAGCCCGTACGGCTTCCTGTAGGTTTCCGGAATCGAGTATTACCTGGCTTTGGGTAAAAATCTCGGCAGCCATAGCCCGGTAGGGAACGAAAAGCTTATTGAAGTCTTCATTCGCTTCTGCGGAAGCAGGGGCAAGGTATTTATCAAGAACAAAATTTATTACTGCGTCATCGGCGAAATTCGGGTTAAACCGGGCATTCAGCGTTTTATTAACTCCAAGGCTAACAGTAATCATGGTCGCATCTGGCGAATGGCTGAAATAATGTGTGTTATATTTTTCACCCGTTATACCTTCTACCCAATTCTGAAAGTCTTTTGATAAAGCGATTTTTTCTATTTCTTCAGGTGAATAACCCGCCGCGTAAAAACCCCCGATGATGGCTCCCATGGAAGTGCCGACAATATAATCAATGGGAATATTATGTTCTTCCAGGTATTTGAGAACACCGATATGGGCCAGGCCCTTGGCACCACCACCGCTTAATACAACAGCGACTTTTTGTGCATGGACCTGAAAGATTAAGAATACAATAAAAAAAGTTAACAGGAACTTCTTCAAAATAATCAGATAATAAAAAATGGATAATTACTTACTATGAATAAACTACGGATTGGCAACCTGGGTTACCATTTCCGAATCAAAAATTTTTATGGAATCCAACCTGGTCTTTAATGAATCACATAATATTTTGTAATCGCCCATTAATTGCTCAGGAACAGGCTGTGAAGGGGGCAGTTTTACTTTTTGAGCATCAACCTGCTTTCCGTTAAGCCAGAACCGGTAACAAACATGGGGGCCGGTCGCAAGACCTGTACTTCCGACATAGCCGATGGTCTGACCTTGTTTAACTTTAACACCCGGCCTTATCCCTTTGGCAAATCTCGACATATGAAGGTATCCGGTTGTGTATTCACTGTTATGCCTGATCTTAACGAAATTGCCATTAAACCTGGAGTACTTTGCTTCCAGTACCACACCGTCACCGGTAGAACGGATGGGCGTCCCTGTTGGGGCCGCATAATCTGTCCCCAGGTGGGCCTCATAACGGTGATTAATCGGGTGAAAGCGATGCAGGCTATACCTGGAAGTAATCCGGTAAAACTTTAATGGCGTTTTCAGCAATTCCTTTCTAAGGCTGTTCCCTTCCTCATCAAAATACCCTTTCACGGTATCTTCCGAAAACCTGAATGCATAGAACTGTTCCCCGTCGTGCTCGAACCAGGCCGCATCAATATGTGGAATCGAATACGGTTGGTTGTCAATATTTACCTGTTGATAAAATATCTTGTATTGGTCGCCTTCCTGTAACCGGTAAAAGTCCACCTGCCAGGCAAAAACATCGGAGAGCATGAAAGTAAGTTCGGGGTTTGCATCGTTTTCCTGAAGGGATTCCCAGAGCGAATTGTTTATGTTACCGGATGTAAAAAGATTAACCGTATCTGTCTGTCTCTTGCCTTTTTTAACCTCGACTGTATCATTGAAATTGAATACAACATAATCAAGATCGTTAGGCTCATAGACCAGAAAACTTGGATATTGGCTGGAATCATTTTTATAAAATAACGTATAGGGATCCCCGCTTTTCATATCACGAAGATTGACTATCCCCTTCGATTTTTGCACTGCATTATAGATTGTTGAATCTGGAATATTAAGCTTCTGAAGGATATTGGCCATAAACTGGTTTCTCTTAATTTTACGATTCTCAACTCTGAATGAATCGACTGCAAGGCCATATAGCATTTTCGGTTGAACGACAGCTGTATCCTCAATCTGTTGTTCTGAAATTTTTTCCGGGGAAATGACGTTCAGCCGCTTTTGTATAAAAAAAGCTGAAATCAGCAACCCAACGATCAGAATTGACCCGGCTATGATAGCGCTCCGCACTTTTCTTTGTATTCTGCTAATAAAATCTGCTAATAATTATCAAAAATATACAAAACATTCTATCTGAGTCCATAATTTGAGTAATTATATTAAATAATATGGAATATGATGTGGCTGTCATCGGTGGAGGACTTGGAGGGTTAACCAGCGCATTAATGCTGGCCAAATGGGGTATCAGGGTTGTAGTGGTTGAAAAAAAGGCTTATCCTTTTCATCGTGTATGCGGCGAATATCTTTCGAAGGAAGTGGTTCCGTTCTTAAAAAGTTTGGATGCCTATCCATCAGAATTCAATCCCGCATCCATAACAAAATTTTTATTAACATCGGTAAATGGACGTTCCTTCCAAACTTCTCTCGACCAGGGTGGATTAGGCATTAGCCGGTTTAACTTCGATAATTATTTATATGGAAAAGCGAAAAATGCCGGTAGCGACTTTATGCTGCATACCCGGGTTGAAAATATTTCTTTTCCCGGTGATGGTTTTGTTTTGCGATTATCTGACGGAACTGACCTTTCCTGTAAACTGCTTATTGGTGCCCATGGTAAAAAATCCAGGATCGATAATATACTGGAACGGAAATTTACGCATCATTACTCACCTTACCTCGGTGTAAAATATCATATCCGGTATGATTTCCCGCATGACGTTATTGCCTTGCATAATTTTATAGGCGGTTATTGCGGCCTGGTAAAAATCGAAGAAGATAAATATAACTTATGTTACCTGGCTTCCAGAAAATTATTAAAACAGTCAGGCAGTATTCCGCAAATGGAATCAGTGATCTTATCTCAAAATCCATTTCTGAAAGATATTTTTACGCATGCCGATTTCCTTTTCGACAAACCGCTTGTAATCAATGAATTTACTTTTGAACCGAAATTGCCCGTAGAAAATCATATTCTCATGGTAGGAGATGCTGCAGGCTTAATTACACCACTTTGCGGAAACGGAATGGCCATGGCCATACATTCCGGAAAAATAGCCGCTGAATCTATTGCCAATCATTTTCATAATGGCCTCCCTGAATACCGGCTCATTGAGCAGGAATATGAATATCAATGGAAAAATGCTTTTAATAGAAGATTACAGGTTGGAAGACAGGTACAAAAATTATTCGGCGGGATCAATGTTTCATCCCTTTCCGTAAATCTCATGAAAAAAGTCCCCCTTGTTTCTCGCTGGATTATTAGAAACACACACGGGAAAGAATTTTAATAAGAATTATATATTGAGAGTAGCGAAACAGAACTCCCTGTGGTCGTTCACTACATTGTCCTGAAGGGCCGGCCGAAAGCCGTCTCCTTCATAGGGGTGGAGCATATCGGAGTCGAACCGATGACCTCTACAATGCCATTGTAGCGCTCTA
>CAYNCU010000196.1:0-8080 GCA_964395765.1 uncultured Roseivirgaceae bacterium | reverse complement strand
CTGATAAAATTCAACGGAAGCAATTGGCAGAATTTTACTTCAGAAAACGGCCTCGCTTCTAACGTTATATTATGTTTACGATTTGATGATTCCGGCAATTTATGGGCCGGTACGGATAAAGGGGCTTCAGAGTATACCGGCCTTGGCTGGAAAACTTTTACGCAATCCGATGGAATATACCCCTATCCTGTAAAAGATATAGCCGTTGATCATAAGGGAAATATTTGGTGCGTCGGAGATAATGTAGCAGAATTTGACGGGAAAAACTGGAAAACATATACCATGGATGATGGACTAGCCTATAATATTGTTAATTCCGTTTCCGTAGATCATGATAATAATTTATGGTTTGGCACATTGGGCGGAGTATCGGAATTTAATGGTAAGGAATGGATCAATTATACGGTAGAAAACAATTTATCTTCGAACTTTATTATTTCCCTGGCTGTGGATTCAAAGAATAATATATGGGCAGGGACCTGGGGAGGTGGAATTTCAGAATTCGACGGTAAAAGCTGGAATTCAATAACCACTGCCAACGGGTTAAAATCCAATTATATTTCGACGCTTGCCGTGGATAATCAAAATAACATCTGGTTTGGATTAATGGATGAAAATAATTTAGGACTAGGGCTATCGGTTTATAATGGAAAATCCCTTATTAATTACAATAACCAAAATGGATTAATCGACAATTATGTAAATACTATTTATATCGATCGGGCCGGAAATAAATATATTGGAACCAATAAAGGAGTTTCCATGATAAAATAACCCTATTTCCGGGTTTATCGTTTTATCCCTCATCTTCCATCCTGGAGCATCATCATTGAATTACTATAAAATAATAAAACAAATTGTTTGCCTATTGATTAATATTTCTATTATTTATAGGGTTATTGGAATTATTTGATAAAATAAACTGAAACGATTTACCTCCTTTTATTCTTGAAGCCCCTCCTGGTTTTACTCATAACTTTCATTACCTGCCTGGTTGTTGTCAGGCTTGGCGCCGGTTTTTTCGATTTTGTATTGTCCGGAAAGATCGCTATGGCAGTTATGTTGCTTTTCACGGCATCAGCTCATTATGTTTATTTAAAAGGCATGACCCTTATGATGCCTGATTTTTTACCTTTTAAGAAAGAAATTGTAATGCTGACCGGTTTTATTGAAATAGCGGCCGCGATCGGACTTCTTATTCCCCGTATCGAATACCTGGTTTCAGAACTTCTCATCCTGTTTTTCATTTTTATACTGCCCGCCAATATTCACGCGGCCGCAAAAAATATCGATTACCAGAAAGGTACGAATGACGGACACGGCCTTCTCTACCTCTGGTTCAGAATTCCCCTCCAAATCTTTTTTATTGCATGGGTATATTTTTTCGGAATGTGGAAATAACGGGCAGAAAAATAATAAATTGAAATTCAATCTTTTAAAATACCGGTTAATAAATCAGAATATTTCCACTCCGGATTTCGACCTTCCGGAACAGGTGGTGTCCTGGTTCGGAGCTATGCAGGCTCAGGATTACCCCGGCGCGCTCTGGTCCGTCGGTCTCCGAATGAAGAGATCGACTGAAACAATGGTTGAAAAAGCGATTGCCGAAAGAAAAATTGTCCGTACATGGCCCATGCGTGGCACACTCCATTTCGTTGCGGCTGAAGATACGCGTTGGATCCTGCAATTGCTGGCCCACAAAATCGTAAAAGGCAATTTAGCCCGGCTGAAAAGAATGGGGCTGGATGAAAAAATATTTACTAAAAGTAAAAAGGCGCTTGAAAGTGCCCTTGCCGGTGGAAATATTTTTACACGGGAGGAGATGTACGGTTTGTTATTCCGCGCCGGCATTAAGATAAAAGACCAACAGGGGATTCATATTCTATGGAAACTTGCCCAGGAAGGTTTCCTCTGTTTCGGTCCGAAACAAGGTAAACAATACACCTTTGTTTTGCTGGATGAATGGGTACCCGCTTACAAAAAAATAACACGGGAGGAAGCATTGCGTAAAATAACACACCGCTATTTTACAAGTCACGGGCCGGCTACCTTACGGGATTTTGCCTGGTGGACAGGCCTGAATTTATCCGAAGCTACCAATGGGATTGAAGAAATTAAAACAGACCTTCTTCATGAAAAAATAAATGGAAATACCTATTGGTTTACCGAAACATCCTCAAAGAATAAGGGCGTGACCAATACGATATACCTGCTGCCGGGATTCGATGAATATATGGTGGCGTACAAAGATCGAAATGATATTCTTGACCCTCTTTTATCAAAACAGGCTTTTGCCGGCCTGGTTACCCCTAAAATTATAATCGATGGTGTGATCCGGGGATCATGGAAAAGAATTATATCAAAAGATAAAATAATAGTGGAGGCAAGTCTCTATGACCGTGTTCACGACAACCTTATTTATCTGATTGAAAAATCAACTAAAAAGTATGGGGAATTTATGAATTGTGATATTTTGATGAAATTAAATTAAGCGCACAATGAAAATCAAATACAAATATGTAGTAGTAAATTCCGCCCTTCTTTTCATAATCGCCTCAATCCTTGAAATGACACTTCATGAATGCGGTCATTTTATTACCGCCATCCTGGTGAATGCAACCGGCGTATCGCTTCACCATAATTATGTTACCGACAATGATGAATCCGTCACCCTGGCTTCTAACCTGCTTGTAAAAGGAATGGGACCTGCAGTAAGTCTCATCATCGGTATCACCTTTCATATTTTGTGTAAAAAGCAAACACAGCGAAACCTTTTATTCCTGTTTAAATTATATATGGCAGTATTCGGATACATCGGATTTTTCGGATACCTGATGATCGCTCCCTTATTCACGGAAGGTGATACCGGCTACATATGCCAGGCCCTCGATTTTCCTATGTACCTGACCGTATCCATTGCCATTGCCGGGGTATTTCTACTTTATCTGCTTATCCGTAATCTTACCCCTTATTTTGTAAGTATGGGAACCGAAGATATCATATCCGGTAAAACTGAAAGGAAGCAATTTGTTTTCGCCATGATTATGTGGCCGTTAATAATCGGGATCATTCTTACCACCTTGCTTAACCTTCCCGTACCGACTTTCTTAAGCCTGATTGCACCGGTATTCAGCCCGTTCACCTTACTCTGGACCTTCAGCATGGCCCTCGATAAAAATTACCCATCGTTGCGGTACAATAATAATTTCGATAAATTCAATCGGTTAAACAGAAGGCTTATCCTGGTTTCTATCTTTGTAATTATTATGAACCGTCTATTGGTTTACGGAATACACTGGAATTAAATTTATGTTATATGGGTATCTTTGAATAAAAAATTACGAATGAAACAAGGTCCGGTAAAAGGTTTAAAGAAAGCAAGGGTAAAAAGGATTCCAGATCGTGGTGTTTATGACCGTGATGAGATAAACGAATTCCTTAAAAATGAATTCCTTTGTCATGTAGGTTTTAATTATAACAACTACCCGGTTGTCATACCCACCTTGTTCGGATGGAAAGAGGATGCCATCTATATTCATGGCGCCTCGGTAAGCCGGCTGATTACAGAACTGGAAAAAAAGATCGACGTCTGCATATCAATTGCGCATGTTTCCGGGATGGTTCTGGCGCGGTCAGCCTTTCACCATTCCATGAATTATGAATCGGTCGTTATTTTCGGGAAAGGCGAATTGGTAAAAGATGAGGAAAAGGAAGCCGCTCTGAAAATCATCTCCGACCATATACTACCGGGTCGCTGGGAAGAAGTAAGAAGACCCAATAAAAAGGAATTGAAAGCCACCAGGGTAATCCGTGTCAGTATTGAAGAAATTTCAGGTAAACGAAGGACCGGGGGACCCAAGGATGAAAAAGAAGATATGGATCTGGAAGTATGGGCAGGGGTATTGCCTTTTATTAATTCCTTTGGTAAGCCTGTTCGTGATTCAATCTTAAATGAAAAAATAGAACTCCCAGGAAGCCTTTATAGAAAAATTAAAGACCACAATTGAATTAGGATTTTTGAAATTCGATTTTCGAATGTGGTAAATTGTTATTTTTTGTTAAATAACTTCATAATTTATTAAAATCAATGTTTTTGGATTTCCTTTGTAAATATCCTGCGAATTAAGAAGATATTATGCGAAAATTCCTTGCGGTCAGCTTCATTACCGCAATTTATATCCAGATTAATTTTGCCTTTGCCCAGGTTAAGACTGATTCAATATCCTACGGGAAGTTCGGCCGCGTAATGCTGTACGAGCCTTCAGGAAGTCCGGACCAGGTGGTTTTATTCATTTCCGGGGATGCCGGCTGGAAGTCCGGAGTTGTGGATATGGCCGAACGGCTGGCCCGCCAGGGAGCCCTGGTTTTGGGAATTGATATTCTTCATTATAACAGGATGATCCGGAAAGTTAACGGATCCTGTTATTATATTTCAGGCGATTTTGAATACCTCAACGAATTTGTTCAAAAGAAACTGAATTTTAAAAAATTTATCACCCCCATACTTGCCGGTTATTCATCCGGGGCAACCATGGCCTACGCCCTGATCGCCCAGGCACCTGACCATACTTACCAAGGGGCATTGACATTGGGTTTTGACCCCGGCATTGAAATCGACAAGCCACTCTGTAAAGGAAGCGGCTTACAGTCAGCTGTTGCCTTACATGGATATAATTTATTACCGCGTGCCAATATGTCGGCGGTATTTGTGGTTTTAAACGGGGACCTTGACAAATTCTGGAATATTAAAAGTTGCCGGGAATTTATGTCAAAAATCAAATATTCAAAATTATATGAATTGCCAAAGGTCGGTCACGGCTTTTCGGTACCTAAAAACTGGGCTCCCCAGTTCATCAACGGTTATCACTATATAATTACTAAATATTCACCTCCCCAGACGCATGCGGTTAAAACCAACCTTAAGGCGATACCCATGGTGGAAATTCCGACTAAAATAAAAAATAATGCAGCCCCAATGATGATCGCCTATTCCGGGGACGGCGGATGGCGGGGTTTTGTTAATAATATGGCCGTTAATTATTCGAACAACGGCATTCCGGTTGTCGGGATTGATGTACTGAAATATTTCTGGGATGAAACCACCCCGCAAAAATCTGCCGACGACCTAGCCGGAATCATGGATTACTATTCAAAATTCTGGCACCGGCAAACATTCATTTTGATGGGTTATTCATTCGGTGCAGAAGTCCTGCCATTTATCTATGATAAATTGCCTGATGAATATAAGAACAAGGTCATTCTGCTGGATCTGATGTCCCCCTCAGATTATGCCGATTTCATCTTTCATTTTTCCGACTGGCTGGATGAAAACAGTTCTGAAAAATACAAACTGGTGCCGGAAATAAAGAAGATCAAAGGTCCTGAAATTATGATCATTTTCGGGAAAGATGAAAAAGAAGATTTTTCGGAACAGCTGGCGGAAACCCCGGTAAAGATAATCAAAGTCGAAGGAAACCATCATTATAATTATGATCCGAAAGAGGTGGTCGACCCCGTACTGACAGACTTAAAACTAAAAAGGTAATCGGCCATAATCCGATTGGATACTTCACTACTTTTAGTTAACTTTCTAGTTTCCATATTACGGAATTCATTTATCAACGACAGGATTGATTCATCTTATTAAAAATTTCGGAAAAATATTTTGAAATAATCATTTACAGTTATTAATCATTTGTAACAAACCGTAAAATATGAACTATTCCGATACATTAAAGCCGACAATTCTTGCCATATTCGGAGGAGCGGGAGATCTTACCTGGAGAAAACTGGTGCCTGCTCTTTATGACCTTACCAAGGACCGCGAAGTGCCTCCTCTTTTGTCGATTATTGTCCTGGACCGGGTGGATATGAAGGACGAAGAACTCCGTGACAAATTTCATGAAGGCGTCAAGAAATTTTCCAGGAATGGAAAAACGACCGATAAAAACTGGGATTCATTCGCCAGGCATATTTATTACCAAAAAGGTGATTTTAAAAACCCGGATACCTACAAGGAGCTGAAAAAAAGATGCGCGGACATTGGAAAAGAATGGAATGCTGAAATTCAATGTATATATTATATGGCCACCCCCCCGATGATGTTCGGGGTGATCCCGAAATACCTGGCAGAGGCAGGCATGATGAAGGATCTTGATAAGTCAAGGATCGTGGTGGAAAAGCCGATCGGCTATGATCTTTCTTCGGCAAGAGAACTCAACGAAGTTTTCACCCGGAATTTCGATGAGTCGCAGATCTTCCGCATTGATCACTACCTGGGAAAAGAGACCGTACAGAATATCCTGGCCTTCCGTTTTGCCAATCCTTTATTTGAACCTCTCTGGAACCGCCGCTATGTCGATCATATTTCCATCACCGTGGCTGAGGCCCTTGGCATCGGCAACAGGGGCGGTTACTACGATAAGGCCGGGGAACTCAGGGATATGGTGCAAAACCACCTGATGCAGTTATTATGTATTGTCGCCATGGAACCCATGGTATCCTTCGATGCCAACGAAGTTCGCAATAAAAAAGTTGACGTGCTTCATGCTGTCCGTACCATTTCTCATGACGATGTGCATAAATATTTTGTAAGGGGACAATATGGAAAAGGGCAGATCGGTAAAGAAAAGGTTAACGGTTACCGGGAAGAAAACGGCGTGGATGAAAATTCCATGACTGAAACCTTTGTAGCGATGAATCTTTTCGTTGATAACTGGCGTTGGCAGGATGTTCCCTTCTATTTGCGTACAGGGAAGCGCCTGGCCAGAAGGGCTTCAGAAATAGTGGTGCAATTTCGCGAAGTGCCCCACCGCTCATTTCCCGAGGAAGGCCGGCGTGACTGGCCATCCTCACGCCTGATCATTCTTATCCAGCCTGATGAAGGGATCATTCTCCGTTTCCAGGCCAAGGAACCGGGACCTGAGATCACACTGAAACCGGTTGACATGCGGTTCGATTACCGGGATTATTTTTCCGGGCCTTTTCCGGATGCCTATGAGACCTTGTTTAACGATCTCATCCAAAACGACGCCACACCGTTTATGCGGGCTGACCAGGTGGAAGCTGCCTGGAAAATCCTGATGCCCGTGCTGGAGGTCTGGGCAGATAAAAAACCTTCCACCTTCCCCAATTATTCCGCCGGATCCTGGGGTCCTGAAGCGGCAGATAATTTATTAACCCAGCATGGCCATTTCTGGACTGAACCCGAACAATTGGAAAAACTAAAATAAGTATGCCAAAAAAATCAAATAAGAATACACTTTTCCTCGATATCGGGGGTGTTTTGCTGACCAATGGCTGGGATCGTTCCATCCGTCATACGGCGGCCAAACATTTTAACCTGGAACCGGATGAAATGCAGGAACGCCATCACCTTACTTTTGATACCTACGAGGTTGGGAAACTATCACTCGATGAATATCTTAAGCGGGTGGTGTTCTACACCAGGCGGCCGTTTACCCTAGCGCAGTTCAAGAAACACATGTTTGAACAATCCAAACCCTACCCTGAAATGATCACCCTGATCAGGGAACTAAAAGTAAGATATGGCCTGAAAGTGGCCGTCGTCAGCAACGAAGGCCTTGAATTGAATGAACGCAGGATCCAAAAATATAAACTTGGCGAGTTCGTCGATTTCTTCATATCCTCCTGTTATGTTCATTTCCGGAAACCTGATCCCGACATATACCGGGTGGCTTTGAATATTGCTCAGGTTTCTCACGAAAATGTAATTTATATTGAAGACAGGCCGTTGTTCATCCAGGTAGCCAGAGAAATGGGTATTTATGGGATACTGCATAAGGATTACGTAACAACTAAGAATGAACTTGCCTCACTGGGTTTGAAGATTGAAGATTGAGGATCGATGATGAAAGATAGTGGGAGGAGGATAGAAGATCGCCGGCATTTTCAAATGAAATTTCACTGAATCCGGAATTGGAATATCCGGGAAGTTGTAGCTAAAGCAGAAAATTGAAAATCTGTGTCCTCTGCAAACCGCTGTACCTTCCCTGACCACTTCCGTGAAATTTCGAAATTATTTTTCATACGAATAAAGGGTATTTAACCCCAGGGCAAG
>CAYNCU010000195.1:6706-8081 GCA_964395765.1 uncultured Roseivirgaceae bacterium | reverse complement strand
CCATGAAAAGTAAAACTGCTTAAGTCCCTTACATGGATCAAAACAGGAAACCTGTAATCTGCAATAAATCTCTCCGGCCTTAGACAATGATACTTATAAATTAAATTTCAGGCTGATTTACGCAAACAATCCCTCATCCCTTTCCAGTAACAGAATAGATGACTGCGGGACAATAAATAGTTTTTCTTCCCGGTAATTGATTTCGATGGCCCCGTTCTGAAGGAAAATCGCCAGGTCTCCCTCTTTTGCCTGCAGGGGAATGTATTTGATCTCCTCTTTTTTCTCTTTCCATGATTCATCTTCATCGGCGGGAAGCGGGATAGGGTACCCTGGTCCGATCTTAATCACGTAACCAGTCTGAACTTTTTCCTTCTCTTTAACACCCGGAGGTAGGTATAGCCCGCTCTGCGTTTTATCATCCGGTTTTATCGGGCGTATCAGCACCCTGTCTCCGACAACAATCAGGTTTTTCAGTTTATTATAAGGTGTTATTTCCATTTCTTCTCGCATTTATTTCCGCTTGCAAATTTACGGTTTATAATTAAATTCCTCGTCCGACGAGCCCCTCTGGTCGGACGAGCCCTGCTGGTCCGACGAGCCCCTCTGGTCCGACGAGCCCCTCTGGTCCGACGAGTTCTGCTGGTCGGACGAGCCCCTCTGGTCGGACGAGCCCTGCTGGTCCGACGAGCCCCTCTGGTCCGACGAGCCCCTCTGGTCCGACGAGTTCTGCTGGTCGGACGAGCCCCTCTGGTCGGACGAGCCCTGCTGGTCCGACGAGCCCCCGTGGTCGGACGAGCTATTAAGCCCCTAAAAATTCATTCGGCCCCGTTTTCGCCTTCTCCGAGCAACTTCGAATCAATCTTGTTCTTGACCTTAGCGCCCAGTTTTTTAAGCCGTTCCGCCCTTGTGATCAGATTTCCTGTTCCTGTGGAAAGCTTTTTCATCGCATCGTCATAGGATTTCTGAGTCGATGAAAGCCGGTTGCCGAGTTGCATCAGGTCCTCTGTAAAATTTACGAATTTATCATATAGATCGCCTCCCTGCTTTGCAATTTCCATCGCGTTCCGGTTCTGATATTCCTGTCGCCATAAGCCGGCAATTGTTCTCAATGTGACCAGCAATGTGGATGGATTGACGATCAGGATATTTTTTTCATAGGCGTCCAGAAAAAGTCGGTCATCATGCTGAATGGCCACATTAAAGGCAGGCTCGATCGGCATGAACATAAGAACATAATCCAGGTTTTTAATGCCAAGGTCCTGGTAGTTCTTGTCCCCGAGACTTTTAATATGATTCCGGATCGAAAGGATGTGTTCTTTTATGTATTGTCGGCCTTGTTGTTCTTTTGCGACCACGCTACGCGCAGATGACTTCT
>CAYNCU010000195.1:0-6696 GCA_964395765.1 uncultured Roseivirgaceae bacterium | reverse complement strand
TATGTATTGACTTCTTTCTTCATCCTCCTCCGAATTCACGAATCTTTCATAGGCGACCAGTGAAACTTTTGAATCGATTATAATATTTTTTCCTTCCGGAAGTTTTACGATCACATCAGGTTGCAGTCTTCGTCCTTCTTCGGAGGTATGGGATTCCTGTGTAAAGTATTCGCGATCCTTTTTCAATCCGGATATTTCAAGAATCTTTTCGAGGATGAATTCGCCCCAGGTTCCCTGTGATTTGGTATCCCCTTTTAATGCCCTGGTCAGGTTTTTCGCTTCCGTTGTAATTTGCTGGTTAAGTTCCTTAAGATTCAGGATCTGTTGTTTGAGGGAGGCATTACTTTCTATACTTTCCTTGTTGGTCTGATCCACCTTTTTTTCGAATTCCGAAATTTTTTCTTTCAGCGGATTAAGGATCTCCGAGATCTGCAACTTATTCTGGTCTGTGAATTTTTTGCTTTTTTCTTCCAGGATCTCGTTGGCAAGGTTTTTAAACTGGATATTCAGCTTATCATGAAGTTCTTCCACTTCCTTTTTCTGATCATTGAGTTTTTCAAGGAGGGCCTTGTATTCCGATTCCCGGGAAGCCAGGGTGGTACTCAATTTCAGGGACTCCTTATTTTTTTCTTCCAGGCTTGCCGTAATTCTTGTATTTTCATCGTGAAGGTGCGAAAGTTTTTCTTCCGCCACCCGCCGGTCGATTTCTGTCTGCGTGATTTTCTTCTCAAGCTCTTCCTTTTGTTCCCGGCTCAATGGGTAACGGTTACGGTTTTGCGCCAGCATGAAAAAATAAATTGCTGTCGCTCCGATGGCCAGGCCTGATAGAAGAAAAAGGAATTCCATGGATTAATATTTATTACTAGGACCCTTGAATAACATCCGTGTTACTTAAGGGTGACCATCAGCATGGCATAGGCAATGATCATCAGCCACATAAGATTTTCATGAATAAACTGAACATTGATCGATATGATGCCAAGTTGCATGAAAACGATCAACAGGACAATGATGATGGAAACACCGCGCAGAATTGTTTTTATTTTTGATCCCATAATTAAATTCTTTTTACGAAAATATAAAATTCCGCGGGCAAGCCCATGAAAAGGATTTTAATTATACATTCGCAGCATGGCCGAAATCGGAACCGATATTGCCAAAGCCCGTGAAATTCTCAATGAGGGCAAATTGGTAGCCATTCCTACTGAAACCGTATACGGACTGGCGGGGAATGCCTATAATTCAACCTCGGTTACCGAAATATTTTATGTAAAAAACCGCCCATCCTTCGATCCTTTGATCGTGCATACCAATAATTTATTCAGGATTGATGAATTCGCGGAAAAGATCCCTTCCACCTTAAAAAAGCTGGCAGAGGCGTTCTGGCCCGGCCCAATGACATTGATTCTGAAAAAAAAGCCGATAATACCCGATATCATTACTTCCGGCCTCGATACAGTGGCTGTAAGAATGCCCAGGCATCCGCTGACCCTGGACCTGCTCGCCAGTCTGGATTACCCGCTGGCCGCTCCCAGTGCCAACCCTTTTGGCTATGTCAGTCCGACGACAGCCAGGCACGTTAATGAACAGCTTGGTAAAAGATTAAAATACATCCTTGACGGTGGCCCATGTTCAATAGGAATTGAATCTACCATCATAGGTTGTGAAAATAAGGTTCCCGTTGTTTACCGTTTAGGGGGAAAGACAGTGGAAGAAATCGAGGATATTATCGGCAAAATAGAAATCCGGACGCAGGAATATGGAGGTGTGGTGGCTCCGGGAATGCTTAAGTCCCATTATTCACCAGGCAAGCCTGTCATTCTTTTTGAAGGCGCAATTCCGGATAAACCAGGATCAGATGAAAAGACGGGAATCCTGGTATTCCGGAAACTTCTGGAAAATTATCCTGAAACAGATCAGTTCGTACTTTCCGAAGCAGGAGACCTGAAGGAAGCCGGGAAAAATTTATTTACGGGCTTACGCTGGCTGGATAGTCTCGACATTGATGTTATATATGCCGAAAGAGTTCCCGACCGGGGAATAGGCAAGGCTATTAATGATCGTTTAAGAAGGGCCGCACATAAACAATAATAAATTGTTAAATACCCTTAAAACGGCCTTTTCACTTGGTATCTGGGGCGGCAGTTTCTACCTTTGTCAAGTGAATTTTTATCAATCCGAAAATATTTTTCTAACATAACTTTTATGAAAATCTATGAAAACTGTTGATGCCTACAATTTCAAAGGAAAAAAAGCTGTCGTAAGGGTGGATTTTAATGTGCCTCTGAACGATAAATTCCAGGTTACCGACGAAACGAGGATAAAAGCTGCCATTCCTACGATTAAAAAGATTCTGGGTGACGGCGGATCAGCTATATTAATGTCACACCTGGGTCGGCCGAAAGGCGGGTATGAGGAAAAGTTCTCTCTGAAACACGTAATTCCTTCCCTGAACAAATACCTGGGTTTGAATGTAAAGTTTGCTGACGATTGTCTCGGCGAATCGGCGAAAAAACTTTCTGCGGAATTAAAACAGGGTGAAGTATTATTGCTGGAAAACCTGCGCTTTTATAAAGAAGAAGAAGGCAAGGCCAAAACCGATGGATTAGGTGATGAGGAAGCAAAAGCCAAAAAAGCAGAAATGAAGGAGAAGCAGAAGAAAATGGCACAGCAACTGGCTTCCTATGGTGATGTTTGGGTAAATGATGCTTTTGGCACAGCTCACAGGGCACATGCTTCAACAGCCGTAATTGCACAGTTTGTGACAGAGAAGATCTGCGGTTACCTGATCCATGCAGAAGTTGAAAACGCAAAAAAGGTGCTTGATAATCCCGTTCGACCTTTTACGGCCATCATGGGAGGTGCAAAAGTATCGGATAAAATTCTTGTCATAGAAAAAATGCTCGATAAGGTGGACAACCTCATTATCGGGGGTGGCATGAGCTTTACTTTTACCAAAGCCATGGGAGGTAAAATCGGCAAATCCCTGGTGGAAGAGGATAAACTGGAACTGACAAAAGAATTGCTTAATAAAGCCAAAGCAAAAGGAGTTAACCTGTTACTTCCTGTTGATGCGGTTATCGCCGATGAATTTAAAAATGATGCGAAACACGAAGTGGTGGAAGCAGGGGAAATTAAAGAGGGCTGGATGGGCCTCGATATCGGACCTGCGACCATAAAAAAATATGCTGAAGTGATCGAAAACTCCAAAACCATACTCTGGAACGGCCCTATGGGCGTTTTTGAATTTCCGAATTTTGCCGCGGGAACTGTGGCAGTAGCGGAATCAGTGGTCAAAGCAACGGGAAGCGGCGGATTTTCAATGATCGGCGGCGGGGATTCGGCATCTGCCATCAACAACCTGGGTTATGGCGATAAAGTATCCTTCGTATCTACCGGAGGCGGAGCCTTACTGGAATATATCGAAGGTAAAACATTGCCCGGTGTGGCGGCATTGGAATAAACCTGATTTATATCATTACTTTTTGAACTGATAATTTCGTTATTTATTTCCGGAATAGCGGGTTTTTTGTGGGTTTAAAATAGGAACTGGGGTTTTGCAAAAAAAATCAAATATTTGGTGACACAGCCCTGCACCCCTTCTTCACCTTCGTGAAGCCGCCGGGGCGAAGCAAGGTCGGGAAGGAACAAATTGCGAATTTTTTGCAAAACCATTTTCGGATAATATGTAATCAACCTGTTAATTAATTAGATAAACAAAAATTTTTTATATGAAAAAGTCAAAGTCTCTTCAATACCTGGCCAAGGCCATTAAATACCTTGAAAAGTGTGAACTGGAATCCCCTTATAAAAATGCAGTAGACGTTGAAAGTGCAAAACGAGCACTTCAGATCCTTGAATTGGAGCATAAGATTGAAGAAGCAAGGCATGCCCATCATACGCGTATCATGGAGCAATTTATGAAGGAAAGGGACACGCTGATGCAGAAAGTTGTCTGATTAAATGGTTGACTGATATACCGGTTGACCGGATAACCGGTTAATATAAATCCTCACTTTGGCCTGGGTTAAGAAATTCGTATCCCTTTATCCAATCATTCATATTTCCATTTCTCCATCTGTAAATTATCAGTAACTTCATTAAAATTTGAAGTTAAATTATCTTGATAACCCAAATTGAATAATTATGGAAGACCTGGTAATAGCGGCTGCCCAGTTTGAAAACCGGTCCGGGGATAAAAAATATAATTTATCGGTAATTGATAAACTAAGTCACATCGCCGTAGAAAAAGGAGCACAGGTTGTTCTTTTTCACGAACAATCCGTTACCGGTTATACTTTTCTGAAAGACCTGAACCGTGATGAGCTTTTTAACCTTGCCGAAAACATTCCGGAAGGAGTAAGCACAAAAACATTAATGGAAATATCCCGGAAAAACCAAATTGCCATCATTGCAGGAGTGCTGGAAAGGGAAAATGATAAAATTTATAAAGCCATGGTTTGTGTAGAGGGGGACAAACTGGTTGCAAAGTTCCGGAAATTGCATCCATTTATTAACCCGGCTATTTCCCCCGGAAATGAATATGTCGTCTTTGATCTCCATGGATGGAAATGCAGTATACTTATCTGCTATGATAATAATGTAATTGAAAATGTAAGAGCGGTTACCCTCCTGGGGGCCCGGGTATTATTTGCACCGCATGTTTCCATGCTGACTCCTTCACCCATGCCCGGCCGGGGATTTGTGGATCCCGAATTATGGAAAAACCGACATCATGATCCCGTGCCGTTACGACAGGAATTTGACGGCCCCAAAGGCCGCCAGTGGCTGATGCGATGGCTTCCGGCAAGAGCATTTGATAACGGGATTTACATTGCTTTCAGTAACGCCATCGGAATGGATGGAGACCAGCTGAAAAATGGTATCGGGATGGTGCTTGACCCTTATGGTGAGATCATCGCTGAAACAAAAAGCTTTGAGGATGAAGTGGCGGTGGGTATATGCACGGAAGATAAACTTACCCTGTCCGGAGGATACCGGTACCGGAATGCCAGGCGACCGGAACTTTATAAGGATATATTGTCACAACCCAATAAATCCATTGTAAAACCGGTGTGGATGAATTAAATTGTTTTAAGAAAATATTCAGATTAAAATCAAATTGGGAAATTAAAGGGTATTTAACCCCAGGGCAATTCCTGGACCAGAATTTCCGGAATAGAGCTCCTGGGAGTTAAACCGTAACCTTCTCGTCCGCCGTAGCGGAACGCGGAGGCGGATTAAAATTCAAGGTAGTATTTGATTCCATATTCAATGCTCAACTTCCTGCTCACAACTTCCGATCCCCATGAGCAAGACAATCGATTTGAAAATTGGAATTTGAATATTGGAGATTGAATCTGATTTTCTAAATTGATCCTCAATACCCTATTCATCATGAAAACAACCATTAAAAGGCTCAAGTCGTATGCAGCAGGCTGTATATTTATTTTTCTTTCCCTCATTATCGTTTCATGTGGGCCGACCCGCAAAACCCTCCCTGGGATTGTCTCAGTGGAGGGTGGAAAGGTGCAGGGTTATGTAGAGGATAGCATTACTGTTTTTAAGGGAATACCCTTTGCTGCTCCGCCGGTAGGTGATTTGCGATGGAAAGCTCCTCAGCCGATAAAACCGTGGGAAGGTGTTCTGAAGGCTGACCATTTCGCACCGGCATGCCCGCAGATCAACGAACCATGGCAGGGACTTCCCGACATGAAAATGTCGGAAGATTGCCTTTACCTGAATGTATGGACCCCGGCTGCTTCACAAGAGGATAACCTACCGGTAATGGTATGGATCTATGGAGGAGGATTTTCGGAAGGGACTACTGCGTCTCCCAATTACGATGGTATCAACCTGGCAAAGAAAGGTATTATCCTGGTCAGCGTTGCCTACCGGTTGGGACCGCTGGGTTTCCTGGCCCATCCGGAATTGAGCGCTGAATCGGAACATAAAGTGTCAGGTAACTACGGGCTGCTGGACCAGATCGCCGGGCTCCAATGGGTGCAAAAGAATATTCAAGCTTTTGGGGGAGATCCGGGTAAGGTTACTATTTTCGGCGAATCGGCAGGAGGAGAATCAGTAAGCATGCTTTGTGCTTCTCCACTGGCCAAAGGACTTTTCAGGGGTGCCATAAGCGAGAGCGGCGGTTCCTTTGGACCGGTCCGTGATCCTAACGGACATGAAGGAATGCGTAACCTGAAAGGTGCAGAACAGCAGGGCATTGAATTTGTAAAACGCATGGGGGTTCAATCGATCGGGGAACTCCGGAAACTCGATCCCTCAGCCTGGTTGAAGGATCCGTCACAGCAAATGGGTGTCATGTGGCCCAATGTTGACGGTTATGTTATCACCGACGACCAATATAAACTCTACAGCCAGGGGAATTTCAACGACGTAAACGTCATCATTGGCACCAATTCCGATGAGGGGGGAATATTTGTGCAAGCGGTTCAACCTGCAAAATACAAGGCTTACATTAATAACCGGTTTGGAAAGTTTGCAGGTAAGATCATGGATATGTACCCCGGTACTACAGAGGAAGAGACTTACACCTCACTGGCCGATATTTTCAGGGAAACCGTCTTTGCCTGGCCTACGTGGGCATGGGCGAACCTCCAGTCGGAGCATGGAAAATCAAAAGTATTTGTTTATTATTTTGACCAGCAGCAACCTTCTGCCCCGGATGCTCCGCAT
>CAYNCU010000194.1:0-8192 GCA_964395765.1 uncultured Roseivirgaceae bacterium | reverse complement strand
TTCTCAATGAGGTCCCAGAAATCCAGCATTTTTTCCCGCCTGCTTTCAATCCAGTCTATTTCCCTGGCTACTTCCTTCTTACGTCCTGACGGATTTTCTTTCAAGGACCTGTCCCATTGATCGAAGCGGAATTTCATTTTATGATAACCGGGCAAAATATCCGTTAACGGGAGGTTAAAATCAGAAAGCATGGATTGAAATTTCCCGATGCTTTTTCCACCGGAATGCGCCAGTAGAGGAGATTCCACTTTCTCAAAGGTGATCCCGCCACTAATAAAACGGCACATCGCCCAGTATTCATCCGAATCATCGCGGAAATATAATTGGTTGTCTTTAGTTTTTATGAGTGAAATGGTTTCCCTCGCAGGATCGCCCCCGGTTAAGATAATCTTCTCTTTCAGATGTTTTGTCACCCGGTCGATATTTTCCATCATGGCAGGAACATTCCTGAACACAAACTTGTTTTTTTTCTGCAGCAGATACCCCGGATCTTTGCCTTCATTACTATTAACCAGGTAGGTTTCATGAATATGTCCGCCGGAAAAAGGAATGACATTTGTTATTTTACCCGGTATGTCAAACCGGCCGGCTGCGATAAAAGGTTGATCTTTCCTATCCAATAATTCAGATAATTAATGTTAACAACTATTTTTGATCGGCATATTTCCACCACGCGGCGGTTCCGTAAAATCCGGCGATGCAGGTAAACAACAGAATCAGGTAACTAATAATTCCGGCATGGGGGAGATCAGGTCCGGCCAGGCCGCTGCTTAAGGCGGGGATCGCCCAGGGAAAATAAGGGGAGAGGCCCGGAACGCCTAGGAAAACAAATTGTGTCGTGATAAGGGTAAGCAGTACATAAGCGATGGCCAGAAGATATCCTCTTCCATAACTTGCCACGAGGCCTACCGGCGTACCGAAAAGAATAGTAAGAAAACCGCTTCTTATAAAAATCCAGGACCAATGCATAATCACCGGGGTATCCCATCCCGGCAAGCCTATCAATATTCCCACCGCGAGTCCAACCGCGTAAATGGTAAGCATTAACAGAATACACCACACTCCGATCACTATGAATTTGGCAGTAACGATTGTGAATCTCGAGACGGGGAGGGCAAGGATATCATTGATCACGCGATCGGAAAACTCGCGTCCGAATACCCATCCGGTAACTACTCCGTACCCGATAATACCCAGGGTGAGGATGATCTGTAGCAACAAGCCGAAAAAGCCAACCCAGTCGGTACTTTTTACAAAGGTGGCTTTCGTGCTTAGAATTGCTGATTTGCCGGCATATTCAGGGTGTATGGCAATGAGCATAAGTAATCCCATCATCAGCGCCACGAAGGCGAAAAAGGCAATCGTTGTCCATAGCATTTTAGACCTTCTGATTTTCAGGCTTTCCACCCATAATGCTGTTCCCAATCCGGTCATAAGTCACCCCCTTCCTTTCCTATGATCCGCAGGAAATAAGATTCAAGATCTTCTTCTTCTATCTTCACCATGGAAGGAGGGAAAGAGGAATTTACCAGTAACTCATTTACCTTTTCCGGGTTAGTCAAAGAATTTTCTCCTGAAACTTCAAGGGTTTCGTTTTGGACCATTTTTGTTTTATACCCATTTTGATCAAGAATTGCGTAAGCGCCGTTTATATCCTTTACTTTTATTAAAAGCCTTTTGCGCAGGTATCCGACCATCTCATCCGTTTCCGATTCCTGCACCATTTTCCCTTCATGAATGATCCCGATGCGCGTGGCAAACTTGGAAATTTCACCCAGGATGTGACTGGAGATAATTATAGTCACCCCGAGGTTGAAAGCGAGGTCCTGCAGCAATTCCCTGACCTCAACGATCCCGGCGGGGTCAAGGCCGTTCGCCGGTTCGTCAAGAATAAGGATCTCCGGATTGTGGATCATTGCCTTCGCCAGGCCCAACCGCTGGTTGTTGCCCAATGACAGGTTTTTGACCTTTCTGTCATGGTATTTTAATATATTAAGTTTCTCCATGATCCTGTCCGTTGCATTTTTGTCATCCATCAGCCGCAGCCGTCGGGTAATTTCGAGGTTTTCCCTTACGGTAAGTTCAGGATAGGCATAGGGAATTTCGACCAGGTACCCGATACTGTTCCACAAGGCATGGTTCCCGGCACTTACTTTAATACCCTTGAGGGTGCACCTTCCTTCGGTGGGACTCACCAAAGCCAGCAACATTCGTATCGTCGTTGTTTTACCGGCCCCGTTAAGCCCAAGGAATCCGTAAATTTCTCCTTTTCCCACGCTGATGTTGATGCCGTCAACCGCCTTTACCTTGCCATAATATTTTTTGAGATTTTCGGTTTTTATAACTGTTTCCATTTCCGGCATTTTCCATGCGATTAATTTAGGAAATTTTTATCAATGAAAAGATCTTATCGTTCTCGATAAAAAATTCTTGTTCGTATTTAAACTGAAATAAAAATCAATTTTGATGAATAGCATACCCCGGGCCTTTAATAAACCTCCCCGGTGTTGCCCCGGTATGTTCTCCGTTTTTCAGAACCTGTACACCGTTGACAAACACATCCTTCATACCCGTTGAATACTGATGCGGTTTTTCGTAGGTAGCATGATCGGCCATTTTCAAGGGATCGAAGACGAGGACGTCGGCATAATACCCGACTTTCAATTCGCCTCTTCCTTTCAGCTTCAGGTTATTGGCAGGTAGTTTTGATAGTTTATAAACCGCTTCCTGCAAGGACATTAATTTTTCATCCCGGCTGTACTTCCCGATTACCCTGGTAAAATTCCCGTAAGCCCTCGGATGAGCATTAAATTTCAAAAAGACACCTTCGGGAGCATAAGATCCCTCATCGGATCCGAAGCTCACCCAAGGCAGGACGATTTGTTTTTTTATATTCTCTTCACTCATCAGGAAATAAGCAACGCCAATCCTCGTGCTGTCCTGGACGATAAGATCCATGGCGGTTTCTTCAGGTGATTTTCCGCGGGTCCTGGCGACTTCCTGCAAAGTTTTACCGGTATATTTTTTCAGGGAATCCTGTTTAAAGGAAAGGAGCAGGATCTTGTCCGGGCTCCCCGCATCATAATAAAAATTTTCCCAGCCGGATGCATTGGTATGCATGGCTTTTTTCATACGGTTTCGGATCGCGGGATCCTGCAGTCTTTTCCAGAGATTTCCGAAGCCTCCGTCCTGAAGGGAAGGCGGGAAGCACGAAGTTAGCCCGGTAGCGGCGGCCTGGTAGGTATACATATCGGCGGTGATGTGAAGACCTTCGTTTCTCGCCTTATCGATCATGGCAATGGCGCTGTCCATCTTATCCCAATTACCGATACCGGCAGCTTTAAAATGATAAATTTCTGCCCGGATGTTCGCTTCTTGGGCAATCGTGATCAGCTCATTCAATGCCTGGATAAGTCTTGTCCCTTCGCTGCGCATGTGTGAAATGTAAAGTCCATTATAGGAGGACGCTACTTTGCATAATGTGATCAGTTCTTCGGTGCTGGCGAAACAATCGGGCGGATAGATGAGCGAAGTGCTCACTCCCATGGCACCCTCTTCCATGGCTTGTTTCACCAGGGCTCTCATGCTGTCCAACTCGGCGGGTGTGGCTTGCCTGTCGTCTTCGCCGATCACATATTCCCGGACCGTGCCCGCGCCCAGGAAAGAAGCCACATTGCAGGAGACTCCCTTTTTTTCAAGGAAGGTAAGATAATCACCCAGACTCGTCCACGTCACCTTATACTTTATATCCGTCTCAGAACCCTCCATCTGTTTCTTCATGTAGGGATTCAACGGCCCCATGCTGGTTCCTTCTCCCATTACTTCAAGGGTTACTCCCTGGCAGATATCGCTTTGCGAGCGGCCGTCTTCAATCAGCGATTCATTCGCCTGGCTCAGCATGTTGATAAAGCCCGGGCTGACGGCCAGTCCGGCGGCATCGATCACTTCTTTAGCCCGGGCCTTGCCGAGATCGCCGATCGCGGCAATCGTATCGGCATTGATGGCAAGGTCGGCATGATAAGGATTACCGCCGTTTCCGTCATAGATCGTTCCGCTTTTAATAATGATATCATACCGGGTAGGGGAAGTACATGAAAAAATTGAGAATGTTAATAAGTAAAATAAATATTTCCACATGGCCCCGAATATAAATAAAAAAAAGATATTTATTTCCTCATCAGGCACATCCGGATTGCCCTCGGAAATTGTCTGGCCCAATCGGCCTCGGTATGTCGCCCCTGCGGATCGTTGACATAATAGAAGTTTTTACCCTGGATGTAACCCTTTCCTTTCAATGCTGAGATCATTTCATCCACCCCGCTTTGCAACTGGGAATCCAGGCCGACACCTCCATTGTAAATATAAATAAAAAGGCTGCTGGGTACGTATTGCGTGGTTTTTACATAAGTAACATAATCAATATTCATTATCCTGAATGCCGGTGAAAAACAGATGGCATTGGAAAATACGTCGGGGAATTGCCAGGTGAGCATGAAGGATATCAGTGCGCCTGCGGAGGAGCCCCCGACAAAAGTATGGTCCCGGTCAACCACGGTTCTGAATTTCGAATCGATCAGGGGTTTGAGTTCTGTTACCAGGAATTTCATATATTTATCTCCCGTATCGCCCGGTGTATATTCCAGGCTCCTGTCTGCCGTGTTATAAATACCTACAACGATAATGGGTTCGATAATATGTTCCCGGATCAGGCTGTCACAGGTTTCATCAATTCTCCAGTCTTCGCCGAAGGCGCTCGTGGCCGGATCGAAACAGTTCTGTCCGTCCTGCATATAAAGAACCGGGTATCTTTCCGGTTTATTTTCTTTATATCCCGGGGGAAGCCATACCACCACATCCCGCGGGAGAAGGCCGGTGCCTTTCACTTTCCGGAGGTATTTCACAGTACCGGTAATGTGGCTTTTGACTTGTTTATTTACCTTCCCGTTTTCCCAGTAAAGGATGTTATTCCGGGATACCGTATCACTGACTACGTTAAGTATATAATTCTGAAAGGGATGGCCGTCGGCATCGCAGGCTTCACGGTTCCATGAACCGAGGGTATATTTATATTCAATGGAAAGCGGCCGGATTACAGTAATGGTTTTTTGCCATTGATGATTTCCGGTATATTGCATGGGGACTTTCGCAGGATCCCAGGAGCCAAGATCAGGCAGGCTTCCGGTTATGAAAACCCGGTCACTGTCAGAGAGCACCGGGGAATATAACAAAAACTTCACGCTGACAGGAGTATTGGGGACTTTAACCACCTGGGAAAAAAGTTCAGGTCGGTTGCAAAAAAAGAAAATTAGTATCAGTACACTTTTTCTCATACGGCCCGGTAAGGCATGCTATTTCAATTAACGATGGTGTCGGTTGTTACTTATGCATCATGCTTATTTTAACAAGCGGCAAGCAACAACACTCAAATTTCAAGTCATGAGATCTTGTTCAGTATTTTGAATATTGAATATTGGGTGCTGAAACTATTTTAAGTCCTATTTTCTTTTCCCAATGTTTCGCGACTTTCAACTTCGATCCTCAATCCTCTATTCTCCATCCTCCATTACGCAATGACCGGCGTGTCCAGTTTATTAATCGAAGCGGTGATCTCTTCTTGTGTCAGCTCATGCCTTTCCACTTTTCCTGCAAAATAGTCTTCGTAGGCTTTCATATCGAAGTGGCCGTGACCGCACAAGTTGAAGAGGATGGTTTTCGATTCACCGGATTCCTTGCATTTTTTAGCTTCGTTAATGGCTGTGGCGATGCCGTGGTTGGCTTCCGGGGCGGGGATCCATCCTTCGCTGCGCGCAAATAGAACGCCGGCTTCGAAGATCTCAACATTATCCTGGGCAACGGCTTCGATGAGTTTATCTTTCAGCAACTGGCTTACGATCACCCCGGCGCCATGATAACGCAGGCCGCCGGCATGGATAGGAGCGGGAACGAAATTATGGCCAAGTGTATACATGGGCAAAAGAGGAGTCATTCCGACTGTGTCGCCAAAATCGTAACGGAAGATCCCGCGTGTCAGTTTCGGGCAGGAGGAAGGCTCGCTGGCAATGCAGCGGATCTTTTTCCCTTCATCGAAATTCAGCCTCAGGAAAGGCAAGGCCAGGCCGGAAAAATTGGAACCGCCGCCGAAGGGGGCGATGACGATATCCGGCATGTCACCGGCGATCTCAAATTGTTTGATGGCTTCCTGGCCGATGACGGTCTGGTGCATCAGTACATGGTTGAGCACGCTGCCAAGAGAATATTTGGTATCTTCCCGTGAGGCAGCCATTTCAACCGCTTCCGAGATAGCAATGCCGAGGGAACCCGGTGAATCGGGATCTTCGGCTAATATTTTACGTCCTGCTTCGGTTTTATTTGTCGGTGAAGAGTAAACATTGGCACCCCAGGTGTTCATCATCAGCTTTCGGTAGGGTTTCTGTTCATAGGAGATCCGTACCATATAAACATCGCATTCCAGTCCGAAATGCTGACAGGCAAAGGCCAGGGCGCTGCCCCATTGTCCGGCTCCCGTTTCCGTGGTGATCCTTTTTACACCTTCCTGTTTATTGTAATAGGCCTGGGCCACGGCAGTATTGGGTTTATGGGATCCGGCCGGGCTTACACTTTCATTTTTATAATAGATCTTCGCCGGTGTATCCAGCGCTTTTTCAAGTCCGTACGCACGGTACAGCGGGGTCGGCCGCCACGTTGAATATATATTTCTTACTTCATCGGGTATCGTGATCCATTTATCGGTAGATACTTCCTGCTTGATCAATTCCATAGGGAAAAGCGGGGCCAGCGCTTCGGGACCGATGGGTTCCTTGGTGCCCGGGTGCAGCGGGGGCAGGGGTTTGTTAGGCATGTCAGCCAAAACATTATACCATTTTTCGGGGATGTCCTTTTCTTCAAGAATAAATTTTCTCTGTTTCATGGTCACAATATTTTAAAAGATAAATTAATTACAACGCATGTCCCGACACGCCGGATCATTTTAAGAATCCCGGCCGGCCATGATTTATTGAATGCTCAATTTAATTAATTTTTTGCTTTATAAATAACAGCATAATAAATTAATGATGGCGGACGGATAATTTTTCGCCGTATCTCCTGGTGAATCATAATGGCCGGCATTTATTATTAACGACACGCGTTCTACTTCCTTGAAAATTAATTAATCTATCGTTAGATTGCCCGGATAAACAGGAGATACATCAATGCTTCGACTTGGAAGAGTAATTTATTTTTCGACAATTTTAGCTTTTATTACTTTCTACGCATTCTCCCAGCCGGCGGCCCGGCATAAACCTTATCAAGGAGGTTTCTATGTTAAAAATTATAAAGCCGCCCGGACAGAATTCCTGACTTACCTTGCGCCCATGGGATGTAAAGCGCACGAAACCATAGCCAGCGTGGGAGCGGGGAACGGCTATAAGGAAGTGGTGGTATCGCTGTTCACCGACAGCATCAACTGGTACCTCCAGGATATCGATACCTCCCTCCTGAACCCGGAAAACTTCGGCAGGGTATACACATATTTCAACCGGATGAGGAGAAAAAATATTTCCGGAAATTTCCACCTGGTCATTGGCGGTTTAAAAACAACCAAACTTCCGTCTGACACTTTCGACAGGGTACTGATGGTCAATGTGTACCATGAGCTTAAATATAAAAATGATATTATGGAAGATGTCAGCCGGATCATGAAAGCCGGGGGGATGCTGGTCATCATGGAAGTCATGGCCCGGCAGAAAGGAGATAGGCATACCGACTGTGGCTTGCCGAAGACCTGGGAGCCGGATTTCTTTTCGGAAATGAATGAACTGCATTATACCCTGGTTAAAAAAGATGTGGTTGAACCGATGTCTTTGTTCACCGCCTATACGTTTAAAAAAGCCGGTATCCCATGATCATTTCTGCTTCCTTCGTGAATTATCCCCGGTGAAAATGATTTAATAATCATGCAAAACCGGCAATTCTTCAGCCCGAAACGCCTGGCCTTCTAAATTGAAAACGGAATTATTTTGATAGCAATAAATCCGGCATTGTGAACATAGTGCCTCCTTTGTGTGCATTGTGGTTAAAATATTTTTACTATTTATTAGAAGTGATTTAGTAAGATAAATTCACTTAACCGCAATGGACACGGAGGCCCGATAATTATTGGGATTACATAATGTTCGCGATGTTGGGTTTTC
>CAYNCU010000193.1:3110-8211 GCA_964395765.1 uncultured Roseivirgaceae bacterium | reverse complement strand
CTATTTCCACTTATTAAACATATCCATTATTTTTCTTGGTATCTTTTCCTCTGTATCAAATATTAAAGATTTGTCTGCATCAGTTGTTGATATTTTAAGACCATTTAATTTTTTTTGATTCAAAAATATTATTGCCATATCCTTTGTACGTCGCCGGGTCAGAATGAAATGGCGTGGATTGACCTGAATAAAACCATAGATGAATGACCGTACTGGCCTGATCTGCCGAGGTAGTTACACTGACTTCAGGGTGCTGACCGCATACACCCGGTGGATTGCTTACCCCGGGCTTGACGGGTGCAACGTAGGTGACCGTCGCCTGAGAATAAACTGTCGCTGCACAAACACTTCCCACCATAATCCTGTAATCCATAGTTGCATATTCAATGTCCGGAGTACTGATTGACATAGTAGTATTATTTATGGTTGTCGCCGCAGACCATGCCTGACCCGGAAGCCTTTTTTGCCAGCCGAGAATATTTCCTGTTACGGAAGAGACAGATAATTTAGCCTGTGACCCGGGACAAAGTGTGGTGGTTCCGGATACTGTACCGACACTGATGTTGGATTCAAAGATGTTAAATTTTTGTTCGTAGTAATCGGAGGTGCTTTTACATCCCCCTTCCCTATAGGCAGCATAATACGAGAATCCGATTGTTTTGGTGCCACTGGTTGTGAAATAACCTTCTATCCAGTTGTCCTTTGCATCGGTTTTTATAAAATTGGGCCCGACCATATTCCATTGAATAGGATAACCCTGGCAGGCACCGCCAGCAATGAATTTAATCAAATGATTGCTTCCGTTACACGGAGAAGATGCAGACATCTCCAGGTTTACCGGGGCAGGGGTCTGAGCTTTTACTCTTAGAGGGTAATGAGTCAGTAAGAACAAGTTGATAATTATTAAAAACTTTATTTTTTTGCTGGTTGACATTTTTAAAAGTTTATTTGAAGTTATTGACTGGTCGTAGTAGCCTGATATTGATACCGGAACTCAGAAAGTAAATTGTTCTCGAAGTCCCTTATATACTGTAACCGCCCCAAGGGATCATAATCGTAATATGTTATTTTCCCGTTTGGATCCGTTACCGATGCAATTCCTACAAGCGGTTGGTAGGTATAAATAAATACCTGAGCATCTTCCAGGTTATTCGCTATCTTCGAAAGCTTTTTTAAAATATCCTGTGAATCATTATCCGGGCCAAGATCGTCCAGGGAAATACGGGCTGCATTGGCGGCCTGAGATACCTCATCATAACGGGCATTTTCGATTTTAGCAACGGGAAGTGAAAAGTTATAGGCCCAAAGTACGGTAGTAGATTTTCCACCTGAATGTGAGCCTCCATATTGCCTATATTCCAATACGTTGCCATAAGGATCGTATTTTCGGAATTTTATTCTCGTTTCGGGTTGTGTCCCGTCGGGTGCCAGATCAACATGGTCCAATAATATTTTTTTTGAATTATCGTCGAATCTGTAATAATTTATTTTCTCATAAATTTTTTTAATGTTGTTCCCATTTTCGGTTGAGACGGTTTCATCGATCAAGCGATTATTCAGATGTAAGTAATCAGGATTGCTTTCATCCCACATTTGGGGAGGCGCCAGGGAATTATCTTCCAGTGGATAAGTATATTGAGTAATTATGTCATTTCCCTCGCTGTCGAAGGTTTCTGTTTTATTAACAAGTTTGATTGCTTGGTTATAATAATATCCCGTTACCTTCGAAAAATATCGCTGGTTTGATTTGTCATCACTATCATAAATCTTTTCTTCGCTGCTTTTTTTATACCACCATTGTGAGGGTAATGCATATTGTGAATACACATATTCATAGCTTTCCGGATCAGGAGAAATCAATTCAGTTAAAGAGCCGCAGTTATAATTAAGTAAATTCACGCCTTTAACAATATCCAGCGGTTTTGCGTCGTATTGATTATCGATCTCTCTCACAATAAAATGATTTTTATTAAAATCGACCCTGCTGGTTAACAGTCCGTTCTTATAGGCAAAAGAATTGGTAGGGGTATTCGGCAAATAAGGACTTATCTCTTCATCGGGTTGATTAATGTAATGATATATTGAGTATCCGCCAGAGGCGTTAATACCTGTCTTCTCTTCCACCTTATCATATCCGACAACGGCAGACTGCGCTGAATTTCCAAGGGGAACATTACTGTATGAGGAAAGCCTGACCTTTACGGTGAGGTCCTGGGAAAAATCAGATTCGGTAGTGATAAAAAATTCACCATAGCCATATTTGGGGAATGACATAAGTTTCCCCGATGATCTTAAGATACCATCATCACCGGTAAATTCATATTGGTATTGTTTGATAATGTCGTCGTTTTCATCGAGCCCATCATGCTGAATAATTGATTTTATTCTCAGACCACCCCCCCTTACAATAAAATTTTTAAAATTAACCGTAGTATGTTGAGGTTGATCATAAGTCGCCATAATGTTAACTTCAATGTCGTTGACGGGGAAAGTATTGATAAGGTATCTGCCGGGTTGAAGCGTGACACTGAATTGCCTTGTTATCCCGCATGGTGTATCTCCTTTACCGATAAAATGAATATTATGGTCTGTCTGCCATTGAGACCCCTGATTGAAGATACAGTTGTAATCGGCATAAAGATTACGGATTATTTCAACGCCATCTTTTAAGTTCACCAATGTAAAATAGGGGGAGTTGATGTCAGGTGGATCGCAGGGAGAATCGGAGGTCCCCTGGTAGCAGGTCATTGTTTTGCACTGCAGATCTACCGTAAATGACACTTCCGCATTATTTTTAATATCGAAGACTTTATTATTATCGATTGCCCTGACCTGGAATTCCTGGTCAGGCTTACTTTCCGATACCTGATCGATATTAAAGGAATTGTTTTCATATTTGAATTCCGTCGAACCGCCGGTCGGGTAAGTGATTTCCTTTAATATTCCTGTCTTTGTATAATCGGCATCCGGTTCCCGGTCGGCAGATGTTAACTTTTCAATGATATCATTTCCGGTAAGAATACGAATGGATGGTATCAGTGTCGGTTGTCCGCCAAGCCCCGCCGCTATATTAGATGCATTATTAAAATACCCCCAATGGTCCCTGGAGTAGGAATCTTTTGCCGGGAGAGAATGCTCTTCGTTATATTCAAATTTGTAAGGAGGGATTGATACAGCCCCATTCTTTTCATCGACCGTTATGAGTTTTAACCGCTGGTACCGGAATGGATCAGTAGTTTCCACGCTATTAAAATAGGAGTAAGAAAAATCGAAGGATTTCAGAAGAGTATTGGATTTATTGTAAATGTCAATCTGACTTAAATATTGAGGAGGAGCGTGGGACTTACCCGGATACCTTTGGTCATTATCGAGCTTTTCCATATCTTCCCTGTCACCGGATTTAAAAATGATACTACCCTGATCAAAATCTATGCTTCTCAGGTATACCTGGTAATAAGCGTTCATGGAGGCTGTATAAGACCGGACAATATCACACCCGTTTCCAGGGTCATTACTTCCGAAATTGGCAGGGTCAAAGGAAGAATATGAATCCAGATTATTGAACAGGCATTGCAAATCCAGATTTCCGTTATACCCCGGATCGACCGGTATTACGCCGTAATTTTCATATGGGGAATTCGCCAGGCACCCGGTTTTTGAAATCAAATGACCCTTGCCCAGGCATTCTTCAACTGATTCTGAGATGTTGATAATGCTTTTTGCCACATACTCATTGCCGTTGGAATCCGTGTGACCATAGTTAAAATCTATTTGCTGACCCTCCGGCGATGTGATCTTCGTTAAATACCACGAAGAAATAAACTTCTGATCATAGGGAATGGAAGGGGAAGGAGGCGTTATGGAGGATCGGGCTTCTTCGGCGGAAGTTCCTGTACCCGTCCAGTTTTCGGTATATTCCTTTTCCCCGAATTCATATTGATAGCCGTCCATCGTCCAGATGGTCCATGTTCCGCTGGATTCATTATAACTGAAATCCATTTTCTCAGGTGAAAGTAATTTTACTTTTACCGGATCACCCGGGGACTTTTTTTGTTCCAGGAAAAATTTTCCTGTATGCCCCTGAAAATTAAAATAAAAAATATCCGGTTGTCCGTCATTCACTCGTTGACATACACTAAGCAAATAATTACCCAGGGCCGGTGACTGGTCCTGCTCCAGGGCAGAATTATCCGAATAAATATAACCCCGGTAATTGTGGTTCGTGGAATACAGAAAATCATCATTCCCGTTCACCGTCCTGGTAATCACGCCGCCGGTATTTAACGACCAGCCGAGGCCCACCCAGCCGGATTCTTCTTCCACATGGATGCCGGAGGCATAATAGCTGAGGGTAATAGGAACCGTTACATCCCTGATATTGATAGTATACAGAGGTATGTTGATATCCGGGAGGCCATTGTAAAGATTGACCGGAATATTGCCGTATTCGCCCAATGAGGCAGCATCGGGTGAGGGTGGAATATGGGGAATATCATTTTGACCGAAAAGTGGTATTGAGAAAAATAAAAAAATCACAGGAAATAATAATTTCATCTTCATAGCTGGTGTTATATGTTTAAATCTCAAAATAAAATACTATATCCCTCCCGCGAGGGGGTATTATGAAACTTTCGTTTACTGTTAATTTATTTTTTGAGACTTATACGAAATAGGAGGAGTGAGGACGAAAGAAACCGGGATAGTTAAGATTTCTTTCAATTAGAAAAGTGAGAACGTATAAGTAAAGGATTCATTAACCGATCGGAATATTATTCAATCAATTAATTTCAAGGACGAGTTAGCAGGAAAAAGGATGTAAAAAAAATCAATGACACCGGTAATCTTACAGGTGGTATAATTTTTTTGCCAATCAAAATAAGGCAGTGATCTGCCGGAGTAATTTATAATTCTAATGAAACGCCTGATAAATATTTATTAAATGACTATGAAGAATAAATATTACATATTCACAAGGTGACTTCTTTAGAATTTCGTGATATATCCTATATGAATTTTTCAAGCTCGTCGGACCAGCATGGCTCGTCCGACCAGCATGGCTCGTCGGACCAGCATGGCTCGTCGGACCAGCATGGCTCGTCGG
>CAYNCU010000193.1:0-3010 GCA_964395765.1 uncultured Roseivirgaceae bacterium | reverse complement strand
CGGACCAGCATGGCTCGTCGGACCAGCATGGCTCGTCGGACCAGCATGGCTCGTCCGACCAGTATGGCTGGTCGGACCAGTATAGCTGGTCGGACCAGATGAATATTGCCGGCCTGATCGACCTGACCGGTTTTGATTTCTTTACTAAATTTACTGAATCATAATAAAATCACTTGCCTGTGACGTGTCCCATCCCTTAAAGTACCTGCCGCGGTAATCTTTTCCATAAAGCCATTTCCACTGATCCTGTAATTGCAGATATTCCTTTGATGGGTGATCAGTAGATGGAAAATAGCTGTTCCGCGTGACGATCGAATTCAGGACCCAAAGAAATACATATTGATCTTTATGAATTCCCCGTATCCCTTTCAGGAAAAACACCTTGGAACCGGGAACGGCATCGCACCTGTTCGGGGCCCATATATTATGAATAAATTGTTCAAAATCGCGGTGATCAACAGAAGGTTTAATGACTATAAAATGAAAACCCAATAGGGCACCGGGTTTCAGCCAGTCATTGTTTACCGGTTTTCCCGCATCAATTACCACGTAATCGGAAGCCTGACTTTCATCGTATCCGCCGAAATAATAATTGAAGGTGCTGTCGGCATATAACCAGTCGATTTTGTGACGGAGGGTATTGTACAATTCCGTACTGCTATCGGGCCGGGGAAAGTACCGTGAAAGTTCGTTTACATCTTTGAACACCCAGAGAAAGGTATTTTTATCTTTCTCAATACCTTTTTCTCCTTTCAAATAATAAACCCTGCTTCCCGGGAAAAGATCACGCCAGCCGGGAAAGTACTTATTGCGTAGGAATGCTTCACCTTTGCTTTTATCACTTCCCTCAAGAGGCACGATAAAATGGACCCCGATTACCGACCCTTTTTTCAGGAATATCGTATCGGATTCCTGAAAGTGTTTTTCAGGCAATCCTTTAAGGATAAGGCCAAACATCATTACCAGGTATAATGCTAAACCGATCATGCTGCTTTGATATTATTGAATTTGATTTATGGCCTGAATCCGATATGTATTCCGCTTTCCTTTACCAGGACTTAAATAAGGTTAACGCCGAAGCGTCTAATTCATTATCCGGATGGAGGGAAGCTCAATGCTCAGGCCTGTAATTGCCTGACGAAGACATCATGATTCCAGTTGATCAGGATCCTATCAATTTTCTGATGATCATTAAAACGGAATACAAAAACATGATCGCTTTCAAAACGGTTACCCTTGCTTGGAATACCGGCGAATTCTTTTTGCTGGGTTCCGAATATTGATACCGTACAGGTTACTGTATCCTCCGAACTCCCCATCTCAGAATTTATAACCGTATTATCAATATCAGGGAATGAATCCATGAGTGCGCACCATAAATTTCTTCCGAAGTCACCGATGGTTCCTTTTCCCGCTTCTCCCAGCGGTTCAAATGAAACACTTCCACCCGGATCGCACAAATACAACATCCGGCTGATATCCTTTTACTGGTTGGCTGAAAAAAATTCAATGCATGCACCCTTTTTACTCAGCGCATCAATGTCTTCTTTTTTTTGTGTTTCCATATCAATTTAAATTTTGATGGAACTAAAATATATATCATAAAACCGGGTGTATTGTACAAATGCGTCAAAATCAAAAATTATTTTTCGAGATATCGGATCAATTCACGATTATGCAGCAAATAATCTACAGGGCTTCTACCGTTAAAAAACTGGAAATCCCTGATTAAATGAGACTGGTCAACATAGCTGCCTTCATTGACCAGGTCATGCCAGTCCATTTTATGGTACATCAACAGGTAGGAAATGTGTGCAAATCTCCGCAAGCGGGTATAAAACTTGGGACTTATACCGACTTTATCCATAAAATCCCTTTCCAGCGACCTGCGGCTTGTTCCAACTTCATTCGCAATTTCCTCTACGGAAATAAGTCCATTACGACTATCGATCAGGTTAACAGCAAAGTTAACCGATAAAGGATGCAATTTCGACAACCATATTTTCTGCAATAAATATTGTTCGGCTATGCGGACCCTCTCCGTATTATTTGAAGCTTCCTGCATTTTTAATTCCAGGTATTTGCCCTCTTTGCCCAGAATGCAATCAAGGGCTATACGACGGTCTACAGCATCTTTAACGCCCACCCTGAATAGGGAAGCGAAGGCAGCCGGTTGTAGTACAATTCCGAATACTCTCAGCGGTCTCGTTATGACCAGTTGATAATTGGCAGTATTCTGCCCGGAAAAAAAGGAGGAAGGGGTAAGTGAATCTTCATTATCTTTACCGCGAATCCTGTAGGGATAACCGTAATTGAAAACAAGGGCCTCATACCCGGAAGGGGGACTTTGGATAATAAAAGGCTGAACATCAGCAGGATCATATTCCCAGCAATAATAACAATGCACAAAATTTTTAATCTTCGCGTGAGGAGGTATCTTTTCGTAAATCATTCCCTGAATTCTATCAATGACAACCTTTAATATAAAAATATTCTCATTCTTGTCCAATGCATTTCTTTAAACATTTAATACCCGAATTCCGGGCGAATAGTTGATAAATGGCCGGAAGTAAACTTAGATACCGGGTTTGCAATTGCAGAAAATTTATTAACCGAGAGGCAGGAATGACTTATACCCTAAGATAATATTCGAATTAAGATGGCGGCGGTCCTTAGGAATAACCCTTGCTTTCCGCATTGGGTCAGTCTGAAGATTATAATTTAATTTTTGGATCTTGATTCTTGGGTTATGATTTCAGTCGAGTCAATGCCTGAATAGAGTTGACTATGATGAAATGAAAAATCAAGGCTCAAATATCAAATACATTTTTAGCATAATCATCTCCTTATTTCATTAAGGGTCAATTCGTGTTCTATATAAAACACTTTGATTTTAAAGAATTCACCGTCTTAAGATTTTTTTGAATTAAGTGCGGAAGACAGGAGAAGTAGGAATGACTTTTACGGTAAGATAATTTTCAATTAAGAAGGCGGCAGTCCCTCTGATCGG
>CAYNCU010000192.1:0-8356 GCA_964395765.1 uncultured Roseivirgaceae bacterium | reverse complement strand
TCCGCCAAGCGATTATGAATACCTGGGTTATGAAATTATAACTTACATCGGTCACATGTTAAAAAAATACGGAAGCCCTTTTATTAATGACCTTGAAAAGGAAGGTTTTTATAAAGGGACCTTATATTATGGACTCGATAATTCATCAGGAAGTTATAATAACATGGTACCGATAATAGAATTTGTTGATAATAATTTTGAAATCGTTAATGACCCGGATACGCCTTTGGTTGTACCGGCCACGAAACCTTGAAACTTTTAACCGGGTCTAATACCTGGCCGAATAATGAATAACCGGTTACCAGGATCCTATTGAATCAATTTCCCCGCAGATGTAGTAAAACAATTTATTTTTTACGTTTTACCGATTGAAAAAAGGATTAAATTGGTACCCGGATTACTCATATAAATTTTTATAAATAATTGTGAATAAGTTAATTACATGTTTATTATTGATAGTAGCCCTTTTGAATTGTAACAGAATCTTTGCGCAAAATACAATTATAAACAAAACGGTTACTTATGAAGAATTATACGATGATCCGAATGACATCAATAAACTATTTTTCCAGGTCTTGCCTTTGTACGGCGAATTTTTCAGGACTAACATAAATGCCGGTTTTGGAGTTAAGGCAGATTACTACCTTAAAAATAAAGCGGAGTTTTCCGCTCAGTTCAGAAAACCTTATAGCCGTAAGACAGATTTTGTGCGCGACAATGCAAGAGAAAATAACGATTTTGAAAATTCACCTAAAACATTCTATTACCTGGATGTCGGGGGAGCTTATCATATTGTTGACAAGGTAGTGGACGGAAAAGCAAAATTTATCCTGTATTCGAAAAATTTCCAGGAAGGGAATAAATGGGAATCTATGGAACATGAAAATATCCAGGCGCCGGTAAAAGTAAGAAGGGTATATGGTATCCGGGCGGGAGCAACTTATTATCAGACAGCCCTCGACATAAAAGATATCACGCAATCTCAAAAGACTGCAATTCTGGATACAGCCGGAAATTCATTGCCAAGTATACTGCATGCCTTCGGCAACATGACAGCGGCAGGAGTCTATCTCGGTGGGGTTATGGAGATTATCAAGAATGTGGCAATAAAATTCGATAAAACTTATGACCCTGTAACCAATGACCTGCTATTTACAGCTTACATGGATCTTTGTTATTACCCTGCCATAACGGTCGACAATTTGTTCTACCGGTCTTCATCAGGAAATAGTGATGTCACTTATTCTTCGGATGTGATTAAAACAAATCCGTTTGGATTTAAAATGGGTATTGAGGGTAAATTCAATCGGGATTTAAGCTGGGGCTATGGAATTGAAACCGGCATAAGGCCGGGAATAAGTAAACAGGGATTTTTTCTGGAAGGTCATGTTAGCTTTCCTATTATCGCTTCCAAGCTTACTTCTGAAGTGGAGGCATTCGGTAAATAAATTTCGCCCTATTGACTTCCGGTACTATTTCGGACTGGTAATAACAAATTTTATGGCCCCGAGTAGATGAGCAAGGAACAAGGGATCTTTATAGGATTCCTTCGTATGCCCGCAACCAGTATAAAATGCCATTCCGCCCTCAAAATGATGATACCAGATAAAAGGATGATTTCCGCCCATCTTTCCACCTTTATAGGAGGATTCATCAAGATAACCCAGTACCGTCAGATCCTTGCTTACATCTTTATAGTTATACCATTCCCCGAATCTTTTCCAGTTATCGGGCAGCATCCTGGTTGCAGGATTATTTTTATCCACGATTTTAATAACGGCTTCCTGTTGTTCAGGGTGATCCGTAAAATAGGCTCCGGCCAGTTTTCCGTACCATGGCCAGTTGAATTCGGTATCCGTTGCGGAATGGATTCCTAACCAGGCACCTCCATGGTGAATGTAATTCTTGAATGCTTCTTTTTCATTTTCATTAAAAAGTTCGCCTGTTGTATTCAGGAATATCAATGCATTATATTTTTTTAATGAATCGTCATTAAATATTGTTGAATCCTCCGAATGATCAACGGCTATGTTATTGTCCTCGCAAAGCCCGGTAATAGCCTTTATCCCTTCAGGAATCGATTCATGTCGAAAGCCGTTGGTTTTGGAAAAAATAAGTACCCTGTAAGACGATTGAGCCGATAATGTTCCTGCAATAATTATCGTTGCTAATAAGGTTACAATAAATAATCGCATATCAGACAGTAATTGGTTTCAAATCCGGTTTTATTTAAAATAACTTTCAACCTGGTGAATGCATTCAGGAAGGCATAATACCACTACCCGGTCCCTTGGATGAATGATAAATTCACCGTTTACTTTCTCTGCGGAACCATTCCTGACCACACCACCGATTATAGCTTCATCAGGGAAGCCCAGTTTTTTTATTTCCCTATCGGCAATTTTAGAGCCCAGCGCAACTTCAAATTCCATGATTTCCGCCGTCACCCCGTGAATTCCGGTAAGTGAAATTACCTGTCCCTGGCGGACGTATCGCGAAATAAAATTTGCTGCTATTAACTTTTTGTTGATCATCGTATCCACCCCGATATTCTGTGATATAGGAATATAATCCATATTCTCTACCAGGGCTATAGTTTTTTTTACCCCTAGGTTTTTTGCCAGCAGACAGGTAATAATATTGGTTTCGGAATTTCCTGTTACCGCAATAAAAGCATCCATTTCATCAATCCGCTCCTCTTTTAAAAGCTCTACATCGGTAGCATCGCCGTTCACAACAAGGGTTTCAGGCAATAATTCAGCCAGGGAATAACTTTTATCCTTATCTTTTTCAATGAGTTTGGTATTATATTTTTTCCCCAGTCGGCGACAGGCATGGTAACCGACTTTACTGCCTCCCATAATCATGATGTTCTTTATATCGGGCGAGGCTTTCCCTCCGATTTGAAGTAACTTTTGAATTCCTGCCTGTTTGGCTATAAAATAGGCATGGTCGTTTACTCTGAATATTGTTTTACCATGAGGAATGATCGTTTTCCCACTCCTTAAGATCGCAACGGTAATAAAATCATGATCAGGATTCAGGAAGGCCGTTTCTTTTATTGACTTATCCCTTAATTCGTTATCTTCATCAATGGAAAATCCCAGTAACGTTAACTGGCCGTTATCAAATTCAAATGTATCGGTTACATTCGATTTGGCTAAAAGTCTTTTTATTTCACGGGCGGCCAGTGATTCAGGAGATATTAATTCATCAACCCCCAGTTCCTTAAGATCAAGGATGTCTTTATTTAGAAAAAATTCAAGATTAACAATTCTTGCGATCGTTTTGGAAGCCCCCAGTTTCTTTGCGATAATGGAAGTGGCAAGATTCGATTCTTCGGAACTCGTTACAGCAATTAATAAATCGGCTTTTTCCACACCGGCAGATAACAAAACATTGAAAGAAGTGGAATTTCCCCTGACGGTTGTAATATCCAAATGATTCGCTACGTTATCCAGCTTTGCCTGGTCGATATCAATCAGTACAATATCATGTTTTTCATAGGCAAGAAGTTTGGCAAGATGAAATCCAACCTCACCGGCGCCTGCAATAATAATTCTCATTCTGATCGGTTAATGAATTCCTTCGGTATGTAAAATTGCTTTTTATCCTTAACGATGTTTTAAAAAATATTTGATCCCTGATTTTTAACTTCATCGGGTAAATTAAAATACTAATGTAAATATAGTATAAATATTAGGCTCAGACTTTACCGTTAAGTTCCCATTGTGCATTTGTAAAATCTGTCTTGACAATGCTAAACCGATTCCTGAGCCATTTCTTTTCGTAGTGTAAAACGGAATGAATATTCTTTCCATTGCTTCCTGGATGATTCCCGGTCCATTGTCTTTTACTTCAATGATCGTTCTCTGCTCCACGTCGATTCTTGCCCGTAGTTCTATCTTCGGTTCTACATGATTAACAAGCGCTTCCTTGGCATTTTTTATAAGATTGATTAGAACCATCTCAATTAATTCCCTGTCGGCGAGTATTACTAGATTTTCAGGGTCAAGGTTGGAAATAAAGGAAATCCCGGTCGCCTCCATTTCCGGATTGAGTAAATTAATGATATGGTCGAACATATCCTTAATGGAAACTTTAGAAAATTTTGGCCGGGGAATAGTAGTATAATCCCTGTAAGCATCCACGAACCGGATTAATCCTTTGGACCGGTTTTCAATGGTTTGCAGGCCGTCGCTTAAATCATCGACCGATTCCTTATTTATTTTATAATTGCCATTGTCGTGCTTTACCAGGTCCTCCTGCAGAATTTCATTTAAGGTCCCTGTTAACGAAGCGATCGGGGTTATGGAATTCATGATTTCATGCCTTAAAACGCGGGTCAGGTTTTGCCAGGCTTCGACTTCCTTCTGTTGCAATTCAGTTTGTATATTTTGCAATGAAACCAGTTTTATGGTGATCCCCCGCATTTTAAGTTCTGTGGAATGGATCGCCAGGGAAACATCGCTGCTTTTCCTGATCAATGCTTTGTGACCTGGCTGCAATTCAATAAGCTTCCTGTATAATTCAGGATTTTTCGGTTTTAATTCGGCGATGTTATGGATCTGGGGAGCCTGCAATAAATTTCGAGCTGAATTATTAATGAGCTTTATATCGCCTTCGGAATCGAAGGACAATAAACCGGTTCCCACGTGCTGGACAACCGTGTTAAGGTAATTAAGATTCTCCTCCTTATCCGCTCTTGCCGAACGAAAAGCTTCCAAAACCTCATTAAAAGACTTATTCAATTCCTTAAATGTCTTTCCCAGGTTATTATCATAAGCGAAGCCGCTTGAAAAATCGGAATACCTTATGGATTCGAGAAAACGGGTTAATTTCTTATTAGTAACTTCAACATAGCGGATGAGATCGCCCAGGGTAATGACAATAAGAAGTCCTATAAGAATCAGGGTAATAATTTTAGACTGGGTAATAAGGGAGTAGGAGAAAGCAATTATACTTCCGGAGAGCAGGATAACCCTGATGATGACCCCAATTCTGAAATTGTTAAAGCCCATATTTTTCCAGTCGACGGTAAAGTGATGAGCGCGTTAAACCCAATTCCTGAGCTGCCAGGGTAATATTTCCATCAAATTTTTTCAGGGCCTTACGGATTAGCATTTTTTCCACCTCCTCCAGGGTTAGTTCTTCAAGCACTATACTTTCCTCACTCCTGTCCTGGTTGCCTGAGCTAAAAAAAAGGTCTTCGGCATTCAATATATGGCCTGTACTCATGATAACACCTCTTTCGATCGAATGCTGCAATTCACGTACGTTCCCCGGCCAACTGTACTTAAGCATTTTCTTTATGGCAGATTCGCTGATCGTAAAAATGGGCTTATTATATTTCTTGGCATATGTCATAAGGAAATGTTCGGCCAGCAGGTTGATGTCTTCCTTTCTTTCCCGTAGGGGAGGAAGCTGGATTTCAATGGTATTTATCCGGTATAAGAGATCCTGCCTGAAACGGTTATCTTTTACCATATCATATATCGGAAGATTGGTGGCACAGATCAACCGGATATCGATGGGCTTGGGCTTGTTGGAACCCACCCGTACAACCGTCCTGTTTTGCAACACACTTAGCAGTTTAGCCTGTAGGGGCAATGACAGGTTTCCGATCTCATCGAGAAAGAGAGTACCCCGATGGGCTACTTCAAATCTGCCGGCGCGGTCTTCCTTAGCGTCTGTGAATGAACCTTTTACATGGCCAAACAATTCACTTTCAAACAGGGTTTCACTGATGGCCCCTAAATCTACGCTAATAAATACTTCATTTTTTCTTGTTGAATTCCTGTGAATAGCCCGGGCGATTACTTCTTTACCGGTACCGTTTTCTCCCAGAATAAGAACGTTGGCATCGGTGACCGCGATACGGTCAATGGTTTGTAAGACCTTGATCATCCCGGAAGATTTTCCAACCACATCCTGGTACTTGGTATCAATATCCGCCGTAATCTGCGCCTGCTTGTTTCTTAGTTCGGTCACTTCTACTTTGGATTCATGAAGTTTCATCGCCGACATTACCGTAGCCAGCAATTTTTCGTTTTCCCAGGGTTTTAAAACGAAATCAACGGCACCTTCCTTAATCGCCTTTACCGCCATTTGTACGTCGCCATAGGCTGTGATAAGAATCACCACAGAACTTGGATCTATTTCAAGAATTTTTTCAAGCCAAAGAAATCCTTCATGACCACTGCTTACGTCCTTGGTAAAATTCATATCCAGCAAAATCACGTCATAATTCTCATTATTTAAAAGAGTAGGAATCGATTCAGGGTTTTTTTCCAGGTCGATCTGGCTGAAATGTCGCTTCAGAAACATCTTTGCCGCCCGTAATAAATCTTCATTATCATCAACAATTAAAATCTTTCCAGTTTTATTTACTTCCGGCATTATTTTTTCTTTTAGAGGGTCTAAATTTAATATAATATACGCGATTGCAATAAATTAGGATGACATTATTCTGGCGAGGAATTCATGCCCGATTCCGGACACTCTCGTTCGCTGATGGACGATGAAGAATTGTTAAACAGGCAATTTTGAGACTTTTAAGCTGTTTTTAATTTGGCACATTTGTTGGCATTCCATGATCGACTAAATGATGGTATTCTATGTCAATGGATCGACAAATCAAGAAGAAAAAATGGACCTTTAAAAGGATCTCATTGGGAACTGCGGGGTTGTTATTTTTATCTTTTATTTTATATAGTTTCTTTTTTGCTGATAAGCGTTCAAAAGTAAAAGTTGATGCAGAAAAAATAACAATCGGTACTGTTAAATACGGAGTATTTCAGGACTTTATTCCGGTCACCGGTACTGTCATGCCGGTAGAAACCAGGTATCTTGACGCGATTGAAGGAGGAATAATCAAGGAGATTTACCTTGAATCGGGAGCGATAGTGAAAAAAGGTGACCTGATTTTAAGGCTTACTAATTCTCAGTTGGAATTAAGCGTACTTTCCCAGGAATCGGCATTGTATGAACAATTGAACAGGGCCACGGAAACCCGCCTCCAACTCGACCAGAATGATTTACAACAAAAAGCAACCATTGCCGAGAGCAATTATCAAATTGATCTTTTAAAACCCCAGTACGAACGGAACAAACAATTGTATGATCAAAATCTGATTTCAAAGCAAGCTTTTGAAAAGGTCTATCAGGAATATAAATATAATCTTAAAAGAAGGGAACTTACCTATGCGTCCTATAAACAGGATTCCGTGAACAGGGTATACCAGTTAAATCAAATTGCTGCGTCGGAATCCAGAATGCGCCAGAGCCTGGAAGGGGTGAGCAAGATCCTTGAGAACCTTGAAATCCGTTCCCCGATTGACGGTCAACTTTCCACTCCTGAACTGGAGATTGGGCAGTCCATCAATGCCGGACAGAATTTGGGACAAGTGGATATTCTGGATAAATTCAAAGTCAGGGTAAAAATTGATGAACTTTATTTACCCCGCACTGAACCGGGATTAAAGGGTTCGTTTGATTATGCCGGAAAGAATTATGATCTTGAGATCACAAAGGTTTTCCCGACCATTACAGATGGCCGGTTTGAAGTTGATATGGAATTCACGGGAAATCAGCCTGAAGGTATAAAAAGAGGACAATCACTCAGAATTCGACTTGAATTGGGCAATTCACAGCAGGCCTTGTTATTGCCACTCGGAGGATTTTATAAGGATACAGGTGGCAATTGGGTTTATGTCGTGGATAATGACGGTTCCAGAGCTGTGAAAAGGGATATTAAGCTGGGAGCTAAGAATCCTGAGTATTTTGAAGTGCTGGATGGTTTGAAGGATGGAGATAAAGTGATAACTTCATCATACGAAAATTTTGGAGACAACGAAGTCTTATTGCTAAAATAAATTATACTGAATATTAAATTTTATTATCATGATAAAAACGGTCAGCCTTAAAAAAGTATTTACTACCGATGAAGTAGAAACTACAGCCTTGAATAATATCACCATGGAGATTAAGGAAGGGGAATTTGTTGCCGTGATGGGCCCTTCCGGATGCGGAAAATCTACATTGCTGAATATTGTTGGTTTACTTGATAACCCTACTGAAGGTGAATATTATTTCGCCGATAAGGAAGTATCAAAGTTTTCAGAGAGACAAAGGGCCCAGCTCAGGAAGGGTTCAATCGGATTTGTATTCCAGAGCTTTAACCTTATTGATGAATTAACCGTATTCGAAAATGTCGAACTGCCCCTTCTTTACCTGAAGGTTCCGTCAGGGGAGAGGAAAAAGAAGGTTGAAGAAGCGCTCGAACGTATGAATATAATGCATCGCCGGAATCATTTTCCACAGCAGCTTTCCGGCGGTCAGCAGCAAAGGGTTGCTA
>CAYNCU010000191.1:0-8397 GCA_964395765.1 uncultured Roseivirgaceae bacterium | reverse complement strand
CGATTCCGCCTCCCCCTGGTCTGTGGCGCACAGACCGGAACAAACCTCAAACCAATAGCTACCCGTCTCCGGCGATGAGAGGGTTTTAACCACAAAGGACACAATGCCCCGATGGTCATCGGGGTTACACGGAGGACACAATAAAAACCAAAAGTGGTCAGACGGATAGGAATGATTTCTTTTTGAAGAGCTTCAACAATTAATCCAAAGCAATATCATAAATGAAGGGGAACTTATGTTCGTCGGACCGCTATAGAAAAATAATCAACAATGAGTAACCCGTCTTTGGCGACAAGTTGGTTCTTAACCGCGGAGGGCACAAAGCCCCATCCCGATAGCTATCGGGACAATCGGGGTTACACGAAGGACACAGAGGATGATTCCATAGATCTATAATGGCCCTATTTACTTTAAGAACACAATTTAAAAATGGTCTAATTGATTAGAAAAAAGCTGATATACAAGATTGAATTTCTTTGGATGATTTACAGCATTCTCAAAAACAGGATCAGGTCCGTACCGGGTAAGGATTCAGTTATCCCCAGTTCCCTCAGCATGGTGATAATCTGGCCGCGATGATAGGATCCGTGGTTCACGATATGAAAAAGTATTTCATCCACACGGCTTTCGAACGCGTCCCCTTTGGAAGTTTTATAGTGAATCATCTCATCCATGTAAGCCTCATCACGGGCGGCTATCAATTCATTCAGTTCTTCGGCTGAGGCAATGAAGCCGTCAAGCATTTCTTCCTTCGTGCCTTTAAAATCCCTGTAGGGATGAAAAGTTATTTCTTCCCCTTTCATTCGGTTCAGCCAGATGAGCTGAGCATTCCATAAATGGAGAATAGTTTTGCCGATCCCCGGAAAACTGCTTTTTAGTTCTTTATTGATTATTGAATCATCCTGTTTTCTTAAAAAGCCGGCAAATTGAATACTTGCCCATAAGTTATATTCGAGGTGCTTTTTTAAAGTATATTCCATATGAATTATTATTATGTTATTAATTATCAGTTCACAGAATTAACGGATTGAAAAATATAGTTGAAACGGCAAACAGTTAGTATACAACCCGTATGGGAACAAATTGTTCGAAGCAATGAAAATTATTACAAAAACAGGAAATTAAATGCCAGACCCAGCCCGATATTCTGAGCTGTATTTTTTTGCGTCGAATTATCATTTTTTTGTTTCTGTGTAGTACTGTTATAACCGGCAATAACATCCAGAGAAATTTTCTCATTGATGAAGTAGGCCAGCCCGGTATCGAATTCGAAGTAGTTTATATTTTGAGAATATTTCGATTCAATGGCGGCGCCTGAGTATTCGGATTTATCAATTTCACGGGCGAAACCGAAACCTCCCTGCAATAATGGTTTGATTTTGTCCTTTCCAAAATAGTACCTGACGAACGGACCAAATCCAACATAGGTGGAGGCGTCTTTATTATTTTCCTGTTTGGATGAAGTGAATATCAGGTTCAGGTTTAATCCGCCCGCCAGGCCATTAACAATGAAATATCCTACCGATGGATTAATGTTGAATTTACTGGACGTAGAACTTTCACTGCCTGAATAAGCTGAATAGTTATCGTTCCATTTATAATTTGTACTGGTAAAGCCTATTGTACTTCCTGTACCGAAGATGAAACTACCGCGTTCTGTTTGGCAGAAAGAGGTTAATGCAAGGCCCGTAATAAGCAATGCGCTTAAAAATAATTTAACGGTTTTCATGATTTTGAAATTAAAATATACGGTTACTGGTTTATTTAAGCTGAAAAAATATTTTAGTAAAAGATAGGTAAAATTAAGTAAAAATCAAAACGGGTGAGCCGCTTATAAATTATAAAATCAGGTAATTAAATGTGAGTCCATAGCCGATGTTTTGTACTCTTTGTTTTGATAATGGAGTGCCATAATGAAAATTACGTGTAAAGGAATTATAACCGATTCCTGCGTCTATGGAGATCTTGTTATTTATAAAACAGGCGATACCCGCATCGAAAGCATAATCAATCGTATTATCGAAACCTTTCATAACGCCGGCAAATCCTGAGCCTTTAATTTTGGAATGAAAACGTGAAAATTCCATGCCGGCCCGGACAAAGGGTTTGATCTTCCGTTTTCCTAAATAATATTTTAAGAAGGGTCCAATCCCATAAGTGCCTGATATATAATTGGAAGCAGCCGTCTTTGAAGAATACGCTGAATACAAAAGCTCAATACCACCAGCCAGGTTATTGGTTATAAAATACCCCCCGGAAGGATTTACTGAAAAAGTAATGTCGGATGGACCCTTTGTTCCGAAGTCCAGGTCTTTCCGGTTTTGAAAGTTCAGGCTCAGGTTGCTGCCAGCACCGATTATAAATTTCCCTTTTTCAGTCTGTCCGTTCGCTCTTAATAAAAGGCCTGAAATGAATATTGCAAGTAAGAAAATTTTAATTGTTTTCATGATTTTTAATCCTGGCTACAGCAACAGGAAATTAAAAGCTATGCTTAATCCGATATTCTGAATCCTTTCATTAGCGCTTCCACCCGGCTGGTTATCTTTACGTTTTTCGGCATTATAACCGATTTTAAAATCCAGAGAAATCTTATTATTGATAAAGTATGCCATTCCGAGATCCAGGTCATAATCTATGGTATTGTAATGACCCTTCGTTTTACCATAATCACCCGGAAAATCAGTCCTGTAATTTTCACGCGTAAATTTTAAACCTCCCTGGACAAAAGGCCGGATCATATTCCTTCCTAAATAATATCTTGCAAAAGGGCCCAATCCATAACTGGTTGAAAAATATCTGTCGGAATCAGAAGCCCATATGGAAGACGACTTGTTATATAATATTTCAATCCCCGCAGCAAGATTATTTATTATAAAAAATCCAACATAGGGGTTAATAGTAAAAGAATGGGATGAAGAACCATTGGCTGTTGAATCGGGATATTTCTCATTTTGAGCATTAAAATCCAGCTTACTTCCCGTGCCTATTATGAAATTATTCTTTTCGGTCTGCCCGAATGCGTTATAAAACAAGCCCTCAAAAAGTAAGACAAGCAATGTGAATTTTAAGATTTTCATGTTATTGCCATTTAGATGGGTCAAAGAAACAAGCCGGACAAGAAATTATAACGATACGCTTAAATGGAAATATTTATAAGATAAGAACGAATGCCTATGCCGAATTCGATCGCAAACACAATTAATACCGGAAAAAGATTACCTGGTAACCGTTGCCCGGAATTAAAAAATAATAATAACTTCGGTTCCGTAGATTTTCGATTCCTGATTTCGGAATTTATATTACACTGACCCGATTTCAAATATCAGCCATACTGGTTCCGTCTGTAGTTTACTGCTTATCTCAGGTCATGTACCAGCCACCGTTAACATTAATCGTCTGCCCGTTGATATAACCGTTGCACGCAAGCATCACCACCACATCGGCAACTTCATCTACCTTGCCGAACCTTTTTAAAGGAATGATATCCGGTTTTATTCTCGGGTTATTCCGGATCATGTCCGTTTCGATCAGGGCCGGGGCTATAGAATTAAAAGTAATTCCCGATTGAGCCAGGTTGGACGCATAGTAGCGGGTTAATCCGTGCATGCCCGCCTTTGAAGCGGCATAATGAGGGCCGACCACCCCTCCCACCTGGGCGGCCACGGAAGATATATTAATGACCCGCCCGAATTTCTTTTTCATCATGAACGGTAATGCAGTCTTTGTAACGATGAAGGCTGAGGTAAGATTTACCCGGATAATTTCATTCCAATCCTCCAGGGTAACCTCATGGATCGGTTGCGGTTTTGCAATGCCGGCATTATTTATTAAAATATCAAGAGTTCCAAATTCTTTTTCAATCTGCCTGAAAAGTTCTTTTACCGATTTTTCATCCGATACATCCGCTTGAACGGACAGACAATGACATCCGTTTTCTTTCAATTCCGCGGCAAGCGCTTCCGCCTTTTCTTTTTCCTTAACATAATTAATAATTACATCCGATCCGTTTTCAGCCAATGCCACAGCCACAGCTTTCCCGATGCCACGGCTCGCTCCCGTTACCAATGAAGTTTTGCCGGCCAGTTTGCGGTTTCCCATATTCATGCTTTTTAATTGTCAGGTATAAATCCTAAAATCAAAAATCGAAGGACGAATATCAAAAATTAATTGCCATTTTTTTCAAGATAATAATTATTATCCCCCGGGTGTTTATTGATGGCATAGCCTTTTTTTAATTCAAGTATCCAGCCGTCGCCGACAATGACGTTTCCAGTAGTATCGGTAGGGGAAGTCAGGTTTATCCGGCTGAAATCCTTGCTTATCAGCGAGCCGTTTTCCGCTTTGAGAATTCCCCAATTGTCAGTGAGTTGAATTGTGGGGTAATAAATACCCTCATTCCCGAGCGTGATCACCGTTTGCGGATCAAAGGAATAATTCATTTTTTCCAGTGGAATGATAAGGTGGGGTTGTTTTAAAAACCTGTTTTCATACCCCGCAATTAAATGTTTATTTTTTTCTTCTCTTTCGGATTCCTGTTGTTCTATTTCCTTTCCGTTGTATAGATCTTTGATCTTCTCCACCCCGTTTTCAAGGTTATCCGGAATTTGAATTCCGAATTCATTTATAAAAAAGGAAGCTAGGTTGGTTTGATTGTTGATTTTTTTATTCCAGTATTTATCCTTCCTGGAAAGGAGGTAGCCATAGGCAGGAATAGTGACATAAGGGAAGGATCTCACAAAAGAATTACTTCGCTGGAAATCATCGATTTTCCCGGTAAGGTGAATTTTCATCCGGGCTTCCGGTCTGTCGCTCAGCATAAGCCCGGTATATTCGGCCATTCCTTCATTCAACTCGAGCGTGTTTTCCGTGGTATCGGTTCCCGGGAATAGCTTATTTCTATATTTTCTGAAAATAAAGGCATCGGTAATGTGTTTCAGGCTTTCTTTCGCCGAAGGGGCATCCAATGCCGCTTTCAATGCTTTCAGTTCAAGCCTGAGATAAATCCTTCCTTCTTTTTTATCCAATTGGTAATTGGTATAACTCCATGTATTAAAATGCAGGTAGGGCTGGGCCCTGTGAAATAATTCATGACTGATTAGGTTAAGCCTTTCATGGACATCAGCGGGCAACGGCAGTAATACCATTGCCCATTTTCTTTTTGCCCAATAAAAGGAAGTATTGGCAATATTTATATCCCCGGGAAGGCTGCCTGTATAAATGCTGTTTTCTTTTTTGAGAATTCCTGAACTGTCGGGCATATTGGCGTATACCTGTCTTGTATCGGGATCAACCAGCAGAATCGGGGCGTATAGATTGTAATCCCATAAATCGACATGTTTCCGGCAGGCGTCTTTAACCTCATCAAAATACAGGTTCATCACATCATTTTGAATTACTGACTGGGCATTTCCTTCCTCCAGTGCCAGGAGAAAAATAATACAAGCGAATAATTTTCTCACTTTTTACAGGATGCTTTATATAAAGAGACTCCTCTCGCCCCGAAAGTTTCATTTTCAGGGAAAAAATTTTAAAAAAATCCGCGGTTATATATCCAGGACGTTTTTATTTTTCAGGTCATCCGGAAAGGGAAGCGATTTCAGGATTTCATCACGCAGGATAGTTAGCAATTTTTTCCTGGGAAAGTCATTCAGGTAGATCAGGCTGATTTCCCTGACCGGTTTGGGTTCGGCAAATTCCCTGATCTTTTTCTTTTGCGATGAAGAAAGCCTGTAAACGGCCAGCCGGGGAACGATGGTAATGCCTTCCTGCCGGTCGACCAGGTGAATAAGTGTTTCTATACTACCCGCTTCATAGTGCAGGTTATCCAGGACATTAAACGATTGTTTTAAGGCGCACAAATTCAATACCTGTGAACGAAGACAATGACCTTCCTCCAGCAGCCATAAATGATCGAGATGTATTTCCCTGGGAAGGTATAATTTCTTTTCCGGCAGCTTTTCGCTTTCGGAAGCGTACATAAAAAATTCTTCATAGAAAAGAGCTTCTTCGCTGATCGACTTATCATTCAACGGTGTGGCAAGCAGGCCGATATCCAGTTCATCTTTCTTCAATAATCCGGTAATTTCTTCCGTGAATAATTCTTTTACATGAACTTTCAGGTTGGGGTATTTATTCGTAAAAGATTTCAAAAACAAGGGTAAAAGGTAGGGGGCCAGGGTCGGAATAATTCCCAACCTCAGTTCCCCTGCAATTTCTTCCTTCAGTTCCCGGGTGAATTCTTTAAGGTTTTTGATTTCCGACAGTATTATCTTTGCGCGGCGGATGATTTCCTCCCCGTCCTTCGTGGGGGTCAGCGGTTTATTGTTGCGATCGAAAATCCTTACTCCTAATTCTTCTTCAAGCTTCTTAATCATCATACTTAACGTTGGCTGCGTTACACAGCAATGACCGGCGGCTACGGCAAAATTCCGCGCTGCATTGACGGCAATAATATATTCAAGCTGTTGTATATTCATTGATAAATTTTATTTATGTAAATGTAAATAATATCAATTTGACTTAAAATGCTGAAACGGGATATGAGTAAAAATTTACAACTTCGTGATCATTCTGTGATCTCATCGATTTAACTTGCAATTGATTTTACATAAGTTTTCTCCTTGGAAAAAGTTCTGGTTATAGAAGACGACAGAGATATCAGCGAACTGGTATCTATTCATCTTACCGACATGGGTTATGAAACCGAAAAGGTGTATGACGGGAAAGAAGGATTATTGAAAGCGCTTACCAATAATTATAAAATAATAATCCTGGACATACGCCTGCCGAATCTTGACGGTTTTGAAATCTGCAAAAAGATCAGGATAGAAAAGGTACAGACCCCAATCCTGATGCTTACCTCCAAATCGGAGGAAATCGATAAGATCGTCGGGCTTGAGATGGGCGCCGATGATTATATTACGAAACCTTTCAGCATCAGGGAACTGATGGCCCGTGTTAAAGCGGTGGTAAGGAGAAGTGAAATTTCGCAACAAGTGCGGGTTTCCGGAGAGGAAAAAATTATCCGTTTCAGCGATTTTTTCATTGATCTTAACAGGAGGATCGTTGAAATCTACGGGGAAAGAAAAGAATTGACGCCTAAAGAATTCGATTTACTGGTTTTATTGGCATCCAACCCCGGTAAAACCTATAACCGCATGCAATTACTTGAAACGGTCTGGGGATATAATTTCGAAGGATTTGAACACACAGTCAATTCCCACATCAACCGGTTGCGGTCGAAAATTGAAAAAGACATGAATAAGCCCGAATTCATACTCACTACCTGGGGAGTAGGCTATAAATTCCGGGAAGAATGAAAATTAATTCAGCGATTTATTAATTACCCAATGAATACGAACAGACACTATCTTTTCAGCGGATTGTACTGGAAAATTTCGGCTATTTTTCTCCTGATCATGATAATTTTCACCGCGATCACCCTCAACATTTCAATTCATTCTGCACGGGATTACTCGGAAGAAATCAACCAGAAATTGAACAGGGATCTCGCTTCCAATATGGTAAAAGTCATTAAACCGGATTTTAAAAACGGCGTGGTGAACCAGGCCTCGGTGAACGATATCATTCACTCCATGATGGTCATTAATCCCAGCGTGGAGGTATACCTGCTGGATCCGGAGGGGAATATATTAAGTTACGTAGCTCCTGAAAAAGTGGTCCGGATGAAAAAAGTTTCTTTAGGTCCGATCATCCGCTTTATCGATGACAGCAACAATGGCGATAAAATCATTTATGGCGACGACCCCCGCAATCCCGGTGAAAAAAAGATCTTTTCCGCCGCCAGGGTTATCGAAAACGGTAATCTCACAGGCTATATCTATATCATCCTGGCCAGCCAGATCTTTGTTTCCACTTCTCAAATGATCCTGGGAAGTTATATTCTCGGGCTTTCCATCCGTTCTATCCTACTAATCCTTTTCATTTCAGCCGTGGTAGGGCTTGTCGCTATCTGGTATATTACTAAGCAGCTCAACAAAATCGTCTACGGCATCAAGTTATTTCAATCCGGTGACCTGGCAGCGAGGATCCCTGTTAATGATAAAGATGAATTGGGCAGGATCGGCACCGTTTTTAACGATATGGCCGGAACGATCGAAAAAAATATAAAGGATCTGAAGGGGATCGATGAACTCCGCAAGGAACTGATCAGCAATGTTTCCCATGATCTCCGAACGCCGGTTGCTTCCATCCAGGGTTACGCGGAAACCCTGATACTGAAACAGGATAATATCAAGGCTGAAGAAACGAAGAAATACCTGGAAGTAATCGTGAAAAGCTGCGGCCACCTGAAAAAACTGGTGGAAGACCTCTTTGAATTATCAAAGCTTCAGACCAACCAGGTACCGCTGAACCCGGAACCTTTTTCCATCACGG
>CAYNCU010000190.1:0-8485 GCA_964395765.1 uncultured Roseivirgaceae bacterium | reverse complement strand
CATCCCGGAAAGTATTATCCTTCACCATTTTTAAAAGGTTTTTGTTGGTCGCCACGATGATACGGCAGTTGATCTTAACCGGCTGGTTATTGCCTATTCGAACGATCTCCTTTTCCTGGAGGGCGCGCAATAGTTTGACCTGGTTGGTAAGATCCATTTCGCCGATTTCATCAAGGAAAAACGTCCCGTTATCCGCTTCCTCGAATTTTCCTTTCCGGCTATTGACTGCCCCTGTAAAGGAACCTTTTTCATGGCCGAATAATTCACTTTCCACCAGGTCCCGGGGGATGGCCGCCATATTAATCGCTACGAATGGCTTTTTTTTCCTGGCTGAATTATAGTGAATGGCCTTGGCCACCAATTCTTTTCCGGTCCCGGTTTCCCCGGTGATGATCACGCTGATATTCGTATGGATCGCTTTCTCAATCAGCGGAAAGATATTTTTAAGAGGCTGACTTTGTCCGATGATAAGTTTACCGAAATCATATTTCTTTTCCACTTCCTCCTGAAGGGTTCTCACACGGTCAAGGAGACCATATTGTTTTTTAAGATTCTTAACAATACTGGCAAGCCTGCTGCGGATGTCGGTGGATTTTACGATATAATCATATGCACCGGCCTTGAGCAATTCCACGGCGGTCTCTATTTTATCCTGTTCGGAAATTATGATAACATCAATATCAGGATCGAGATCCTTTACTTTTCGCATCAGTTCTTCGCCGGTCATATCCGGGAGCCGGTAATCTATGGTGATTATATCGGGTTTATTTCTTATTTCCTGTAAACAGTCTTCACCGGTTTTGAATATCTCGGCGCTTACATCCGGGTCAAGCATAAGGTTATATCTGATATACTCGCCGTACCAGTCATCATCTTCAACAATAAATATTTTTAATGATTCCATATCATGAATTATTATCTGAAAATTGGTTCATTGATTATTCATAAACACGTCAGGCTGTGATCTTTTCATACAGCTTTTCCCTGATCCATTCCGACTGCCCGATGAACTCCCGGATCAGTTTATTGGCTTCGAAAACATTCTGAGGCATCAGTTTAAAAGCCTCGATTCTTTTGAGGATCGATTCAAGTTCTGTAAATCCCATATGCCTTGTAGAAGGGATTATTTTGTGCGCGTGATATTTTACCTTATCAAAATCACGTTCCGCCGTACAGTTTTTAATTTCCTGAAGAGTGTTGGAAAGGCTGTCGAAATAAAGGGTAGTCAATCGATCATGGATAATCCGGTCCGGACCTGCGAAAGATCCGGCAGGGGCGATATGATTATTGGTTTTTTCGTTGAAATTAGCTTCAGTAGGATTATCATCCCTGTCTTTAGATAAGAGCTGATTGATCGATTTCACGAATTCAATTTCATTCACCGGCTTCCTGTAAACACTATTAAATCCGGCCTCCAGGCATTTTTTTATCATTTCATCGTCAACATAAGCGGAAATTGCTATGGCAGGGATTTTTATTTCTCCTTCTTTAATCATGTCATATCCATTCATGGATGGCATATGCATGTCAACAATAATAATGTTGAATTCATGCTTGCTAAGTATATGAAGTGCTTCCTGTCCTGACTTTACGGTTGCCACCGAAGCATTATGTTCTTTCAGGATTTTTTCCAGCAGGATCAGGCTATACGGATCGTCATCCACCACCAGGATATTTGCGTGGTCGAGCCGGATTCGGTCTTCAGCATCAGGTTCAGAATGATCTTCCGGAATTAATGAAACGGATACCGGCAACTCAACCGAAAACGTACTTCCCCGGTTAATTGCACTTTCTACCGTAATTTTCCCTCCCATGAGTTCTGTTATTTTTTTTACTATGGAAAGGCCAAGCCCGGTACCACCGAATCTCCGAGTGGTACTGTTATCGGCCTGGCTGAACTTTTCAAAGATCCCGGGCAAAGTGCTTTTTTCAATCCCCGGTCCTGTATCTTTTATGGTAATTAAAAGCATTGAAGCAGAATTAAGTCTTGCAGAAACTTCCACGTAGCCTTTATCGGTAAATTTAATGGCGTTACTGACAAGGTTATTCAGAACCTGCCGTATCCGGTACGGGTCACTGATTATTTCATAATCATTTAGCGTGTTATCAATTTCCGAACATAACTTTATTTCTTTTTCGGCAGCTTCTTTTCTAAAGGACTGAACCGTTTCATCTATTAAATGAAAGGCATTGAATGGAATACATTCGATCTTCATCTGTCCCGCTTCCAATTTTGAGAAGTCAAGAATCTCGTTGATGATCCGAAGTAAATGATCAGAGGATTTGTAGATGATATCCAGGTTTTCTTTTCCTTCAGGAGATAATTTTTCACCCTTCAGATATTTTGAAAAGCCGATGATGGCATTCAATGGCGTTCTGATTTCATGACTCATATTGGCAAGAAATTCTTCCTTGGTCCTGGCAAGACCTTCCGCCCGTGTTTTTGCCCTTTCAAGCTGCTTTTTTGTTTTGATGATAACTTTAAAATCGCGCGTAATAACCAGGACCATAATGATGAGCAACACAGCGGAGACGGTACCGCCGATGGCAATGTATTTTGATTTTTTCAGGAACAAGGCACCGGCTGACTGCGCTCTTTCAGCATGAATAACATCCAGGTAGCTAAGCGCCCCTTCTGTCGTTTCACTTATTTCCCCGGAAAGGATATCGTTTTCCCCGGTATACTTTATATCGCGATCCATTAATTCCTGCTTCAAGCTGCTGTCCTTCCGGTTGTATTCTTCAAAAGCTTCTTTGATTGGCTCGGTCAGCTCTACCGGATTATTGCCCATTTCCCTTACGGAATCAGGGGATGTATTTTTTTCTTTTTTAGCAGGAAATAACCACGATAACAATCCTTTCTTTTTCTGCGACTTTTCCGAAGAATTCTGGTTTGTCAAAGAGTCGTTTTTTCCATTGACAACGTCTTCTATGGAATCAACTTCAGAAAGGACTTTATCCATGATCCCGGGAAGGTCGTTTTGCGTTTTTTTGAGCCGGATGAGCTGCTCCTGGCATATGGCTTTTCTTTTAAAATAATAGTCAAGACTGTCAAGATAAGCTGTCAGTGTGGTGTCCCCGGTACATTCAGTCGATAAGCCTTCCAATTGATCAAAAATATTCTTAACTGTTTGTTTATGGACCAGCAGATAATCATTTAAATGAGTGATATTATAAAGGCGCATGTTGTTTTCTCCCACATGCATGAGAGTGATGAGATTTTTGAACTGTTTTTGCCTGATATCCGGCTGAAGGTTTGAACTCAACGTCTTCATTAGATGGGTTAGGCCATGATAGGAGATATACCCTACTCCGGTCAGCGTGCTGAATATGAGAATATAAATGATTGCCAGTTTGAGTTTCATACAATTCTGAGTTTGCGATCAATCAACGGGTATTGCTTTTGAAACGGGAAACCAGCGGGGCAGTGTTGCTATTTATAACGGCAGGATGGAATCTATATTTTGCAAAAATGATTAAATCATTTTCAATATGACAAATAATTCAACGGAAAAAATAAAATAAAATATCCCGGCAAGGATTTTAACTATCTGATTTTCAATGATTAAACATAAAAAAATATTTTTTTATTGGATTGGCATATTTCTTCGTATTAGAAACCCGACCTGATCGGATATTATCTGAAGTTGGTTATTGAAATATTTTTACATAAGCAGGATTTAAAGATATAATAAATAATAACAGGAATGATGAAATATATAATCAAACAATTTATTACACCGGCAAATATGGGCGGGCTAATAATAACCTTATTGTTGGCAGCTGCATGTACCGATAACCTGGATCGTATTGCTCCGGGTAATAATAGCGGTAGTAATAATAACAACTATAATGCGACGGGCAGGCTTAGACTGCTCTTGACCGACGACCCGCTTTTCTCCTTAAGTAACATAAGCAGTGTAACTATTACCATTACTAAAATTGAATTAAGGAAGGAAGAAGCGATTGAAAGCGATCGTGATTCCGATGTTGATACCACTCAAAATACCGGGAGTCTGGCAGAAAATGCAGGTGAAATGGAGCACCATGAAGAAGGCATGGAGGAGAACGATTCGACACATTGGGAGGACAACGAAGCATGCAAGTGCGGAGAAAATGGAGAAGACAGTATGAACTATGTGACTGTTTTGAAATCCCCCGCAAATATCAACCTTATGGATCTGAGAAACGGAATCACCAGTCTGCTAAGTGATACAACCATTCAGGCCGGGACCTATAATATGATCCGTTTATTTATTTCGGATGCAAATATTATACTGGCTGACGGTACGTCCTTTAAGCTGACCGTACCTTCCGGGTCGCATTCCGGCCTGAAAATATTTATCCCCGGAGGTATCGAAATAAACGGAGGGCTTTCTTCCCAGCTCCTGGTGGATTTCGACCTGAACCGATCCCTGGTAGTATTAGGTTCCGATCTGCACCCGAAAGGATTTCATCTGAAACCGGTAATCAGGGTAGTTGATAATTACTCATGTGGAAAAATCGAAGGTTTTGTAACGGATACGAGTATTATCGGAATTAAAGGAGCTTATGTCTGGCTGAAAAACGATTCAGTTATCAGCTCGGCCATAACGGAAGAGAACGGATTTTATAAAATGATAGGAATTCCGCAAGGTACTTACACCTTATATTCCACCATGCAGGGATATGATACGGCTGAAGTTGACAATGTAAGGATTATGGGTAGAAGCAAGACCATAGTGGATATGAAATTGATGAACTCCCCTTTATAAAGTGATTTAAGGAATTAAGATAACCCTGTTTTCATATTTGTTTATTTATGCCGGGCGTCATCTCCTGATGTCCGGCATATTATTATAAAAAGCCCGGCCGTTCAAGGCCGGGCAAAATAGGGTTATGAAAAGATCAAAATATCAAAAGATCAAAATATCAATCCAGTTTCAGATCTTCCCAGCCTTTCCTGTATTCCCGTTTTACAAATTGATTGGCAGCCTCGAAATTCGTGATTTTCATATTGGCTCCGTCCCATTTATAATTGATATAACGGCCGTCGAAATAAAAACCATCCATTTTTCCGTACACCGGATCCTGGCGGACAATTTTTTCACGTATATTAAAGCTTCGTAACAGCAGGTTACCCATTAATACGGTTTCCGTAAGCGGGCCCGCATACCCCACGAAGGGAGAATCGACTTCCATATTTCCGTATCCTGCGATGCAGGCATCCACCCATTGCCACCAATGACCATCCATATCTCCGGCAACGCGCGGATATTTTTTAGGTACATTAATATCCTTATTCAATTTCAATGGAATCAGTACCGGGTTCCTTCCACCCCAGCCGCAGGCTGCTTTCCCTTTGGTTCCTACAAAAATGTTGGCACCTTCATAATCATTAAGACCCGGAGGATAATCGCCGAGTAATTCGTTCATGTTAGCGTCTTCCTCCAGTTCTTCCGGCCTTTCGGGAACAATGCCGCCATCCATCCAGTACAGGCGGAAGGTTTTGCCGTTCTTTAATTTATAGGTAAACCTTATTTTGCTGGATACGGGTCCGCTGTCGGGGTAGGTGGCTTCCTTGAAGATGCCGCTGTATTCAGTACTAGCACTGCAGGTGACTTCCGTGGGATAGCCCAGTTCCAGCAATTTGAAGGGAGGCCCCATGATATGACATCCCATATCGCCCAGCGCCCCGGTACCGAATTTCCACCACCCCCGCCAGTTAAAAGGGACCAGGTTATCAATATAATCGGTTTTATCGGCAGTCCCCAGCCAGAGGTTCCAGTCCAGCTCCTTGGGCACAGGAGGGTGCTGATCAGGCCATGGGATTCCCTGGGGCCACACCGGGCGGTCTGTCCAGCAATAAACTTTTTCAATATCACCCAGTATACCCGCTTCAATCCACTCCCTCAGCGTTCTCATTCCATCACAGGAAGCGCCCTGGTCTCCCATCTGTGTAACCACGTTGTATTTTTTGGCAGCCTCTGTAAGCATTCTTGCTTCCCAGATATCGTGGGTCAGTGGTTTCTGTAGGTAGAGATGTTTTTTCATCTTCATAGCAGCCAGCCCGACTATGGCGTGATTATGGTCGGGAATGGCTACGGTAACGGCATCGAAATTCTTATTTTCCTTTTCGAACATTTCGCGCCAGTCATGATAAAATTTTGCATTGGGAAGTTCCTTCCTTCTCGGGGCAGCCATACGGTCATCCACGTCACAAAGAAAGGCGACCTCGGCGTTTTTCTTCGGGGCGTTCATGTAATGATGAATATCGCTTTCGGCTTCTCCGCCGCACCCTACGGCAGCAATATATAATTTATCGCTGGGTACTACATGGCCCAGCCCGCTTACCGTGTAATTGGGAAGAATGGTAAAAGCAGCGGCCCCTGTGGCAGCCATGCCTACAAACTCCCGTCTTGTAATGCCGGTTGATTTGGGTTTTAAATTATTTTTTTTCATCATAATAAAACGATTTAATGTTGATCAGAATTAAATGGAAGGATATTTATGTTCATTGAATTCTTCAGTCATCACGAAAAAATGAACGTCAAAACTGATTTCCAAAGAATATACCTGGTACAAAAGATCGGATGATCAAATGTATACAATTGTGGTCTTACTTGAAATTTTTTGAATGGAATCCTTTTTAGTTATATAGCAGATTAAATATTTTCCGGCGCAAGGAGAAAAAATGAATATTGAAATGCGTCGATAAAGTTTTTTATATGGTCATTATTATATAATTTATGAAGGCATTAAATGTCGTATGCATTTGTTTTTGGGTATAGAAGTTTGAAAATATAATTGATACCTTGTATTCATTTGAAAAATGGAATAGATTACTTTAATTCAGTGTTATAAGTTAAATAAATCATAAAATTTTTAAGGATTGAAAAAATGAGCATTACAAGAAGACAATTCGTAAAAGGAGTGGCCGGTACGACGGCCGGAATGATAGCCCTTGGAGGTACATCGGGTTTACTGGCTAAAAACTACAACCGCATCATCGGCGCTAACGACCGTTTACGGATCGGCGCTATCGGTTGCGGCGGCCAGGGAACAGCACACCTGCATGCCCTTGTGGACATGATGAATACCGACAATGTTGAAGTGGCGGCCGTCAGTGATATTTACACTAAGCGGCTGGATGCCGCCGCCGCATTAACCAAGGGACAGGCGATCAAGGATTACAAAAAAGTAATGGACATGAAAGATCTCGATTATGTGCTGATCGCCACGCCGGAACACTGGCATTACCAGATGATCCTGGATGCGCTTGATGCCGGAAAAAATATTTATGTGGAAAAGCCCATGACCCACCAGATCGTCCAGGCTACGGATGTGGTAAAAAAAGTTGCTGCCACAAATCTCAAGGTACAGGTAGGTGTACAGGGGATGTCGGACGATTCCTATGAGACGGCCCACAAAATGATCCTCGATGACAAACTGGGGAAAGTGGTAATGGCGCATATCGATTATTCAAGGAATTATGTCAATGATTTCTGGGCCTATCCGATTGACCCGGATGCAAAGCCCGGTGTAAACCTCGACTGGGATGCCTGGCTGGGGCCCGCCCCCAAAGTGGCCTGGGATCCCCACCGTTATTTCCAATGGAGACGGTACTGGGATTATTCCGGTGGTATCGCCACCGACCTTTTCATCCACCGGGTAACCAGGATCATCAAGGCCGTGGGTTTGAAATTCCCCGAATATGTAACGGCCACCGGCGGCCTGTTTTGTTTTACCGACAGTATCGCCGAAATTCCCGACACCTTTAATATGCTGCTGGATTACCCTGAAAAATTAACGGTCCTGTTGGTTTCGTCAATGGGTAACGATACGCCCATCCGGCACCTGATTCGCGGCCATAAGGCAACGCTCGAATTTACGAATGAAGGATTTACAATTACCCCGCAACAATCGACCAATGAGGCGGTCATCAGCGGCACGGGTGAAAATGATAAGGACAAAGGGACCTTTACCTATAAGAAGCATGGTGCCGAAGACCTTACCCTTCACCACAGGAACCTGCAGAACGCAATCCGAAATAATGAACCGCTGAAATGCGACCAGGTACTCGGGTACTATGGCGTGGTAGCTACCATGATGGGCGTGCAATCGTTCAGGCACAGGAAATACCTGAAGTGGGATGCGGTAGGGGAGAAGGTGATGGAGATCTGACAGAAACTGTATAAAATAATCTAAATAATTTGTTAACAGATATATACAATTTCCGTCTTATTCACCAAAGGCTGGGTACGTCCGGACAGCCCACTGCGGAACAGTTCAAAACCATTCATGAAGAAGGTTTTGAAATTGTTCTCAACCTGGCGACGCCGGATTCAAAATATGCGCTTGCCAACGAGGGAATTATTGTTACGGGTTTGGGCATGACATACATACATATCCCGGTAGATTTCAAGAATCCCACTTCAAATGATTTTGAATCCTTTTGCAGGTTGATGGAAGTATATAAGGACCGGAAACTATTTGTGCATTGCAT
>CAYNCU010000189.1:0-8544 GCA_964395765.1 uncultured Roseivirgaceae bacterium | reverse complement strand
AGGTACGTTATTATCGGAGATCTATAAGGACAGGGATATCGATTCTGCTTTTAAATACAACAACCTGGCTCTCCTATATAAGGACAGTCTGTTTAGGTTGAGTAATAGGTCATCCTTTGAGTCTTTTGTTAATTATGATGAGCAACAACGTCAATCTGAAATTGATGCAGCCAGGAATCAATTTCAGTACCGCCTTAAAATGAACGCCCTTTTAGGAAGTTCATTCACATTACTCGTAGTCGCCCTGGTATTATTCTGGAGCCGCCGGCAAAAACAAAAAGCCAAAAAACATATTGAAGAAGCCTTCGACCAATTAAAAGCCACTCAATCCCAGCTTATCCAATCCGAGAAAATGGCCTCCCTTGGTGAACTCACCGCAGGCATTGCACATGAAATACAGAACCCTTTGAACTTCGTTAATAATTTCTCCGAAGTAAATAAAGAATTATTCGACGAAATGGAGACAGCGATGGATAAAGGGAATATTGAAGAGGCTCGGGCCATAGCAAAAAATATAAAAGAAAACCAGGAGAAAATAAATTTTCACGGTAACCGGGCGGATGCTATCGTAAAAGGAATGTTACAGCATAGCCGGGGAAGCAGTAATAAAAAGGAGCCTACCGATATCAATGTGCTGGCGGATGAGTATTTAAGGCTGGCCTATCATGGCCTTCGTGCAAAAGATAAATCTTTCAATGCTTCCATGAATACCGATTTCGATCCGTCGCTGGAAAAAATTGATATTGTGCCCCAGGATATCGGACGGGTGATTCTGAATTTAATTATGAATGCATTTTACGCGGTCGCCAAAGCTCAAAAAAAGGCGAAGGAGACCGCGGTTGCTGCCGGATCTAAGGCATCGACAGACGGAGTTTATGAACCTACCGTTTCAATAAGTACAAAAAAGAACGGGAATAGGGTTGAAATAATTATCCATGACAATGGCGGCGGAATTCCGAAAGAGTTGCAGGGAAAGATTTTCCAGCCATTTTTCACAACCAAACCAACGGGCGAAGGTACCGGTCTCGGACTGAGTATCAGTTATGATATTATCAAGGCGCATAATGGCAACCTGAAATTGGAAACCAAGGAAGGAGAATATACTACATTTACGATTGAACTACCTATTTAAACTTATCAACCATGAAGAAAATTCTTGTCGTCGATGACGAAAAAGACATGCAGATGCTGTTTCAGCAACGGTTCAGAAAAGAAATAAAAGAAAAGGAAATGGATTTCGCATTTGCCTTTTCAGGCGAAGAAGCCCTGGAATATATGAAAGGTCATCCTGCAGAAGCAATCCTGATCCTGTCCGACATCAATATGCCCGGTATGAGCGGCCTGGAATTGCTTCGTCATATAAAAGAAAAATATGAAAACCCGCCTCCATTTGTAATGATGATCACTGCCTATGGCGATGATGGAAATTATAACCAGTCTATGGACCTGGGCGCCGATGATTTCCTGACCAAACCGCTCGATTTTAAATTGTTGAAGGAAAAATTAAATCACCTCATGCAATGACCAAGATTCTGGTAGCCGATGACGAGCCGGATCTGGAAACTCTCATCCGGCAAAAATTCAGAAAACAAATCAGGGAACAGGTTTACGATTTTGTTTTTGCTATCAACGGCTTGGATGCACTTTCCAAGATCAGGGAAAACCCGGATGTGGAAATCGTGCTCAGTGATATCAATATGCCGGAAATGGACGGACTTACCCTCCTGACAAAATTAGGAGAAGCGAGCCCGATGTTAAAAACGGTTATTGTTTCCGCCTATGGGGATATGGATAACATCCGTACTGCCATGAACCGGGGCGCTTTTGACTTTGTGACCAAGCCTGTGAATTTCGATGACCTTGAACTGACCATGCAGAAGACCATTCATCATGTTAAACAGATGAAGGATACCCTGAATGCCATCAAGGAAAATAATATCCTTCGGATGTATGTCGATGAAAATGTATTGAATTTTATGGGCAGCCGGGAATACGAGTCCTCCTTAATTGCCAATGAAACGGTGGAGGCCACCGTAGCTTTTATCGATATTTGTAGCTTCACTGCAATCAGCGAAAGGGAAAAGCCTGATACTGTGGTGAATATGCTAAATAAATATTTCGATGTAATGGTAAAAGAGATCATCGCCCAAAGTGGTTTTGTCGACAAGTTTATGGGCGATTGTGTAATGGCGGTCTTTAAAGGGAAATATCATCTTGACCGGGCCGTTGATGCCTGTCTTGCCATAAGAAACCACATTGAAAATTTACCGGCTGCCGATGGTTTTACACCGAAAGTTTCAATCGGCATAAACAGCGGTGAAATGATATCCGGTAATATAGGCTCTGCAACGCTGAAAAGACTTGACTATACGGTTATCGGCGATACGGTCAACGTAGCACAGCGTCTTCAATCTAAAGCCGGGAATAACCAGATTGTAATAACCAAAGCATGCTATGAAAAAATAAAACAATCCTTTAACTGCAAGGAAATCGGATCTGCGAGCATGAAAAATAAATCGGAGAATATTATCATGTACGAGGTGTTGGATTAATCTAAAAAAGCAATTGAAGTAATGACCACGCTGAAGGGTACAAAGTAATAGTATTGACTTCCGGTTTCTTATCGTGCTCTGATTACAGAGATAATTAAATAATTAATTTCCTGAGATAAATATCAAGCGACAAATTCGCATCGTTATAGTATTGAGGATATAACATTAAATTTCATATCTTTTATTAACTTTAATATCCGGAATAGTTAATCCATTGACCCTCATCAGAAAATTCTGCCTTCATACCAACCTCTTGTTAATTTCTTTCACTCTTGTCATTTCAACCAATTCCTGCAATAATAAAGATAATGTTAATCCCGGCATTTGGGAACCCGAATATATCGGGGAAGGTGGTAATTATTTCGCATCATCCTTTGATGTTACCTCTGATAATGGGACCATAATCGCCGGTTCATATTTAAATGATTATGAAGATCAACCGGGAGATACGGATCGCTACGAAGGTTGGGTTGAAAAGCTGGACCGAAATGGTACCGTAAATTGGCAAAAAGTATATGACGCTGACGGTTCTGATAATTTTCATAGCATACAAAAAACGATGGACGGCGGCTATATTATATCGGGAGTGTTAATTCCACAGGACTATGATGTGGATGAAGGCAGCGGTAATGAAGATTGCGAAGTATTGAAACTGAATTCCACGGGTAATGTAATTTGGGAAAAAACTTTTGGAGGAAGTAATTCTGATATTATCAATTGTATTCGTCAGTGTAATGATGGCGGATTTATAATGGCCGGTGGATCAAGGTCGGATGACGGTGATCTGAAAATCAATCATGGGGATTATGATTTCTGGATTGTAAAATTAGACAGTGCAGGGATAATCCAGTGGCAGAGTTCAGTCGGTGGCAGCGGGCTTGATGTGGCTACCAGTATCCGTCAGACTGATGAAGGTGGGTATATTACCTCAGGAATAACCGGTTCAAATGATGGCGACGTGACTGGAAACCATGGGGGAGAAGATGAATGGATTGTTAAATTCAATTCCACGGGAAAAATTGAATGGCAGCGGACATTGGGTGGCAAAAGGGATGATGAGGCGAATTGCATCCGGCAATCCCATGATGGCGGATATATTGTGGCAGGGGCCTCCCGATCCGATGATGGAGATGTCACACAAAATCACGGAGATGAAGATTTTTGGATCGTCAAATTGGAGGAAGATGGAACACTTCTCTGGCAAAAGTCGCTGGGCGGAAGTGGTAACGACGAGGCAAATTCGATTAAACAAAGCCCGGACGGAAACTATATTGTTGCCGGATTATCCACCTCCATTGATGGCGATGTAACCGGGAACCATGGTAAGACCGACGGATGGGTTGTCAATCTTGACCAGATGGGGAATGTTCAATGGCAACGGTCCCTGGGAAGTGCAGACTGGGATGAGACCTTATCGGTGAACAGAACCTTGAATAATAATTATATGATTTTAGGATTTACCTTTAACAACGGTACTTTTAATTATTGGCTTCTTAAGCTGACAGGTAAGGGTGAAGTTGTAAATTGATTTTAAAATCCTGAAATAAATAATAATTTTTTCAATCCCGTCGATGTTCCATATTCCTCTCCTTATTCAGGTTAATTGAGTTTACTAAACTATTAAATCCCAATCAGCGTCACCCGTCAGTCATGGGACTCAGGATAAAAGGCATGTAACCGCAGGGCAAGCGCTGGGCCCAAATTTCCGCATCTGAGCTTCGGGGAATTATACCATTGCCTTCTGGTCCGCCGGAGCGAAACTCGAAAGCGGAGTAAAACAGGCAAAGATTATTTTCTTGGTAATAATTTTTAATTTTATTATCTTGAAGATCAGCTATAAACAGTATCCGTAAAAAACTAAAAATTAAAACCCTTGAAGAAAACAATTTTAGTCGGCCTGGATAACCGGTATTCAGCTCGAGCCCAGCGAAGGTTGTATTATTTCCTCAGCATTCTTTTTATTGCCCAGGGGATTATTTCAATTAATTACCTTTTTTCAAATACTGCCAGCAGGGGATTTAAAATTATATCCTTCATTTTGATAGTCTGCTGGTTTATAGGTGCTATTTATCTAACATTGATGGCAGTTCTTGCTTTTTCGGAATCATCTAAATATGCTCCCAGGATAAAAGTAGATGATAATCAACTGGAGCTAAAGAAAAGTGTTTTTAAAGCTGCTGAAATATTGAAGTGGCAGGACATTAAAAAAATTGAATTTGGGCAGTATCAGTTAAACTTACGGCTTGCTGATAAAGACTTTTCTTTTACTTATAAGCGAAACCGTAATATATCCCTGGATATAAAAAAAGCTATCAGGGAAATCGCCGAATTAAAAAACATTGAAATACAAGGTGGTTGAAAATATCCCTGGCTATTTTCTATTGACGTATTTTAACCCATTAAGCCATCCATTCTGCTCCTGACTTTCTCCGGTAGGGATTCCAAACGGGAAAACCCTAATCTTACTTGCGACAGGAGGACTTTAACATTCAAATCGCTTTCCGTGGCCCATTTTTCTATTATTTTAATCCCCGGGAATGATCAAGCCTACGTCCGCAATTTTTTCATGAATAAGTCATCTAAATGCCTGAATATTTAGTTGCAGATACCAACGAATTGACATAGGTTTGCACCGCTTTCTATTTTTTAAATGAAAAATGAGGATTTGCCCCTGGGGGTAATTTTGGCCCGTACGAAAAGAGAGCTTTTCAGGGTACTCCGTAAACGAACAGAACAGTCTGCTGACGTCTCATTGTCCCATGAACAATTCGGTTTATTATTGGCCATTAGCCGGAATGAACAGGATGTGGTGCAACAGGATATGGCTGTTTTTTTCGGCAAAAATAAATCTTCCATACTCCGCCTGATTGATTCCTTGGAAGAAAAAAACCTGATCCGGCGTATCGTGGATTCCGTCGACCACCGCAAAAAGTGCCTCGTTGTAACTAACCTGGGAAGGTCGGTTATTAAGCATTACCTGGGTATTGAATTCGGATTGGTTTCGGAATTGCAAAAAGGGTTGAAGAAATCGGAAATTGATGCTTTTTATAAAGTAATGGATACGATGCGTATTAATGCAAGCAAGCTTTAAAATTTTTACCCGGGAAAATAATCACTAAAAGACCGGAATGATCCGGTTTCGATGTAAAAAAAACATAAATGAATATCAAATGAATTAGCGGAATGATAAAAAATATGATAACCAGGAATATTGGACTATTAATGATTTTGATGACCGTCGTTTCCTGCAACAGCAAGACGCCAGAAAGCCGCAGGGGAGCCGGTGACCATGTGAAGGAATACCAGGTAATGGAAATTAAACTGGATTCAACACGCTTGTTTGATGATTACCCGGCGATGCTTAAAGGACAGCAGACCGTGGAGATCCGTCCGAGAGTGGCCGGGTATATTGACCAGATCCTGGTCGATGAAGGAGCTTATGTTAAAAAAGGCCAGTTGCTTTTCAAACTGAATGACAATGACTTGCTGGCCATGGTCCGTTCCGGGGAAGCCATGGTGAAAGTGGCGGAAGCGGATGTAAATGCTGCGCAGATCAACCTGGACAAGACCATACCCCTTGCTGAAAAAAATATCGTCAGCAGTTTCGACCTTCAAACTGCGCAATCAACTTTACAGGCAAAACGGGCACAACTCGCCCAGGCAAAGGCCAATCTTGAGAATGCGAGGGCCAACCTCTCATACACTTATATTACGAGCCCCACGGAAGGAACAATCGGAATTTTCCCTTACCGTGTGGGAAGCCTTGTCAACAGTGCGATTACCGAACCCATGACAATGGTTTCCAACACTTCCAGGGTATTCGCCTATTTCTCGGTCAACGAGAAGGATTTCCTTGTTATGGCGGAGAAGATGAAAGGCAAAAGCTTTCAGGAAAAGTTAAGTCACTTCCCGGAAGTCCGCTTAATTATGGCGGATAATACAATCTTTGGATTGAAAGGGAAAATTGATGCCGCCAGCGGAATTATTGATCCCGTCACCGGCGCAGTAACCATGCGCGCAACTTTCCCGAACCCGGAAGGACTTTTATTAAGCGGTGGCAGCGGTATGGTCCGGATTCCCCAATCACTGGATTCGGTCATTATAATCCCCCAGAAATCAACTTACGATTTACAGAATAAGCATTTTGTTTACCTTGTCGGTGCGGATAACAAAGTGCATAATACCGAGATAGAAATTCTTGACGGAAATCTCAAAAATACTTATGTGGTAACCAGTGGATTAAAACCCGGGGATAAAATTGTCCTCGAAGGTTTGGTTACGCTCCGGAATGATATGACCATTATTCCTAAGATGACGGATCCCGGGGTGTTATCCGAGAATGTAACGGAGAGTGATCAAAAGATTAATTAAATGCGGAGAAAATTATGTTCAGGAGATTCATAGAACGCCCGATTTTATCATCCGTCTTATCCATCATTATTGTCATTCTTGGATTTCTCGGCTTGTTTAATTTACCTATTGAGCAATACCCGGATATTGCACCGCCGACTATTCGCGTATCAGCCAATTACACGGGGGCAAGTGCCGAAACGGTTATGAAAAGTGTGGTCGTCCCGCTTGAAGAGCAGATTAATGGTGTGGAGAACATGATTTATATGACCTCTTCGGCAAGCAATGAAGGTTCTGCTTCTATACAGGTCTACTTCAGGCAGGGTACCAACCCTGACATGGCTTCCGTGAATGTTCAGAACCGGGTGGCACGCGCCACCAGCATACTTCCTGCCGAAGTTAACCGCGCCGGGGTGTCTACCTCTAAAAGACAACCCAGTATGTTGCTGATATTCTCAATATACAGTGCGGATGGAAAATTCGATGAAACCTTCCTGCAGAATTATTGTAACATTAACCTGATCCCCCGGATCCAAAGGGTGACCGGTGTAGGCGATGCAAGTGTTTTCGGCGCCAAGCAATATGCCATGCGCATATGGTTGAAACCGGAAGCAATGGCCGCTTATAATCTCATGCCTTCCGATGTCATTTTAGCATTAAACAACCAGAATATCGAGGCGGCTCCGGGGCGTTTAGGGGAACTGAACGGACAAACCTTCGAATATGTCATCCGGTATAAAGGAAAGCTGACAACCACATCAGAATATGAGAACATTGTTATCAAAGCCGACAATAATGGAAATGTATTACGCCTGAAAGATGTGGCCCGAATTGAATTGGGCTCCCTCAATTATTCTTCGTCAACATCTACCATGGCGGAACCCGGCATTACCCTCGCCGTTTTCCAGACGGCAGGATCGAATGCCAGGGAAATCATTATCAATGTCAAAAAAGTTATTGACGAAGCTTCCCAGTCATTTCCCCCGGGATTGAAAATCAAGATGCTTGTAGATGCCAATGAGTTTCTGAGCAGCTCGATCCACAAGGTCGTAGAAACCCTTCTCGAGGCCTTTGTACTTGTATTTATTGTCGTATTTGTTTTTCTGCAGAACTTCAGGGCTACGCTGATACCCGCGATTGCAGTGCCAGTCGCGATTATAGGAACATTTTTCTTCCTCGATGCTTTTGGATTCACCATTAACCTCCTCACACTTTTTGCACTTGTTCTCGCAATCGGTATTGTAGTGGATGATGCCATCGTTGTGGTGGAGGCGGTCCATGCCAAACTGGACCAGGGATATACCAACGCGCGGGAGGCGGCCATCTCTGCAATGAATGAAATTACCGGCGCTATTATCGCCATTACGCTGGTCATGTCAGCAGTCTTTATTCCGGTAACCTTTATAAGGGGAACAACGGGGGTATTTTATAAACAATTCGGGATAACACTAGCTGTCGCCATTGTCATTTCTGCGGTTAACGCACTTACACTTAGCCCCGCATTGTGCGGATTATTCCTTAAACCACACAACGAAAGTAAATTGCAAAACAGTGGGCTTATGAAACGCTTTTTTTCCGGTTTTAATATTGCGTTCACTTCAATGGTGGAACAATATCGACGTACCACAGGAATAATCCTGAA
>CAYNCU010000188.1:0-8780 GCA_964395765.1 uncultured Roseivirgaceae bacterium | reverse complement strand
CCATCCGTCGCAGTTATGTGCTCCCACTGTCAGTCCGAGCCTGTTCGCTTCATGAAGCGACCATTTGAACATGTCGAACCATTCAGGGCTGGCAAAGGTGATTTTAGGAATCCCGAAATCCTTATTCCCCAATAATCCGATATTCAGAATGGTAACCCCTGTAATGCCCTGCTTTTTCATGGATTCCAGGTCGCGTGTAATTCCTTCCCTGGTTATGTTTCCATCCATCCAGTGCCACCAGGTGTATACTCCGGCTTTATCGGGCGGATCATTGAATTCGGATGCATTCAATTCACTTACAGGCTTTGGTTTACACCCTGAAAAAATAACCGGGATAAGAAGGCTGAAACACAAAAATGAACAGAGACGAGTTCGCATATTGATTTCCTTAAAAATTATATAGGGAAAACCTATTAATCGCAATGACTAAAATTTACCTAATTCGGCGTTTATCACAAAATAAATCATACCTACCGTAATAACGTTGTTGGGAGGTTTCTATTCCAATGAAACTGAGTTATTTTTTCCAGTTCATTAAATCCCGGAGATAAGCAGTAAGTCCGACAGAAAGTATTTTATGTTCTGCTGAAGAAGGATGACCGTCGCCTCCGTTTAATTTCATCGGTTCAAGTCCATAATAATAGACATCCCTGTATTTTTTGGAAGCTTCAGTTACGGCACCTTTTACATAATTTACCCAATGCCTGATCCGCATTGTATCCCCGGGATTTGCCGGACCTGAGAGGCAGACGATTTTGGAGTGTGCATAATGATCTCTTAATTGCTTGATAAAGCCGGTATAAGCGTGGATAAACTTTGTGGAATCTACATCAGAGCTCAGGTCATTAGCTCCCAATTCTATGACTACAACATCGGGAATAAACCTGGAATAATCCCATCGATTTCTGGAACCGGCCACGACCTGTTCATATAGTTTCGGCATTGCAAAGGCGGTATCGCCCCCATACGACTGGTACATTCCTATACCCGACCTGCAATTCATTATAAAATCCGCTTTCAGGTTTTTGGCCGTATAAGCGGCAAAGGTGTGCAGGCAATTTTCAGTTTCATAACTGAAATGTTCATCCGCGCTTTTTACATCGGTTCCGTAACCACATGTTATAGAATTTCCAATGAATTCGATTTTGCGATCGTGAAGAGGGACATATTCAAGCCCCCTTCCTTTTATTTTTAATCCCAGGAATACCGTATTCCCTCCGTGCCATTCGGTGATCCTGGTGATTTCAAGAAAGTGAACAGAACTTTTAAGCCCGTCCGCCAACAGGTAAACGGAATCGCCTTTGACCGTATGGAAAATATGCGAAACCGAATCGATGGTGACTTTAAAGCGGTTCTTCGCGGAATCGTCCTTCAGGATAACCGATACCGAACTCCCATCGAAAATTGTCCGTATAGTGACGCCTGAATACATGAAAACAGGACGTTCGGGATTGGTAAAATCAACCCTGCCGATATAGGTCAGGTTATCATTATCCGGTTTAATAAACAGCTCTTTTTGTCTACAGGAGAATAAGGAGAAAAAAATAAGCGATGTAAGAATGTAGGATGTGTACCTCACTGCCGATCTGTTATATAAACACAATTTAATTTCAAGGATAAATCTTAATCTTAAGGATTCAAAATTCATACAAAAAAGAATTCCGCAATAAAAAATAAATTTCAATTGGGAATGGTCTGCAGGGTAATGAGATAAGTTTCGGGGGTAAACAGAGCGATCTTCGAATGCCCGTATGCTGCAACATTATTGGTTATGATCGCTTCGATTTTTTTATTGGTTTTCGCTGTGTAGTACTTGAGGCCGGTATCGAAATTTTCAAAATCGGAATTGATTGCCTGCTTGATAATTTTATTGTTTACCCGCAAAGCCCGTGTAATAAGATTAAGCTTTCTCAATTTTCCTATCAATTTTTTATGTCCTTCCATGGGAAGAAACCTGTTGTACAGATCGGCATAAAGGAGCGGCGATACAAACACCTTTAGTTGCTTTTGTTCGGCCAGGGTCAGGATAGCGGTAGTAAATTCAGCCTGGGGCGTTTCATCACTTAAAAATTCTATAAGCACATCGGTATCCAGGAAAATACTTTTCATATTCCGGAATTATTTCAATAGTTAATTGTGGATTTAAAAGTGCCTTTGAGGCTCTGAACGTTTTCGGAGATTTCAAATTCACTGAATTCACTTTCCCGGGTGAGGGCCCTGAAATAATTTTCAACCAGGTCAGAAAGGCTTCTTTTTCTTGCCTTGGCAAATATTTTTGCCTTTTCGATTACCTCTTTATCTACAGTAAGTGTAAGTTTAGTATCCATATTTATTTTTGATCATCAATTTACTTAATAATATATTGATCAATAACGACAAACAATAAAAATATATCCTGATTATTGAAATTGCGATGAAAGACAATAATAAATATCCCCCTTTCAATAATTTATGCATGTGGATACTGATTGCCATCCTTCTTTCATCCTGTACGGATAAAAATTTGCGGAAAGAAAGCCTGGCGGTTATCATGGCCGGGGAACCTTCAATTACCGGAAACAAGGATTATCTCCAATCCCCTTATGTTACTGCAGGTGACAGAATATATATGATCGGTTACCAGGATGGCAGCTTTCCCGACCTGGGATGGCATATCAGAGGGGAAATGGGAGGAATTTGGGATCATCCTGTTAAATTGATGGACGGATTCTCAGCGGCCATTAACGGTCATTGCCTCGTCCCTGCTTATAAATTTCTTAATTACCCAATGGCCAATGCCCAATTTTATAAAACTGACAGCCTTGAGGTTGAGCGATTCCAGTTTGTACCGGACAGCCTTGAGGCAATCGTCATTGAATACCGGGTCAGAAACCCCGGAACTGAAAAAAGGAACATTGACTTTTCTTTTACCGGGATGAGCGATCTTCAGCCGGTTTGGTTATCCGACAGCCTCCACCTAAAAAACGGTTTTGACGTTGCCTCCTACAACGATTCCCTGGGAGGATATGTTATCCATGACAGCCTGAATGCATGGTACGTTATTTTCGGTGCGCGGTTAAGACCGGCAAGCCATTCACAAAATTCAATGATCTGCACTACAGAACGGCTTGGTTCCGGGATCAATGCTACTTTGAATTACCATTTCAGTATTGACCCGGGGTCTGATTTTATTCTTGATTTTTTTATTTCCGGTTCGGATCGTGGAAAACAACATGCCCTGGATCAATTCAGTCAGGTCAGCCAAAATGCACCGGCCTTATTAAAATCAAAGATTAGAAAATATAAGGACCTGAAAATGATCTCCGGGGTTGAATTGCCTGATTCGACTATTCAAAAAATGTATACCTGGTTGAAATACAACACCCAGTGGCTGGTGAGAGATGTGCCCGGAATTGGAAGGGGATTATCTGCAGGATTACCGGATTACCCCTGGTGGTTTGGTTGTGATAACGAATATGCCTTGCAGGGTGTGCTTTGTGCCGGGCAGGTAAATACCGTAAAATCAACCATTGAATTATTATATCACCTGTCGGTTATTCATAACGGGAACGGCAGAATTACCCACGAAGTATCGACGAATAACGTCGTCTATAATCCTGGAAATGTAAATGAAACCCCGCAGTTCATCGTGTTACTCAGGGATTATTTTCGATGGACCGGGGATATTGATCTGATCAGAAAATATTACCCCTTTATTCAGAAGGGCCTCACGTGGGTGGCTTCAATGGATAAAAACGGGAATTTATGTCCCGAAGGAAGTGGCATGATGGAAATTCAGGGTTTGAACTCGGAAATGATTGATGTAGCTTGTTATACCTGTGAGGCCTATGAAGCAGCTTCCGAATTGGCGAATATTCTCGGCGACAGCATTAACGCCAGATCCTATTCGGAGAATTCAACCCGACTGAAACGCATGATCAACAGGGATTGGTGGGTGCCGGATGCCGATTCTTATGCCGATTTCAGATCCGGAAAGGAGAAGGCAGTTTCCGTGATCATTCATGCAACCGACCGTGCGGAGAAACTTAAAAAACCGTGGGCCGTGAGAGAGTTGAATTCCTTATTATCGTCCGTCAGGCAACAACCATCAAAGGGAGACAGGGGATATGTTGTTTATCATAACTGGGTGGTCAATACGCCTATGGAAACGGGTATTGCCGATTCTGCCAAGGCAATTCCGGCCTTGCAAACAGCACATAAATTTACGGACCCGTTCGGCATGTATGTAACCGGCATTGACAGGGATGAGAATCTTAACAATGCCAATATTGATTCCATGCGAAAAAAAGTTTTCAGCTATACAGGTGCCGTAATGACTTTACCTACCGGGGTTCAGGCAGTTGCCGAATGCCGATATGGCCGAAGTGATGAAGCCCTGGAATATATCCGTGATCTGTCCCGGTCATTCAGTTATGCCCTGCCGGGATCCATGTACGAAGTTTCACCAGATTTCGGAATGATGACACAGGCATGGAATATATACGGAGTGGCTGTCCCGATTGTACAATACTTTTTCGGGATTAATCCGGATGCTTACCATAAAAAAATATTGATTAAACCGGCGCCTCCATCATCCTGGAACAAGATGAAGATCAGCCGCCTGCCGGTTGGGAATAATTTCCTGACCATGGAAATTGAAAAGACAGAGGCCGGTACGATCTATAAATTTGACCAGGATCAGCAAGACTGGACAGTTGTCCTTGAATTGAAGCCTGTCAAAGGGGCTACGGTTACGGTAAATAATCATGAACAACAGCTAAACGGGAATAATAACATTATCCATATTGAAATGAAAGGCTTACAAAACCGGGTTTTAGTAAAGCAGTAGATCAATCGGTTTTTTTGAATTCATACCCTGTATATTCGATGAAATCGGCCACATGCAGGGTAAAGGATTCAACGCTATTTCCCGAAGTTTTAAACGGAATGACTTTGATCCCGAATTCCGGATCATTATAGGTACATAAAAACCTGTTTCCGCCAAGACTTTCAAGTTTGCCTTTCAGGTTGGGATGATGCTGAAAAGTCATTTCAAGGCTATTATTATTGACACGGATATTAATATATCCATACGCATCGTTAGTGTACTTCCCGCTATATCCGGCTAAGGGAAATGCAGGTTTTAATTTCATCGCTACTGAATCCCTTTCCTCACGGATCACTTCATTCTGCTTATCATCATATCTTTTGCCGGACAACAGCATATATTGGTTATAATTCAAGAATGGCATTCCCAGCAAGGCATCCAGGATATCCCATTTGGCAGCCGAATAAAGATCGTTCATATCGGTGTTAGTGAAGATGATTATTCCGTCCTTGTCTTCCGGTACCAGCGTCACGGAAGAAACAAATCCGTTAACCCCGCCGGTATGTGAAACGATTTCCCTGCCGTCATAATCCTGCAATTCCCATCCCAGCCCATATAATTTGAAATGGGCCAGGTCCCCCATGTATTTTATTGTCCCCTCTATAGACTCCGGCTGTCTGGTTTTGTCAATAACCCTCCAGGGGATCACCTGCTTTCCATCGTAGCGGCCGCTGTCGAGCAGGCACATCAGCCAATGACTCATATCCGATAGGGAAGAACTTATGCTTCCTGCCGGGGCGAGGTTATCAATTTCAGGGTAAGGGATCTTTTCAAGATTACCATCCACCACTGTGTAAGGTTTAGCGGCATTAGTTGCACCGGGAATTTCAAGAGAGGAAGTTAATGTGCGATCCATTTTGAGGGGTGTGAGAATGTTCTGTTGGATAAAATCGCGCCATGGCATTCCGCTTATTTTTTCAATGCATTCGCCGGCAATGGCAAAGCCGGCATTCGTATATCCCCATTTACTCCGGAATCCGTATTCCGGGGTCAGTTTCCCGAATTTTTCAACTACCTGTTTTATGGTCAGGTCCGATGTCCAGTACATGAAATCTCCCTGAAATGTTTCCATCCCGATCCGGTGACATAAAATATCGGTAAGATTCAATTCCTTCGCCACCCAGGGATCTTTCATGGTGAATCCGGGAAGCCATTGCTGAACTTTATCATTTAATGAGCATTTTCCTTCGTAATCAAGCAATGCCATGGATGTTCCGGTAAAAGCTTTTGTATTGGAACCAATCATGAATAAAGTATTTTCATCCACTTTATCCTGCTTTCCTTTTTCCAACACTCCGAAGCCTTTCATGTAAACGACTTGCCCCTTCATGATTACGGCTACTGCCGCCCCTGGAACCTGCCATTGATCCAAAGCAAGCTGCATATATTGATCAAGGCTATCGGAAATGAAGACCGGAAGTTCCGGGCTTTGGCCGTATGACGAACCGGCCAGAAGGGAAAGCAGAGTTAGTGAAGATACAATTTTTAATTTTTTCATAATTCGTAATTAAGGAGATTTTCTGATTGAAAGCAAATAACTTTCCAGAGTCCGTTCATTGGAATTTTAAGGCAGGATCGGGGATCTCTTAACAAAATTGAAAATGGGGTTTATTCCATAGCCGGCATGTTATATTGTGCCCATTCTTCTTTCGCAGGTCCATACACACCGGATACAGGATTTTCCAATAAACGCATAACCACGGTAAGTTGTCCCCGATGATGTATTTCATGGGTAAGGATTGCCTTCAGTAGCTGACCCTTTGCCATTTTTTGACCGAAAAAATCCATTTTTTCTTCCAGTTCACTATCCTTCCATCGGGATTTCAAAAGGCTTATAAGTGCCCGGGTATGATGGTCATAAATTTTAATTATTTCCTGAATACTTCCGGGGACCGGTTTATTCTCCAGGTCGTCGGCCGCTGTTAATCCACAACGGAAAATCATTTCCGAAAGTGATTGTGTTATATGCCAGGCCAGCCTTTCCATGGACCTGACATTTACGTGAAGCTTAATGTGCTTTTTTGAATTAACAATAAGACCAAAGATTTTCTTAGTATTTCCCGATTCGATTTGGTAATCGTAAATAAAGTCATCGATTTTTCTGTACATAAGCAAAGGTCGGTTAATTTGAAAAATACCGGAATTAATGTCCGGAGGCTATAAAAATATTTTAATAAAAATCAATGATTCATCTTGTCTCGATAAGGCTTTTGATCGTTACTTTTTTTAAAGCGATCAGGGTTTGTTTTTTTACCTCGATCAGCTCAACCCTCAATTTACAAGCTTCCACATCTTCGCAATCGGCACAAGGTTCGAAGAATTTATAGGAAGCACAGGGAAGTAAGGCGACGGCCCCGTCAAAAAGGCGGTATATATCGGCAAGGTTAATATTATCAGGATCCTTTAAGAGGTAATAGCCTCCCAGAACACCCTGTTTGCTCGAGACCAGGGAAGCGTTTTTTAAATCCAGTAAAATATGTTCAAGAAATTTTTTGGGAATCCTTGCGTTTTTAGCAATATCTACCGTTTTCACCGGTTCACCCGAAGGTTTTTCGGCGAGGAAGGTTAAAGCCTTAATAGCATATTTGGCTTTCTGTGAAATCATAGGATTAACGGCAACAAAGTAAGAAATCAATTCCTATTTAACCAAGTTTTACTCTTTTAAAAACGTCGATTCAGGAAAATTATGAAGGGAACAATTAATTGAGATAACACCCAAGAAGGAAAATAAAAAAGGCAGTTTGTGATACTGCCTTTTCTCTGTGTCATGCATTTGGCCCCGGGGTAGGTTCTTTCTCTTCTTCGAAACCCTTCCAGAAAGGTCCGCATAATTTCTGTTTCCATTTTTCTTTTTCCTCATCGGATAAATTTTCCCATTTTTCTTTCATTTTTTTACGCCAGTATTCATGTTGGCGGTAATGATGAAAATGGTAAGGATAGCCTCCGGCATAGGCAAAGGCGAAAGGGTGCCATCGCGGCCGGCCGAACCAACCGCCGCCCCAGGTAAGTATCCTTACCAGGACCAATATTCCCAGGGCTTGTAAATAGGTTAATGTTCCCAGGCCGAAGAGATCAGGTATCAGCCAGTTCCATAAGGCCATTAAGACGAGCGAACCAAGAAGAACAAACCCAAGAGGAACAAGGATAAAAAGAAATCTGAATTTCGTTTTCATAATTGTATTTGTTAAAATTAATTATTTTCTCCCGGATCATTTCCGGGATTTTGACCGGGAGCGGTATGTTGCATTCCGGATCTATTGTGATAGTCTTTCCAGTGCCAGTATTGGCCGAGCGGATGATGCTGACGCAAGTAATACACAGGTAACCTTGACGGGAAACCGAATCCCAGCAGAAGCCTGCTCAGGATGACTATTCCCAATGCATGCTTATAACGGATCCGCGGACCTTTGAATAATTCAGGTACCAGCCAGTTCCATAGGACTTTTATAACCCAGACCATGGCCAGGAGTAAAAGAATACCTCCGATAATAAATAATGGGAATTGCATAATTGTGTTGTTTTTTTCCTGCTATTTTAAACTATTATAATTTTATGTTTTCCGGGATCCTTCAATCTCCGGAACCATTAATGAATGCCACTATGTAAACAGGAAGACGGCTGAAAGGAAATGTTTACTTTACTTTGGGTCTTGAATTTCATTATTTCCCGGTCGGTTACAATGTTTCTTCCATTCCTCACGGAATTTTTCTTTCTCCCCCTCACTCATATTTGCCCATTTGTTTTTTAAATGACCGACAAAATTAGGGAATCTATGATCGCGTCTGATGAAGCGGAAACCGCCGAAAAGTATTTTACTTAAAATAAAGATTCCTATGGCCTGCTTATAACTGATCGCTTTAACCGGAAGAATATCCGGCAGGATTGCATTCCATAAAAGCATCACGATCCAGCT
>CAYNCU010000187.1:0-8794 GCA_964395765.1 uncultured Roseivirgaceae bacterium | reverse complement strand
GAATTTTTTTCTTTCTTCCAGTTCGTCACTAACCATGCCGTCAAAATCATTTTCAATCACTTTTTTGATGACCGGGTGTTCGGGATTCGAAGTCTGGATGATCACGGTGCCCTGTTCCTCTCTCCGGCCGGCCCTGCCACTCACCTGTACCATCAGTTGGAATGCCCTTTCCGCGGATCTGAAATCCGGGAAGCCGATCATCCGGTCCGCATCGAGGATGCCTACCAGTTTTACATTATCGAAGTCGAGGCCTTTGGTAACCATTTGCGTTCCCACCAGGAAATCGATGCTGCCGCTGCTGAACCGGTCGAGGATCTTCTGGTAGCTCAGCTTGCTGCGGGTCGAATCCAGATCCATCCGCTGGATGTTGGCTTCCGGGATCATAAGTTTCAGGTCATCCTCGATTTTTTCCGTTCCGAAGCCGACCGTCTTCATCCGGTTGGAACCACACTGTTCGCAGGTACCCGGGATAAAGGTTTTATAACCGCAGTAATGACAAACCATTTCTTCATGATGCAGGTGGTAAGTCAGACTTACGGAACACTGGTGACACTGCGGAATATAGCCGCAGTCTTCGCAGGTGATATAGGGCGAATACCCGCGCCGGTTCTGGAAAAGTATGGCCTGCTTCCTATGCTCTAATGCGTCTTCAAGTTCCCTGACCAGAACGGAAGTGAATTCATTTTTCATCAGCTTCTGTTTTCGTTCCTTCCGGGTATTAACGATCCTGATCTCGGGCATGACGGCCTTACCGTATCTCTTTTCGAGTTTCACAAAACCATATTTCCCTTGTTTAGCATGGTAAAACGATTCAATGGAAGGAGTGGCCGATCCGAGCAATACCCGGGCATTCATTTGCCGTGCCATGACAAGGGCCACATCCCTGGCATGGTACCGTGGTGCGGGATCAGGCTGTTTATAGGAAGTTTCATGTTCTTCATCGATGATGATGAGGCCAAGCCTGGGGAAGGGCAGAAATACGGCAGACCGCACACCGGTAACTACCTGGAATCTGCCCTCCAGCACGCCCTGCCAGACTTCAACCCGTTCATTATCGGAGTACTTGGAATGATATACACCTAGCTTCGGGCCAAAAGCCGTTTTAAGCCGTGAAACAATGTGGGTGGTCAGCGCAATTTCCGGAAGCAGGTAAAGAACCTGGTATCCTTTTTCCAGGTAATCGTGGATCAGTTCGGTGTAAATTTCCGTTTTACCGCTGCCTGTAATTCCATGTAAAAGGACCGCATCTTTTTCGGGAAGTAATTTTTCAATTTCTTTTTTTACCGCATCCTGTTCCGGTGTAAGCCGGTTGCGGATCTGCTGAGCCTGGAGTTCGGGAAAGCGGGGAACCACCACCTGGAATTCTTCAATAATATTTTTCCTGATCAATGTCTTAAGCGCCGATACCGAGCCTTCCAGCAGTACCTGGCTTTTCGGAATACCGCTTTGATTTTCCACCGGCTTCTCCATAACATTGACATATTTCAGGTATTGCAATACCAGGTTTTCCTGCTGTGGATTTTTTTCAAGCTTTGAAAAAAGCTCTTCTATCAACGAAGGATCTTTTTCATAAGATGAAGTCAGGCGGACCCTTTTTTCTCTTTTCGGGACATATTTATCCTTTACTTCCTCGTAAATCAGCACCGCGTTTTTTGCAAGAAGGGATTTTATGATATGATATGCATTTTTAAGATCCAGCAAATTCGCTGCCTGCTGGTAGGTCACGGACCGGTCATTCATGAGCGCCAGGAGAAGATCGTTTTCCTTCCGGTTTAATCGCGGATCATCTTCCTCATAATCGTACTCGGGGTGAAGCATGATCTTTGATTCGCTGGATAGCTTGAGACCGGAAGGCAGCGCCGCATTCAATACTTCTCCGACGGAACATAAATAGTAGCCGGCAATCCATTCGAAAAGGCCGATTTGAACCGGGTTAATCACGGGTTTTTCATCAAGCACATCCATTAACGGCCGGGGATCGTAATTCCCGGGAACTTCCGTATGAATATTTGCGACCACGCCAGTCAGCACTTTTTTTGAACCTAACTGGACAATCACCCTGGAACCGGTGGAAATTCCCCTGGCAAATTCTTCGGGAATGGAATAGGTGTAGGCTTTCGGAAGCGGCAAGGGCAGGATAACATCGGCGAATTTGCTATTCTGCTGATCTTTATTTTTTTCCTGAGTGGCCCCGGCATTCATCTATTCGAGGAGGTTTAAGGCATCCTGTACCGAATATACCGGAAGACGGCAGGATTTGTCGTAACAAACATAAATAGTTGTTTTGTTGTCCGCTGCCGGCCTGCCTTCAAAGAGGGGCAAGGGACTTTCGTTCTCCGTCGCCATTACAATTTTTCCCGGATAGAAATAATTTTCAAGTTCCTGGCCGAATAATCGGAATTCTTTTCCTACCACGGCTATTTCAGCCGTCGGCCGGGCAAGCAGAAGGGATAGATTGCCCCAGTTATATAGATATTCCGGTTCGGTTTTTAACAACTGCTGTATCCCCGAAATCATTTTCACCGCCGTGGAAGTATAAGATTCGTTTCCAAGCATGGTGCCCAGCCTGAACAGGCACATAGCCATGACCGAATTGGATCCGGGAATTACATTGTCAAAAACTTCTTTTTTCCTGGCGATCAGGTTTTCAGCAGAAGCATCGGAATAATAAAATAAATTTTCATCTGGGTCCCGGAAATTATTCATGACATAATCAACGAGCAGTTTTGTTCTTTGGATCCATTTCTCTTCAAAGGTAACGTGGTAGAGCGACAGGAAAGCTTCCGAGAGGCAGGCATAGTCGTCGAGGTAGCCTGACGACAGGTTCGCAGCAGTGATGGTCCGCGGCAGCTTTCCGTTTTTGCCCATAAAGGATGTAAGCCATTCCGCTTTGTTCAGCCCGGATTCAAGAAATTTTTTCTCGCTGAAAGCCAGGAAAGCGTCTGCAAGGGCTTTGATCATCAGCGCATTCCAGGCAACAATTACTTTATCATCCAGCCCGGGCCTGACTCTTTTATTTCTTTCGCTAAACATCAGCCTCCTTGATTTTTCCAGGATCCATTCAAATTTGTCAGTGTTTATTCCGTGAGCCTCACAAAAGTCTTCCTGGTCTTTCTGTACTGCCAGGATATTCTTATTGAGTTCCCAGTTTCCGGTTCCGGATACAGACCAGTAACTTTTCATTATTCCGGCATCGTCACCCAGTAATTTATCGATCCCGGCTTCCGTCCAGGCGTAATATTTCCCTTCTTCCCCTTCCGAATCGGCATCTAGAGCCGAATAAAATCCATTATTTTCTCCTGTCATTTCGCGTTGTATGAATTCTACACTCTGACAGACCACTTCTTTAAATAACGGATCCGGGTTTAACCGGTAGGCATCCGAGTACAGGCTTATCAGCTGGGCATTGTCATATAACATTTTTTCAAAATGCGGTGCAAACCAGCGCTCATCGGTGGAATAGCGTGAAAAACCGCCGCCCACCTGGTCGTAGATACCCCCCATAGCCATTTTTTTCAAGGTCAGGAAAACATGCTGTTTAAGGGCTTCATTCCCGGTAAGAAAACTGTAATTCAAAAAAAATTTCCATAAGCCAGGCATTGGAAATTTCGGGGAACGCCGGAAGCCTCCGTGAATTTTATCGAATTGTGAAGCAAGCTTTTCCATCGGAGCGGAAAAATCTTCAGGATTGAAGTTGTTATCCGGGACAATATTGAATTTACCCAGTTCGCTGCCCCCGATATACTCACTGAACTTTTGCGCCGATTCAAAAATCTCTTTTCGCTGATTTTTATAGGTGTCCGAAATCTCCACGAGTAATTTTTTCCATGCTTCCGGCCGGAAATAAGTACCGCCGTAAAAAGGTTTTTGACCGGGAGTAAGAAAAACATTCAATGGCCAGCCTCCGTGAACGCCCATGGCCTGCACGGCTTCCATGTATACCTGGTCGATATCGGGCCTTTCCTCCCGGTCCACCTTGATCGAAACAAAACGGGAATTCATGATATCGGCTACCTCTTCCGATTCAAAGGATTCACGTTCCATCACATGACACCAGTGACACGACGAATAGCCGATGCTGAGAATGATGGGCTTATCCTCGCCGGCTGCTTTCTGAAGCGCTTCTGCGCCCCAGGGATGCCAGTCGACCGGGTTATAGGCATGCTGCAGTAGATAGGGGCTCGTCGAATGAATCAGGTGGTTGGGTTTGCCTCTAGCTTGGGTCATATCTGCTTTCCAGATTTTTTATTTCATCGTCCACATTGACCTTGTCTTTCAGGGCCAGCAGTTTTTCAACCGTTTGTTTTACGAATTGTTTATACTCTTCCGTTTCAGGATGGAAAGGTCTATGACTGAGGGCATTCAGGATCTTGTTCCATTCTTTCAGGAAGGACAGGCTTTCCTCATCCATATATTTTTCACAGAATTTCTCCCAGATATAATCTATCGCCAGCGAATTGGGATGCACCAGATCCTCATTATAAAACCGGTAATCCCGCAAGTCGTCCATCATGATCTCATATGAAGGGAAATAAGATACGTTTTTATATTGAGCGATGATTTCCGAACAGGCCAGGCGCAGAATGGATTTACTCACCTGGTTATCTTCGAAGCCCTCTCTGGTATGCCTTACGGGGCTTAGGGTAAGTATGATATTTATATTCTGGTTAAATCCTGAAAGCTTTGAATAAACTTCGTCAAATTCCATTATGATTTCTTCTGTCTTCATGAATTGTCTCTCAAAATTATCAGGAGGGAGCTTATGACAATTCCCTGCGATTTCATTGGTTTTCCTGTACTTGTAAACTATGGCGGACCCGAAAGTAATGATCAGCCATCGTGCCTCAACCAGAAAATTTGCCGTACTTTCAATCCTGCCGGCAGCCGATTTCAACAATTCCTCTTTTGAGGCATGAGCCAGGGCCGAATGAAAATCGAGGTATCGGTAAACACCCTGGTTGAGGATGATATTTTTCTCATCCAGTTTCGTATCCTTCAACATGGTTTTTTTTATTGCCTTGAACAAGGAATGAGGGTTATACAAGGTACCGAAGGGATTGACAAGTGTTTTGAATTTATTGATTTCCAGTTTTTTGCCGATATTTTCAGAAAAGCATGAACCCATCAGCAGGACAGGATCTTTATAACTGATCTGTTCCCTGGAAGGCTTGATTTTCAGTTCAGTCCGGAGGTTCATAGCTAAAATTATGGAATCGTTTATAAACAAAAAAGCGTTTCACTGTTGATGAAACGCTTTATTACAGTGTGACTTTTTTATTTCAGTCGGCAATAACCTTGAATTTCACTACTTTTTTAACTTCCTTATGAAGATTGAGGGTCACGGCATAATCCCCTACGGCTTTCACTTCGGAGTTAAATGAAATCTTTTTCCTGTCTACTTCGAAGCCTTTTTCTTTCAGTGCATCGGCGATCTGCAAAGCCGTTACAGCGCCGAAGATCTTTCCGCTTTCACCTACCTTGGCACCTACCTGGAGGGTAGTTTCGCCGATCGATTCGGCCAGGGCCATTGCGTCATTTTTAATCTTCTCGGCTTTATGGGCTGCCTGCCTGATATCTTCATCGGTTTTTTTCCTGTTTATTTTATTGGCAATTATTCCATATCCCCTTGGGATAAGATAATTCCTGCCGAAACCGTCTTTTACCTTTACGGTATCATTTTTAAACCCGATCCCGGCTACATCCTGTGTCAGAATAACTTCCATGGTTTCAGAAAATTAAATTACTTAAGGGAATCGGTTACATAGGGGAGAAGTGCAAGGTGTCTTGCCCTTTTAACAGCCTGGGCCACTTTTTTCTGGTACTTCAGGCTGGTCCCGGTAAGACGACGAGGGAGGATCTTGCCCTGTTCGTTCACGAATTTCAGGAGGAAGTTCGCATCCTTGTAATCAATGTACTTGATCCCGTTTTTCTTGAAACGGCAATATTTTTTCTTTACTTCGCCGCGGTTTAAGGGTTCATTTTGTAGTGTCATGATAATACCTCCTCCTCTTTTTTGTGATCGGTCTTTTTGTTGAATTCTCCCTTCTTGCGTTTTTCGTTATAAGCAACGGCGTGCTTGTCAAGGCTTACCGTTAAATAACGCATTACTTTTTCGTCGCGTCTGTACTCTACTTCCAGCGCGGAAACCGTTTTGGGTTCTGCCTTAAATTCAAACAAATGATAAAAACCGGTCGACTTATGCTGGATGGGATAAGCCAGCTTCCTCAATCCCCAGTTTTCTTCGTGTGTGATTTCCGCTTTCTGGTCATCAAGCACCTTTTTGAATTTATCGACAGCATCCTTCATCTGTTGTTCAGACAAAACGGGAGTTAAAATGAATACTGTCTCGTAATACTGCATATTATACAGATATTGAATTTAGAACGGCAAAAATAGACTGTAAATCGCTTAAATACAAGGCATCCGATGGTTTTAAAAGAAATATTTAATTCATAAGACTTTGAAGATCAACTGAATATAGAAAATTCAAATAACGATTATTTGCTTCACCCGAACCCAAACACCAAATTGAGAGATATAACGTTACCTATTGCCGGCTTCCCGTCAGCCTCAGTGAACAAAATTAAATCATCCACTGCCACTGTTCATTATTTCCTTTATCCTTCTTGAATTCCTAATTAGTATCGTTCATCCGATTCCGGAACCAAATCGTCCGGCTTCAGGCCTCCCGAAAAGTAAATCCGATAAATTATTTAAAAAAAATCTTATAAAAATTGTTTTTTATTTTATCAGGAAAGCCTGTTCCCCCATCTCGTAACCGTCAGTAAAGATCTTGACCACATACCTCCCCGGTTCGTATTCGCTGCCCTTTTCGTAATCATATTGGAGCTTTTGCTGCGAATTATCAAAAAGGATATGCTGTTTCAATGTAAAAAACTGCTCCTTGCCGTCCAGGATCATGGTTCCCCCGCCTTTTTCGACATCAAAAAGTATGTTATTGTTCGGGCCGGTAATCTGGATCATGATATCCTTACCCTCAATCGGGGCAATGGGGTTATCGGCGATATTGAATTCAACCCTGATCTTGTCAATAAAACGCGCTTTGAAGTTACTGTCCCGGATCTTCCCCCTGCTGTTCAGAACGAGAATATTGATGTTTTCCGCTTTCAGGTGCTGGGCGACTTCCACCTTGCCCTGTAGTTGTTTACTGGTCTGCTTTTCCTGGTCGAGCGCTTCATGCAGCTTGTTCTGGGTAGTTTTCAGGTCCGTATTTTCCGACATTAATTGCTGGTTCACATCCTTCAGGTGTTCGATTTCCTTATCCTTCATTACCAGCAGCTCCCGGAAACCTTCCACCTTGTCTCTCAGGGTGGCCATCTGCTTGGCGTTATATTCACCCCGTGTAACCAGTTGCCTCTTTTCCTCCTCCAACTGTTTAATTGCATCGTTTAAATCTGAAATATTGCCGCCCAGTCGCTGCATCTCTGTAGCCCTTTCCTGAAGTTGATTTTGCAGAACCGCGATAGTATCCCTTGCGCTTTCAATCCGGGCGTTGAACTTATTGCTGGTATGAACAGAATATAAAATATTTATCAACTCGATAATAATTACTGCCAGGATGAGGGTAATGATGATAAACCTCCAATCCCTGGGTTTCTTGTTTTGAGGACTTTCTTTTTGAACCGATTCAGTCATAATAAAAAATCTTAAAAATTTTTGCAAAGGTATGTCAAAATGACTGGGAAGTCAACTTGTTGAACCCTGTTCCCTGTTTCCATTCGGTTCCTTTATTTTAGCCCTTTAATGTAATCAGTGTATTTTCGAATAAATCAGAATGCCAGACGAACAGAAAGCCTGGGCAGATCGGGTTGAAAAAGAAGGAGCCCCGCCTGGAAAAGATCGATATCAACTCTTACATCCGGGTGATGGCGTATGACTTCCCAGGCTTCTGCCATTTCTTCGGACCAATAAATATCATCCAGAACGAAAACCGCGTGGCTCGTTCTTGTGGTATTCAGAACTGAAAAATAATGAAGGGTAGGTTTATATTTATGGTTTGCGTCAAAATAAACAAAATCGGGGTGGTTGGCATTAACAACATACCCGGTAAGCGTTTCGTCAATGTTGCCTTCTACCAGGGTGATATTTCCCGGAGAAGCCCTGCTGAAAACCTTTGACGCGTAACTGCAAAGTGCGGGGTTTCCTTCCATCGTATGAACCTTAACCCCTGGCCCGGATCCGGCAAGGTAAAGCGTATTGATACCGAGAGATGTGCCGAGTTCCAGGATGGCCTGGCAATCAAAGTGCCGGATCAAATTCTGAAAAAGCAATGAATATTTTAAGGAAGTGATCCCTTTCCCGGCGATTTTTCCGACTGGTTCCCGCTGAATTTTTTTATATTCGGAGGAAGCGCCAATGATCCCGGTAGTGATCCGGCTTTTATCATGCAAGGCATCACGGCGTATGGATTCAATCGTCTCCGACCTGCCTGAGATACGGATATTTTTAAAACAACGGTTATAAAATTCGTAAAGGAATGGGCTGTGTATGGAATATTCGTCAATTTCAAGCAGGGAATGACGCAACCAGGATTTAATTCTGAAAAAAGTCTGCAAACCTTATTGTAAAAGAAATGGAGCGATCATGGTAAATTCCGGGATGGTGACCTTGAATTTTTTTCCATCAACGATTCTTTCCATCAGGTAAAAGCCGAACATTTTGCCCATGCCGGAACGAAGATTGCAGCCGGAAACGTACTGGTGGTTTTCGCCGGGTTCGAGTACCGGCTGTAATCCGACGACGCTTCTCGGCGGGCTGCCGTCACAGCCTGTCC
>CAYNCU010000186.1:0-8885 GCA_964395765.1 uncultured Roseivirgaceae bacterium | reverse complement strand
GAGCCCCCAGTCGGATTCGAACCAACGACCCGCTGATTACAAATCAGCTGCTCTGGCCAGCTGAGCTATGGAGGCTTTTAGTCTGGAAACGGATGCAAAAATATATAGCTTAATGTTATAATTAAAGGTAATCACTACTTTTTAATTGCCGATTGTCTATGATGTTGATGGAAAATCTATTGCTATATAACCCAAGCGGCTGATTAGACTAAAAAATCAGTAACTAATACTTAATGATCATCTTAAGCTCTTCCTTAAGCTCACTCAGTTGGGTCGAGGCTTTATCAATTTTTTCGTTGAATTCCGCCTTCAGCTTTTCGGCGGTATCCGATTCCTTGAAGAAGTCGAGGTTGTTTTTCCAGATCGCAATATCGTTTTCCAGCTTGTTGATCAGTTTTCTGATTTCAGTTTCCTTCCGCTGCAGTCTGCGGTTACTGTCAGGTCCGCTGCGGATCTTGTTGATCTCGGCGGAGAATTTTATTTCATTCTTTTCTTCATCGGAAACATTGGCTTCATCCAGGAATTTTTCGGTGATGGCATTGAATCTTTTCTGGATCTTTTTGATGGAATTACGCGGTACATATCCGATTTGTTCGAATGTTGCCTGAAGTTCCTGGAATTTATTTATGTCAAAAGATTTATCTCCGATCATGTTTTCCATCTCGGTACAGATCTCTTCTTTCTTTTTCAGGTTTTCACTGTACTCGGATTCAACTACCTTACCATGCTGCCTCCTGCGCTCGAAAAATTCGTCACAGGCTTTTTTAAAACGGTTAAAGACATCGTCCTTCATTTTTTCCGGAACCGGTCCGATGTTTTTCCACTCCATCTGTAACTCTTTCAGCTGGCTGGCGGTTTCTTCCCAGTTATCCGATTCTTTTAAGGCATCCGCTTTCACTACCAGTTCCTCCTTACGTTGCAGGTTCTCTTCTCTTTTGCTTTCCAGTTTTTTGAAAAATTTGTTCTTATTACTGAAAAAGGATTTAAACGCCGACCAGAAGCTTTTGTTCACCGTTTTGGTATGTTCCTTGGGCATGGCTCCCGTCGATTCCCATTTTTTCTGGATTTCAAGAATTTCCCTGGTCTTGTTATTCCATTCAACAATGCTTTCAGAATCGAATGCAGTGAACTTCTCAACTTCTTCCACTAATTTTTTCTTTTCTTCCAGGTTTTCCTGCAGGTTCTTTTTCAGATCATGGAGGTATTCTTTTCTTCTTGAATAGATCTGGTCTGACGCCGCTTTGAACCGCTGCCAGATCACTTCCTGTTGTTCCCGGGGAACCGGCCCGATATGCTTGAATTCTTCATGCAGTTCATTAAGCTCCTTGATCGCTTCTTTCAGGTTGGTATTCTGTGTAAGTTTTTCAGCCTTTTCACATATTTCAATTTTTCCCTCCAGGTTTTTTTTCCGATCAAGTTCCTTGAGTTCGAAATAAATTGACCGGTTATCGTAAAAACGGTCAATCAATGCATTATAAGAAGCCCAGAGTGAACGATTGAACTGGTGCGGAATAGGGCCTACGGATTTCCATTCCTGCTGGATCTTTTTTAATGCGGAAATACTGGTGTTGGTTTCTTCCGCATCGATTAGCTGTCGTAAAGTTTCAAGTATTTCGTGTTTCTTCTGGAGGTTCAACTCCTTCTGCTTTTCCAGGTCTGCGCTTAAATTCTGCTTCCGGGCCTTATAACGGTTCAGTAATGCTTCGAACCGGCTATCGAGATTGTCTTTTTTAGGTCTTATTCCTGTTTCACCATCCCCCGGCTTATCTTTCGTTTCCTTCTGCGCCTCTTCTACCAGGTCATTATAACTGCTTTTAATGGCATTTACCTGGCGGTTAATGGCAACCGCTTCCTTATTATTTAACAGGGATTGAAGCTCGTTAAATAGTTGCTGTTTTGTATAATTGCTATAGTCATTTTCATTATCCTCTTCTTCTGTCTCCTCCCCATCGGAAGAATTTTCTTCATGTTCGGAGGCAGGTTCTTCCTTCTCTTCCTTTTTCTCCTGATTCTCCTTTACCGGCTTTTCTCCGTCAACATGCGGCGATTCTTGATTATTAGCGGGCTTTGAAGCATCAATATCCGTATTCTCTGAATTATCGGAGGAGGTTTCCATGCCGGTAATTTCTTCCTCATTCCGGGGAGCTTCCAGCGGAGCTTCGTTTAATTTTTCTTCTGAATCAGGAGTTTTTTTGTCGAGGTTACCATCCTCTTTTAGTTCTAAAGATTGTGTCATACCTTTTTTAACGTTAACAGATATTAGATCTGTACCAAATGCTGAACTTAAACCGGTTAAATCTGTTGCTGACTCGGGAATTTGATTTGCATCGAATATGCCTTCATCCACCGCAGAATCCCCGGCAAGTTCCTTTCCGTCGATTAATTTATTCATAAAATTTAAAAAACAAGGCGAATTTCGTCAATAAATCGAAATATTGCTAAATTTTTTAATTCATACGGGGATCTACCGGATAGTTTGAAAACATTTTATATTTTCCGCCCAGTTCTTCCAATAACTTCTTCCACAGTTCCCGGGGGTCAATATCGAAAACATGGCTTGCATTGGCATTATTGATTACAATCCATGATTTTAGTTTTAATTCTTCGTCAAGCTGACCGGGTGACCAGCCGGAATAACCTACAAAAAATCTGAAATTATTCTTATCCACCATCCCGCTGTTTATCATGGTCAAAAGCTGTTCAAAATTACCTCCCCACCCTATTTCACGGGTAACCTCCATGCTTCCTTCCAGTTCAAAATTTCCGCGATATATAAAATGAAGGGTGTCCTGTTGTACCGGGCCTCCGACATATAATGGAGCAGTAAATCCGTCAATTCCCTCCACCGCTTCTTCAAATTGCAATACGGAAGGCTTATTGAGAACAAAACCGATGGATCCTTCGTCATTATGTTCGCACAGCAGCACAACCGTACGTTCAAAATTGGGATCCGGAAGAAGCGGTTCTGATATCAACAGGTCGCCTTTCTTAGGAAGAATCGGTTTCTGATAATTGAAATAGTCCATTATACAATACGAAATTCTCCTTGGTTTTCTTTCTATAATTACGAATTCAACGTTGACAGGGTTAAGTTTTACAAAACATAGCATTTACGCAAGTAATTCCAAATAAAAAAAATTTCTTTTAATATTACATTCTTACATGGCAGGCTTTCCTTACCTCCACGCTAATAAATATTTTATGGAATTAAAAATTGCCGATATCAGGAAAGAATATTCAAGAAAGAAATTATCGATTTCGGATATTAAGGACAACCCGGTAGAACAATTCGAAACCTGGTTGCAGGAAGCCATCGATGCTACAGTTCCCGAGCCTACGGCAATGTGCCTGTCAACAGTAAGCGAAAATGGGTATCCTTCTTCCAGAATGGTGTTATTAAAAGGCCTGATCGACGGTAAATTCTATTTTTATACTAATTATAAGAGCCGAAAAGGCCTTGAACTGGAAAAAAACCCTAATTGTTCTCTTACTTTTTACTGGTCAGAACTTGAACGCCAGGTTAATATATCGGGACGTGCCGTGAAAACTTCTTCGGATAACTCGGATGAATATTTCAAAAGCCGACCGTGGTCCAGCCAGATTGGCGCCTGGGTCTCGCCCCAAAGCCAGGTAATTAAATCAAGATTGACTATTCTTAGGGAATTTTTTAAGCTTTCAGCTAAATATATCGGAAGAAGTGTTCCCCGTCCGGCTTTCTGGGGCGGCTTCGAAGTGAATCCATCAGTCATCAGCTTCTGGCAGGGACGCCCAAGCCGTATGCACGACCGGATCAGTTATTCACTGAATGAATCCGGGATCTGGATTAAAGAGAGAATTGCGCCGTGAAGAAACCTTTAAGCCAGGTATACCTGGAAAGGTATGCTTATCCCATTGAATTTCTGCATAATAACAGCCTTGATTTAAATCTTCAATTAATAGTTACAATCCCGTGTTTTGCTGAAAACGATCTGATGGGCACAATGCAAAGTCTGATTCAATGTACCAACCCGGGTTTTGCGGTGGAAATAATTGTAGTAATAAATCATCCTGAAAACTGTGCTGAATCAATACGTAAATTGAATGAAAAAACATTCCTCGAAGCTAACGAGTGGTTATCGGTGAATCGCAGAACCTGGCTGAAATTTCATATTATTAAAGCCTTTGATCTCCCCGCCAGATCGGCGGGTGTAGGCCTTGCCAGAAAAATTGGTATGGATGAAGCCTTCCGACGTTTTGAAAGAATAAAAAATTTAGGGGGAATTATCTCATGTATTGATGCAGATTGCAGGTGTGATCCTGATTATTATCAGGAGGTTATAAGTTATTTTGCTGAACATCCAGAGGCCTCAGGCGCAACGGTATATTTTGAACATCCTATCGATCAAGATTCTCCTTCCGGGCTTAATAATGGAATTATTAATTATGAATTACATCTGCGATACCTTACCCATGCCCTGCGTTATGCGGATTTCCCATATGCCACCTATACGCTCGGTTCAACGATCGCGATTCCGGCTTATGTATATATGAAACAAGGCGGGATGAATACCAGGAAGGCAGGCGAAGACTTTTATTTTATTCAGAAAATTGCCTGCCTGGGGAATTTTCACGAAATCAGGAAAACCAGGATCATGCCCAGTCCGAGAGTTTCCGGGAGGGTGCCTTTCGGGACGGGAAAATCAATGAAAGACTGGACAGGCCAAATGCCTGAATTTTTTATGACCTATAACCCATTGATTTTTATCGGGCTTAAAAAGTTTATAAATATCATTAATTCATGTTACGACCATATCAATCCCAAGGAATTTTTATCCACGGTTGAAATTCCCTCTTTCCTCCTTTCTTACTTCGGAAATGAAAACTGGATTTCAAAGATCCTGGAATGCAGGCAATCTTCAACAAGCATGAAGGTCTACCGGTATAAGATTTTCTCGTGGCTGAATGGCTTAAAAATTATTAAATACCTGAATTATTCTAAAAGAAATCATATTCCGGACGTACCTGTCGGACCAGCAGCCTCATGGTTATTGAAAGAAAATTACAAGCGGGATATAAATGATACGGATATTAAGGAGCTTTTATTTGCTTTCAGAACCATTGATAGAACATTAAATGAACCGCGTTAAAATGATTAGAATAAATCAGGAATGTCCTCCCGAATCTTGGGGGATTTCACTTTCTTTAATGGGGTATCGGAAAGGTAAAATTTTCATACGAAAAATAAACGTTATTTAATCCCAGGGCAAAGCGCCGGGTAATTATACCGTAGCCTTCCCGTGCGCCGAATCATAAAGCTAAGACATATTAAATTAAAAGATATTTAATGGTCTTTTTAAATCAGATCTAAAAGATCTTTCACCCCCACTGTTCTTTCAGCGGAAAATCCTTCACCATACTCGGTACCTATTTCCTGTCCCCACTGTTTGCATCGCGCTTCAATAAAATCAAGAAAATGCGGCTGTGAAATATAAGTTTCCGGTTCCTTGCTGGATGGGTCATAGAACTGGGATCGGTAAGCTCTTATGGATTCGATTTTTTTGTTCCAGAATCCTGAAATATCGACGATGAATTCCGGAAGGATGTATTGGGCCTGGATATAATGATATATGACAGACGGTCTCCAGGGCGGTAGTTCTTTATCTTCATGGACAATCTTAAGTCTTGATAAACCGGCGATGAACCAGGCCTCATTTAGCAATGCGGAGCCCTTAGGATGATCGGGATGACGGTCCTTAGGGGCATTGGTGATAAGAACATCCGGGCGGTATTTCCTGATGTATCCGGCGATGCGAATCTGATTTTCGATATTATTCTGAAAATAGACGTCGGGAAGGTCTGCATTTTCCCTTATTGCATAACCCATTATTTTACTTGCATCTTCGGCTTCCTGTTGCCTGATTTCCGCCGACCCCCGGGTCCCCATTTCCCCCCTGGTGAGATCAAGTACTCCGACTTTATTTCCTTTGGCAATAAGCGCGGCAAGGGTGCCGCTGCATCCAAGTTCAACATCATCAGGATGTGCGCCTACCGCTAATACATCAAGTTTCATCAATTGATTCTTATTTTTTGACCTATCCTTAAAATCGTTTTTCTGGATATACCGTTCAGTCGGCATAATTTTGTAACCGTTACACCGTAACGAACGGCAAGTCCGCTAAGTGTATCTCCCCTCCTGATGGTAACGCGTCTAATTGCCCTTGCTTCTTTGAGATAGGCAAAAGTTTCAGGCGTAATCGTAAGAACAGAATCTTTCAGTGTATTGGTATCGAAATCGTAAACATCATGAGGATTGATGGCATTTCCCTCGTACCTGATTTCGAAATGCAGATGCGGGCCGGTGCTATGCCCTGTGCTTCCGCCGTATCCGATCACATCGCCGGCTTTAACTTCGTCACCCACTTTATACAATGTTTTTGACATATGCCCGTATAAAGTTTCAAGTCCATTCTTATGCCGGATCACCATATACCTTCCGTATCCATGGCGTTCATACTGGTTGATCCTCACCACACCGTCGAAAGGGGCATAAATCGGCGTTCCCACTTTCACCCTGATATCCGTACCATAATGCCATTCCGCTCTCCTCAGGCCGAAATCGGAAGTAATATAGGTATCGTCCAACGGGCTCCTGTCGGTTTCATTTTTTTCCTTATCCAACAGGGGAAGCCGGATGGTATCCTTGAGATCCAGACCGTCAAATCCATACGGGTTGAGTTTTTGAGTATTCCAGACATTATAATATTCATAGGAATCGACGTAAACGCAATCCAGTTTAATATTGTTCGGGGTAACATAAAAGGCAGGAAGATTTTCAAGCTTCGACCGGAATACTATGGTATCACGGAAAACCGGAGGAACCAGCATATGCGTCGATTGGCTTTTTCCTGAACCCGTATTGTGAAGGTCAGAATGCTGGCTAATGTCTTCCCCGGTATAATTAAATGCCTCGGCGTTACTTTTAATTTCATTGTAGCCGGCGATATTTTTGAGATTATTTTCAGGAATAGATTGCGCTCGTGTAAACAGGATTACACCTAAAGAAAGAAGAAGAGTAAGTAAATATTTCTCCAAATTATTGGGTAGTAACTTCTAGTTCTTTCTGGGCCAGGAAACGTTCTGCGTCGATGGCGGCCATGCAACCGGTTCCGGCAGCCGTCACGGCCTGCCTGTAAACATGATCCTGGGCATCACCGGCGGCGAAAACACCTTCGACATTTGTCCTCGTTGTTCCCGGTATCGTTTTTATATATCCGTTTTCATCCCTGTCAATGTAATCCTTGAATAGGTCCGTATTGGGAGTGTGGCCAATGGCAACGAAAAATCCTTTTATTGGAATCAACTTCACTTCACCGGTCACAAGATTTTTTACTTTTACTCCTTCCACTTCTTTATCGCCGACAATTTCTTCGGTTACAGAATTCCAGACCACTTCAATTTTCGGGTTATTCAAAATTCTTTTCTGCATAATTTTGGAAGCCCGTAATTCATCCCTTCTGACGATCATATATACTTTACTGGTAATTTTGGAAAGATAACTTGCTTCTTCAGCAGCGGAATCGCCTCCTCCCACAACGGCAACATCCGTATTGCGGAAAAAGAAGCCGTCACATACGGCACAGGCAGATACTCCTCTTCCGTTTAATCTCTGTTCGGACGGCAATCCGAGCCACCTGGCCGATGCGCCGGTAGAAATGATCACCGATTTTGCAACAAGTTCAATCTCCTCATCAATTGTTACCTTCAAAGGGTAACCGGAAAAATCTACGGAAGTAGCCAGTCCATACCGGATATCCGTTCCGAATCTTTCAGCCTGGCTCTGCAGGTCAACCATCATATCGGGCCCCTGAATCCCTTTCGGGTAGCCGGGAAAATTCTCGACGTCAGTGGTGATGGTTAACTGCCCCCCCGGTTGACCTCCCTGGTAGAGGACGGGTTTCAATCCGGCCCGTGCAGCATAGATGGCCGCGGTGTATCCTGCTGGTCCTGAACCTAGTATTAATACCTCTGCTTCTTGCTTTGCTGTTCCCATAAATTCCTCAAATTTTAATAATAATTGACTAATTCGGTAATAATGTCAGTCTAAATTTTGCTTTTCCTTCAAAATTTAAGACATAATTTATGTAACAAATATGATGCCTTTTTCATATGTTAAGGCAAATTGGCAGCCAGGTTTGAACGGGATAATTGAATATAAACTGGAGGTTATTATTTATAAGGTGCAGAAAAGCAGGGAATTGTTTAAACTGATCTTAAAGAATTATTAAGGAACGTGTTTTTTTGATTTCAGATCTGAGAATTCCGAATCTTGAACAAGAGGACAATATCCTGTAATACGGACATTTTATTGTTAAAAAGGAATGCTGATTTCCTAAAATAAGGGCGACAATAGATCTTAAATGGAATATTGCGAATCAGAAATCTTAATTCAAAAATCCTAACCAAGATAGGGTTTCAGTGCCTTGCTCCTCGAGGTATGCCTCAATCTTCTTATCGCCTTTTCCTTGATCTGACGGACCCTTTCGCGGGTAAGGTTGAATTTTTCACCAATCTCTTCCAAAGTCATGGCGTGTTCTCCGTTAAGTCCGAAGTACAGGGTTATCACATCCGCCTCACGTTGGGTTAGCGTCGATAGCGCTCTTTGCACTTCCTTTCTAAGCGAATCTGTCATGAGGCCGGAATCGGGCTTTTCTTCCGTATCATTTTCAAGAACATCAAGCAGGCTGTTTTCTTCACCCTGGGCAAAAGGGGCATCCATGGAAACATGTCGGCCGGAAATCTTCATGGTATCCACGACTTCGGAAGAGGATACGTCGAGGACGTCCGCCAGTTCTTCAGGCGAAGGTTCACGTTCATATTTTTGTTCCAGCTCGGAAAAAGTCTTGGAA
>CAYNCU010000185.1:0-8898 GCA_964395765.1 uncultured Roseivirgaceae bacterium | reverse complement strand
GACCCACTGATTATGAGTCAGTTGCTCTAACCGGCTGAGCTATGGGCCCGCCCTGCAGTAATAAGCCTGCGGCTTATACTGCAGGGCTCAAATATTCAATATTCAATTTTTCAATGTCCAAAGTATAAAAGCCGATGATTTCTTATATGAAATAGAATATCGTCTCTTTAAGGATTCGAAATATTCTGCTTCGAGCTTTCAGCTACATCGTGAAATAGAGAAAAATACCTTTCGAAGCTTTTTTCTCATTATTTTAAAGAACGAAATTCTACCCCTACAGCTTGAATTTCGGAGTGCAATGTTACATATTTGCTCACTAATAGGCAAGCCTGTACCTTCATTTGGAAAGAGGAACGATTAGGAATATCATCTTTGATCTGGGCGGTGTTATCATGGATATTGACCCTTCCCGCACTTACCACGAATTTTCAACATTATGCAATAAAACGGTTGAAGAAATTACGGGGATCTATCATAATACCCTGTTTTTCAGGCAGTACGAGGCGGGAAATATGAGCGACGAGGTTTTCCGCGATAAGGTCCGTAAATCATTGAATTGCAATAATTCCGACGAGGAGATCGACCATGCCTGGAATGCACTGCTGATCGGCGTGGCGGAGGATAAGATTAGAATGCTTGAGGATGCACATAAAAAATATACTACTTACCTGCTGAGCAATACCAATAATATTCACCGGCTGCGATTTGAAAAATTCTTTGCGGATGACCGCAACCGGAACGGGATCTATTCGTATTTCAGCAGGCTTTATTATTCCTATGATCTGAAGTTGAGAAAACCCGATCCGGAGATTTATAAATACGTGTTGAGTGATAATGATCTCGATCCTTCGGAAACCTTAATGATCGACGATAACAGGGATAATATCGAATCTGCACGACTGCTGGGTATGCAGGTGATGCAGGTGATCATGAACCAGCCTTCCATCGAAATTCCGGGATGAAGATGAAAATTTTGAATATCAGGATCGGCAAGTATACATTATTCTTCGGGCTGCTGATCATTACCTTCGTTACCACCACCATCGCCGGCGCCGAATGGATGACGGGCAGGGCGTTGATGTATTACAGCCCTGGTTTGTCGTTCCGGGAGGTATTGAACGGTATGTGGTATTCCATTCCTTTCCTGGGCATCCTTACCTGCCATGAGTTCGGCCATTTCTTTGCGGCAAAATATTATCATATCCGCACTACGCTGCCGAAGTACCTCCCTTACTGGCTAGGGTTTATCGGCATCCCCCTTTCAATAGGTACCTTTGGCGCGGTGATCAGGATCCTGGAACCGGTGAGGTCGAGAAAACAATATTTTGATATCGGCGTCGCGGGACCGCTGTCAGGGTTTGTGGTGGCCCTGGGGATCCTGTATTATGGTTTCACACACCTGCCGCCTCCTGAATATATTTTCACCATTCATCCTGATTTCATACAATACGGATTGAATTACAAGGATTATGTATATAACCAGCCGGGTTTGATCAAACTGGGCGATAACCTGGTGTTCTGGTTTTTCAGGCATTACGTGGCGCCGGACCCGTCGCTGGTTCCCAACCCTTATGAAATGATGCACTACCCCTTATTGTTTGCGGGATACCTGGCATTGTTTTTTACCTCCCTGAACCTGCTTCCTATCGGTCAGCTCGACGGCGGGCATGTGATATACGGTCTCTTCGGGTCAAAGAATCACTCGAGAATTTCCATGGTGCTGTTTTTAATATTCCTGTTCTTCGCCGGCCTGGGAATCATCAGTCCGTATGATTCGCTGGAGGATATTCTGATCGGCATGCCGATCTACGTCGGTTTCCTCTTTATCTGCCTGTATTTTTTCCGGACGCGGGCATTGACGAAGCTTATGATCGCCGCGGGGATAACGGCGGTGCAATTCCTGACAATTTATATTTTCCCCCATGCGCACGGGTATGAGGGATGGTTGGTCTTTGGATTTCTCATCGGCAGGTTTTTAGGGATCTACCATCCGCATGTATTGTATGACGAGCCGCTTTCCCCGGGCCGGAAAATTATCGGCTGGATAACGCTGATCATTTTTATCATTTCTTTTTCGCCTACGCCATTTATTATTACTTAGCAGGTTTCGGTTTCAGATTATAGGGCGAAGCATTCCTATATAGAAGATAACTTAAAGCTGAAGGCTCAAAAGATATAAGATCTCTTGCGATCAATCCGCATGATCCTCGTGGAAAAGATTCATCCCAAGATTTTATAACTGTCATAAACATATTAAAAAAATATTCTATTAATAGATTTACAATCAAGCTTTGAACCTTGAGCGGTAAAAAACGCCACGTAATAGAAAATCAGGATCTAATTAGGCTTAAATTTGCCTTTAAAGAAATAACCCCGTTGCATGAGAAGACATGTCAGGGAAACGGTATTGCCGGAAATCGGGTTCGATGAGGGGAACCTGCGCTTGTTTTTATTAAAGAAATACGGCATTCCGGATACACCCGGGGCAAATGTTCAATTGATTAAACGTTCCATCGATGCGAGGAAGGTGCCGGTAAAAATCTTAATCGATGCAATCGTATATGTCGATGAGGAACCTGCTGCTGTAATTACCTATACTCCGCGTTACCGGGATGTCAGGAAATCCCCGCCGGTGCTTATTATTGGTTCAGGGCCTGCGGGATTATTTGCCGCCCTGCGTTTCCTGGAACTGGGCATCAAGCCGGTGATCCTGGAAAGAGGGAAGGACGTTAGAAACCGGCGGCGCGACCTGGCCGATATCAACAAAAAACATATTGTCAATCCCGATTCGAATTATTGCTTCGGCGAAGGCGGTGCCGGGACCTACTCCGACGGCAAGTTATATACGCGCAGCACGAAAAGGGGGAACATTAAGAGGATCCTCGAGATCTTTGTTGCCCACAAGGCCAACTCTGACATCCTGGTAGAATCGCACCCGCATATCGGCACCAATAAATTACCGGATGTGGTCACTGCCATCCGGCAAAGTATCCTGGATGCCGGTGGCGAATTTCATCTCAATACCCGAGTTACGGATTTATTGATTGGCGACGGAAATATCACCGGCGTTACCGACCAGCATGGCAACCGCTTTACCGGCGAAGCAGTCATCCTCGCCACCGGCCATTCGGCGCGTGATATTTATTACCTGCTTCATGAAAAATCCATTGCCCTGGAGGCTAAACCTTTTGCGATGGGAGTGCGGATCGAACATCCGCAATCCGTGATCGACAGTATCCAGTATCATTGCCGGAACCGTGGTGAGTTTCTTCCGGCTGCCAGCTACTCCCTTGCCGCGAAGGTGAATTATAAAAATAAAACATCAGGCGTATTTTCCTTTTGCATGTGCCCGGGTGGATTTATCGTCCCGGCGGCAACAGCCCCGGGAGAAATCGTAGTAAACGGCATGTCGCCTTCACGAAGGGACTCGAAGTATGCCAACTCAGGAATCGTTGTGGCGGTTACAGAAGAAGAACTATTGCCTTTCGTCAAATATGGAATATTCTCAGGGCTTGAACTTCAGAAATCCCTGGAACAAAAAGCCTTTGAATTGGCGGGACATTCCCAATCGGCTCCTGCCCAGCGAATGGTTGATTTTATGAACAGAAAAGTTTCCTCCTCCCTGCCGCCAACTTCTTACCAGCCTGGCGTGGTCCCTGTACAATTGCCGGAATTATTTCCCGGGTCCGTCACCGAAAAACTCCGTTACGCCTTAAAAGAATTCGGCCGGACAATGAAAGGATATCTCACTAACGATGCACAACTGGTAGGAGTTGAGAGCAGAACTTCTTCACCAATAAGGATACCGAGAGACAATGAAACGTTGGAACATATTTCGCTTGGAAGATTATTCCCCGCCGGCGAAGGTGCAGGTTACGCCGGAGGAATTGCCTCCGCTGCCATGGACGGGGAACGGATCGCGGATGCTATAGTCTCAAAATACTTCACCGGACTGTTTCCAACTACAGGATAAAAAATTTGGCAAGAACACCCCATAAATACTTAAATATCAAATCACTTGCGTTCTTTCTTTAGCGTTCATTCCTTAGCGTTCTATCCTTGCGTTCTTTCCTTGCCGTTCTTTCCTTAGCCTTCTTTCCTTTGCGCTCTTTGCGCCTTTGCGTGAAACTTTACCCCCCCTTAGCGAGAAAAAATCCATAATTTCCCTTTGCGAGCTCCATTTATGATCTTCCTCAGGCACCAATTCGATGAAAACAGCTATTTTTGTATTCAAACAATGATTATTTTTTAATGGATTACAGACATTTATTCAATACGATCGAAGAAGCGATCCGGGATATCCGGGCTGGCAAGGTGGTCATTGTCGTAGATGATGAAAACCGCGAAAATGAAGGCGATTTTATATGTGCCGCCGAATGTGCTACCCCGGAAATCATCAACTTCATGGCCATTCACGGCCGTGGGCTGATCTGTACACCCCTGGCGGAAAGCCGTTGCGAGGAGCTGGGGCTGGACCTGATGGTAGGCAAAAATACGGCCTTGCACGGCACCCCGTTCACGGTATCCGTCGACCTGATCGGCCAGGGAGTGACAACCGGGGTTTCCACGCAAGACCGTTCAAAAACCATAATAGCGCTTGTCGATCCGAAGACAAAGCCGGCAGACCTCGGCCGACCGGGGCACGTGTTTCCGCTGAAAGCAAAAAAGGAGGGCGTACTCCGCAGGGCGGGACATACTGAAGCTACCATTGACCTGGCCAGACTGGCTGGATTCCAGCCCGCCGGTGTGTTGGTGGAGATCATGAGTCAGGACGGCAACATGGCCAGGCTCCCGGAGCTGAGGGAGATTGCCGATAAATTCGGGCTTTCCCTGATCAGTATTGAAGACCTGATCGAATACAGGCTGAGAAAAGAAACCCTTATAGAGAGGATTACCAATGTCAATCTTCCTACCGAATACGGTTCTTTCCGCCTGACGGCCTACCGCCAGTCGAATACGGACGAAATTCACCTGGCCTTGACCAAAGGCGAGTGGAAAAAGGACGAGCCGGTGCTGGTAAGGGTACATTCGTCCTGCCTGACAGGTGATATTTTCGGATCCTGCAAGTGCGACTGCGGACCCCAGTTGCATGGTTCCATGGAAATGATTGAAAAGGAGGGAAAGGGGATCATTGTTTATATGAACCAGGAAGGCCGTGGTATCGGCCTGCTGAATAAAATGAAGGCCTATGAACTGCAGGAGCAGGGCATGGATACGGTAGAGGCAAATATCGAGCTTGGCTTTAAGCCGGATGAAAGAGACTACGGCATCGGCGCACAGATCCTCAGAGACCTGGGGGTCGGCAAGATCAGGCTCCTTTCCAATAACCCGAAAAAAAGAGCCGGGCTCACCGGTTACGGCCTCGAAATCGTCGAAGTGCTGCCAATAGAGATCACCCCTAATCAATATAATATCAGGTATCTGCGGACCAAGAGAGATAAAATGGGACATAAGATTCTTTCCCATGAAAAATAAAGGGTAGTGAATGTTTAAATACAAAGCATTTATCATTTTGCTTTTCCTGTTGTGTTCCAATGCTTTTGCACAACAGTTCCCATCGGAAATTTTCCACGACGGGAAAGTCGTGCTGGCCTCAGGCGACACCATCGTGGGAAAAATTAAATATAATTTGCAGAATGACCTGATCGAGGTGATCACGGATAACGTGGTGAAAACCTTTACGGCGAGGAAAATAATTAAATTCACGATTTTCGATAAGACCGTCGACCAGTACCGTACTTTTTATTCCGTGCCGTATTACCGGGAATCGAACTACAAGGTACCCATGCTGTTTGAAGTTTTATACGAAGGAAAACTTACCCTCCTGGCCCGGGAAGTGATGGTTCAGGAAACCGTACCTCAATATTCCTATTATTATTACCCGGGCACTATGAATTCCACGAGGACTCGCCTGAGTTACCAGTATTTTTTTCTTGACAGCAAGGGTAATTTCACGCAGTATAATTTGAAAAAATACCAGCTTTATGATATCATGGACAAAAGGGGCCCGCAGATTAAACAGTATATTAAGAAGAATCACCTCAAGACCGATTCCAGGGGAGACCTGGTGCGGATTACTGCCTATTATAATTCCCTTTTGGGAGGTTAAAAATTGCTATGACGAACGACCGGGAGAAAAAACCATTAATTCTTGTTACTAACGATGACGGCATCACTTCCAAAGGGATCCGCTTCCTCACGGATATCATGAAGGAATTCGGGGAAGTGGTGGTGCTGGCTCCCGAATCACCCCAGTCGGGTATGGCGCATGCCGTCACCGTCAATAAGACCATCCGTTTATTCGAGAACAGGGATTTCGACGGGATTACCGCCTGGCAGTGCTCGGGAACACCGGCGGATTGTGTGAAAATGGCGAAACATCATATCCTGAAAGACAGAAAACCCAACCTGGTGGTAAGCGGGGTGAACCATGGCGCCAACACCTCCATCAGCGTGGTTTATTCCGGTACAATTTCGGCAGCCCTGGAAGCGGCCATCGATGATATTCCCGCCATCGGCTTTTCCTTATGTGATTATTCCCCCGAGGCGGACATGTCCCATATCACTCCTTTCATCCGGGAAATTACCGGAAATGTAATTCAGCAGGGTTTACCTCCCGGGGTAGCCCTGAATGTTAACTTCCCCGAGAAGAGGAATGAGCCGATCAGGGGAATTAAGACCTGCCGGCAGGCCCGCGCCCGGTGGCAGGAAATATTCGACCGGCGTTTCGACCCGAACGGGGTGCAGTATTTCTGGCTGACCGGCGATTTCATCAATATGGATTCCGGCTCCGATCATGATGTGTGGGCCATAGAAAATAATTATGTGGCTGTGGTTCCCTTGCAAACGGACCTGACGGCCCATTCGTTCCTGGAAAAGCTGGGTAACTCTTTTAATGGGATAGCAAAATGACGATGAAAGTTGTTACTCTCAGAACGGCAGAGAACTCTGTGTAACAGAATTATCACTCTTTCTTAGCCGGCATTTCATGGAAAAACAGGTACTTGATATAAATATTTAAAGCCGGTGTGGTTTTGTCAGCCGCGCGGCCGTAGCCAGGCACCGCATAAACGGGGATGTCATTATAATCAGGGTACCGGATCATGATCCTGAACCGGGCCATAAAGCCCAGGAAAAGATTTCCTTTGAAGGAAGATTCGGAATTAAACACCAGCTCCGCCCAGTCTGCTTTTAAATTCGTCCTCCTGAATTGTCCTGCGTAGTCATTCCAGAGCGGGTTTTGCACGGTAAAGTTGCCCTGGTCCGAAAACCGGCTTTCTGCGAATTTTGCACCCAAGGTTAGACGTGTTCCCGGATTGTATTCATATAGGTAGTTAAAACCTGCCGTGCCATAGAATCCTTCAATAGTATAGTCGGCGTCACGGTACACCTCCTTCGGCATCAGCTTACCGTAACCCCCTTCAACAGTGATCCCGAAATTATTTCCGAAGAAGATGCCGGCCCCTGCCAATCCTTTCTTTTCGAAACTAAAAGGCAGTGTGATCAGCTTTCCGTAATCCAGGAAAATTTCAAGATCATTGAGAAAACGTGTTTTCGTCGTGTCGGTGCTGTCGGCCACTACCACGGTTTGCTGCGCGGAATCCGGAGGGTATAGCCATGAAGCTTTCGATTCAAGGCTCGCCAAAATCAGCAGGCAGGGAAGCGTTAACCTAAAAATATATTTTGAGCGTAATGTCATTGCTGAAACATGAATCTTTTCTACAGACCAGGTTTACGGAATCGAAAGTGCTTTTATAAATGGAAAGATCATAGGCCTGAACAATAATATTGGAGCCGTTGGCCAGCGAGATCAGTTGGTAATTGAGGCCGAGCGTATCCTTCCGGCCCGCAAGGGTAATAATAAATTCCGAATTACCGTCAGTCATCTTTAATGGAAAATGAAATGATGTAAGACTGTCATGGGTGATGGAATCGGTGAAATAGAGAACATTTCCTGCATCCTTCGCAGCGAGGCTGTCAATTTTTATTTTCGCTGAATTAATCACGCCCTGGATGGCCGAAACGGATGTTAGGTTTTTCTCTAATGCCGCCACTACCGGTGCCAGTGAATCCGCACCCTGGTTAACCAGGTTATTAAGCGTATTAATGCTGTCGTTCAATACCGCGATGGAGTCATTGATCTTTGTCAGGCTGTCAATGTTATAAAATTTTACATTCACATAAGGATAGTTGCTGCTTGGCCCGCAATCGTCACAATGGTTGCAGCCGTAAAAGTCGGCCAGCATGATCATAAACATCGGTACAATAAAAATCCGTCCTCCCTTCATGCAGGTATTTTCCATTAATTAACAGCAAATATAATGAGACGTAATATAATTCGGGCAGGCGGGTAAGAAACGAGCGAAGTGGGATAAAGAAAGCAGGAAGATATTCCTTAAAGTACCACTTGGAGCTCAGAGATTTCTTTGTATCACTCAGTGCCTTCCCCGTGTTCATCTGCGCAACAACTTCATGCACTCCTGATTTAATACGGATCCACATCGAAAATTATTTTTCCTTTTCTGTAGATTTTATTTTCCAGTACCGACCGGCTGCTTTCACGGATCACTTCTTTAATTGCCGTTATGTTAAGTCCTTCTCTTTCCAGCTTGATGATCGAATTATAATAAAATTCATTCCTGATTTTCGGCACCAGGTTTTCCTCGGGCCCGAGGACTCGTTGGGAACCGATCACTCCTTTTATCAGTTCCGTTACCTGGGAGGCTAATGACCGGGCATGGTCTTTATCCGGGTGCCTGGCCGTAACCCTGATCAGCCGGGTGAAAGGCGGAAATTCTACTCATTGGCGGCGCTGTTTGCAAAGGCGCAATGAAAAAAACGGGCGAAATTCGGAAAAAATGCGTGTATTGGGTATAGAAACCTCCTGTGATGAGACCG
>CAYNCU010000184.1:0-8905 GCA_964395765.1 uncultured Roseivirgaceae bacterium | reverse complement strand
ATGATATCGGGTATCCATTTCTCAGTATTAAAACAAAATATTCAAAACAAATTTTCAAGAAATCTCCAATGACAGTCTGCGAATTTGAACAAGAATTTGAAAATAAAAAAATAATTTTTAAGATCAACCAAATCTTTCACAAAAATTTTCGTATAAAAAGTTTATGAATTTTCTTGCCCATGGTTTTCTTTCCGGCGCATCCGACCCTGTTATGGTAGGAAATTTTATTGGTGATTTTGTGAAAGGGCGGCAAATAGAGAATTTCGAACCTGAAATTGCCAGGGGAATTCAATTGCATCGTAAAATTGACGAATATACTGATCTTCACCCTGTGGTGATCCGGAGTAAGAACAGGATCAGGGACAAATACAGGCATTACACCGGGGTCATCGTGGATATATATTACGATCACATGCTGGCTACCACTTGGAATACCTACAGCAAGGAACCCCTTAATTCATTTTGCAGTCACATGTATGATGTGATTTACAAATATTTTGATGTTCTGCCATCGGATGCCCGGCAAATGTTGCCCTGGATGATTAAGTATAACTGGTTGCTTAATTATGCCACGCTTGAAGGCATTGACCGATCATTGAAAGGATTATCAAGAAGAACATCTTTTGAGTCCGGAATGGAAAACGCAATTGGCGATCTGAAAGGCAATTATGAGGGTTTTTTACTGGATTTTAAGGAATTTTTTCCTCAGTTAATCAGTTATGCGGAATCATTCTGACCAGGTAAATTCATACTATTTCCCTTATTTTATTTAAATCTGTTATCTTAATTTCCGTAAAATCCCTGATGATTCTGGCCGGTCCTTTAAGATATTCCCTTTCATGTGTTGTTGACAATCCGACCACATAAGCCCCGGAATCGATTGCTGCCCGGATGCCTGGAAGAGAATCTTCGAAAATGAGGCATTCCGCCGGATTAAGATTGAGCATTCCAATCGCCTTCTGATAGATCTCAGGATTCGGTTTCCCGTATTGAATCCGGCTGGCATCCAGGATTACATCAAAAAATTCTCTAATCGGAATATGTTCGAACGTAAATTCGACATTACCCGGAGGAGCCGATGTCGCCATTGCCAGTTTATATTTATTTTGCCTGAGTTCCTGAATGAATTGGATTAAGCCATTTACGGGTTTTATATGAGCCGAATATAAATCACGGTAGATTTTTTCCTTCTGTTTTACAAATTTTTCAATCTCGCCCGGGTTTAATTTCCTCTTAAAAACGTATTCCAGCGTGTCGCCGGCGACACGACCGAAAATGTACTGGTGAACTTCCTCAACGGAAAGTCGTATTCCATACGAAAGGCAAAATTCGGCCCATGCTTTTTCATGATATGAATTATTATCGGTAATAACTCCATCCATATCGAATATCACGCCTTTAATCATGCCATTTAATATTTTAATCGTTAATTTTAAGCCGAAAGAGCAATTTATAGCGAATGATTGAAGATTTTCGCATCGGGGCAATTTTTATTTATCCCATAAAATCATTGGCAGGCTTCAGCGTTGATAAGGCCAATGCCGAAATCCGGGGATTTCAATACGATCGCCGATGGATGATCACCGACAAGGAAGGCAAATACCTTACACAAAAAGATATTCCAACCCTCGCTTTAATAAAAACAGCGATTACCTCGGACGGTTTGTTCATACGGTGTCCCCTTCTTAATCGTGACTCGATTTCCATTCCTATTCAATGCCGTATCAATGAAAAAATCGCAGTGCAGATATTTCAGGATGAGGTGTATGCCACCCCGGTAGGTAAAGTTGCCGATGAATGGTTTTCGGATACCCTGGGAACCTTTTGCAGACTTGTTTATATGGATGATTCGACAAGTCGGCAGGTAAACAAAAAGTATTCGGTGAATGATGAATCCGTCAGTTTTGCCAACTCATTTCCCTACCTTGTGATCAGCCGGTCCTCCGTTGACGATCTGAACAAACGCCTGGTAAAAGAAATTCCTGTCGATCGTTTCAGGCCGAATATTGTCATAGAAGGTGGAGAGGCTTATTTTGAAGATCAATTGGATGAGTTTACCACAGGAAATGCAATATTTAAATGTGTAAAACCGTGTGCCCGTTGCAAAATAATAAATATTGATCAGGAAACTGCAGATATTGACAATGAACCCCTTACCGTTTTATCCGATTATCGCCGGAAAGACGACGACATAAATTTCGGTTATCGTTCCCTTTGTCTTCACGAGGGAACTGTGAATGTTGGTGACCGCGTATCGATCATCTCAAGGAAAAAGATTGTAAAGGAAAATTAAACTTAAGCTTAATGCTACGATTGGAAAAAATTTATTTAGCCTTTCTGGGCTTACTGTTATTCTCGTGTCTAAGTAAAAAAGGTAATGAGCCGCTCCAGATCCTGGGTTCAAAGAAACTGGTTGCAAAAACCGTAAACGGTGAAAAAACGTATGATACTATCTATCATAAAATTGCAGATTTCAGTTTTGTTGACCAGGATTCAAACATCGTAACCAATAAGACCTTTGACGGGAAAATCTATATTGCGGATTTCTTTTTTACCACCTGCCCTACCATCTGCCCGAAAATGAATGCCCAACTGGTACGGGTCTATGATAAATTTAAGGATGACCCAAATGTGAACATCCTTTCACACACGATCGATCCTGTTCATGATACCGTAGCCGTCCTCAGGCATTTTGCCGACCGGCTAGGCGTATCCTCCAAAACATGGCATTTTGTTACCGGGGATCAGGATAAAATCTATGAGATCGGCCAGAACAGCTATATGGTCACTGCCATGCAGGATAAAACCGCCCCGGGCGGATTTTTGCATAATGGTGCCCTCATCCTGGTAGATCCTGAAAGGAGAATACGAGGTATTTATGACGGTACCAAGGAAGATGACGTGAATCGCCTGATGAATGATATCCCGAAACTGCTGGCCGAGTATGGGATGCAATAAAATAATTACTTACATCCTGTTCCTTTTTTTCATTGTTGCCCTTTCGTCCTGTCTGAATGGGCGTAAAGGCGATGATTCCGGAATTAAGGATAAAAAAACATTCCATCAGTATATGGTCCTCGGGGAAAAGCTTTATAAAACAAATTGCGGTAACTGCCACCAGGATGACGGATCGGGACTTCGGCGACTCTATCCTCCATTAAATAATTCCGATTTCCTTGAAAAGGATAAGTCTGAAATTCTGTGTGTAATCCGGTATGGCAAGAAAGGAAATCTTTTGGTGAATGGGATTACTTTTGACCAGGAGATGCCCGTCAATGACGAACTGACCGCCCTTGATATTTCCGCCATTTCCACTTATGTGCTTTCAACTTTCGGCAAAAAATCGGTTCTGGTTACCCAGGATGATATACGGAACCTGAACGGAAAGTGCAAAGGGAATTAATTTAAGCTCGGTTAACGGTTATTTGCCGGATAAATCTTCGAAGGAAGGAAAACCATAAATCCTGGAAGTGGTTTTTAAGTTATAATCAACCTTCCAGAAATAATGGGTCAGCCCGTTGGTTACTCCCAGAAAGGAAGGTTTCAGTGCGGCTCCATACGCACTCACTTGCCTGAGATCCGGTGAACTTAATTTATGCTCTGCCGATTTACACTCAATAATTAGCATGGCCTGACCCAACCGGTCGTAGATTAAGACATCGGTGCGCTTTTTTAAACGATTGTAACGTAACCCGCTTTCTATTTTAATAAGAGAGGCCGGAAAGTTTTTATTATCTATTAAAAAATGAATCAAATGTTGCCGAACCCATTCTTCCGGAGTAAGAAAAACATATTTTTTCCTAATTCTATCAAATATGTAGACATTATTATTTACCTGTTTATATTTGCAGTTTATCAATGGAAAATCAAGCGCCCGGTCCATAGGATAAAAATCCGAAATAATTAAATGATTACAAAAAACGATATTGTAAATAACTGGCTCCCGAGGTATACGGGAACCCCGCTTGATAAAATCAGAAAATACATACTTCTGACAAATTTTGACAGTTATATACAAGCCTTCGCCAAAAAATTCAATACTCCCGTCTATGGTGAAGGAAAACCTATGCAAACCTGTTCCTCAAAAGATCTCACAATAATAAATTTCGGGATCGGAAGCCCAATGGCTGCCACCATTATGGATCTCCTCAGCGCAGTAAAGCCAAAGGCGGTATTATTTCTTGGTAAATGCGGAGGTTTGAAGAAAAAAACCAGACTGGGCGACCTTATTCTTCCGATTGCCGCCATAAGAGGGGAAGGGACCAGTGATGATTATATGGCGAAAGAAATACCCGCTCTTCCATCTTTTCAATTGCAAAGAGCAGTGTCGTCGATCATTAAGCGCAAGGAACTGGATTACTGGACAGGCACGGTATATACAACCAACCGGAGGGTTTGGGAGCATGATGAACCGTTTAAAAAATACCTCAAAAAAATAAGGGCAATGGCTATTGATATGGAAACAGCCACTCTCTTTACCGTAGGCTTTATAAACGAAATTCCCAGGGGAGCACTATTGCTGGTATCGGACAACCCGATGTTGCCGGAAGGAGTTAAGACCGAAATAAGTGATCGAAAAGTAAATCAAAAATTTTCATCCGTTCATCTGGATATAGGAATTGAAGCGCTCAAGGAATTGATTGATAGCGGCGATTCCGTTAAACATCTTCATTTCGAATAATTTTTTATATGCCAGTCACTTACCAACCTTATTTCGTTTTAATCATAATCGGCGTCCTTTTTCTACTCATTTACCTCGAACTTCTCAAACCTGCCGTAAGTATGCTGTTGGCTTGCCTGATATTCGTGATTTTCGGAATCCTGGATACAAAACAGGTGCTGGCCGGATTTGCCAATTCCTCTATTGCGAGTATTATTTTAATGATCCTGATAGCGGCCAGCGTCCGGAAGAACTTCAGGTTTGATAAGGTTTTTAATTATATTTTTAAAAACACAAAATATTATAAGGGGTTCTTATCGAAAATGATGATCATGGTCGCTTCCATTTCATCATTTATTCCCAATACGGTAGTGGTAGCACTCATGACTCCATTTGTTTACGATTTCGGTAAGAAAAACAAGATTGCACCTTCCAAATTATTAATCCCCTTATCCTATGCAACCATCATGGGTGGAATGATCACGTTGATCGGCACCTCCACTACCCTGGTCCTCAACGGAATAATGAATGAGCAGGGCATACAGGGCTTAAGTGTTAGAGATTTATTTATTACCGGCTTGTTTGTTTCCATAGCTGGGATATTTTTCCTGACTTTTATTTCCAAACGTCTGCTCCCGGACCATTCGGATTCGATTCAGGAATTTTCTTCCAATCAAAGGCAATACCTCATCGAAACTACGTTGTCGGTTAATTCTCCACTGATCGGTAAAAATATAAAGGAAGCCGGCCTGCGTAATCTCCAGGGGGTTTATCTTGTTGAAATTGAAAGGCAGGGCAGGATAATATCGCCGGTTGAACCCAGGGAGGAAATAGAAAAGGATGACATACTGATATTTGCCGGCGATACGAATAATATAATGGACCTGATAGACCGTCAACTTGGCCTGAAACTGCCCGAAAAAGCTCATGATTATCACCAGGACAAAAATGAGGTAATTGAGGCCGTAGTGGCCGCCAATTCAACCATGATCGGCAAAACAGTTAAAGAAGCCAATTTCCGTCAAAGGTATGATGCGGCCATTATTGCAGTTCATCGTAACGGTGAGCGAATATCCGGAAAGATCGGAAATATTAAATTAAAGCCGAGCGATGTTTTACTGCTTTACGCCGGCAATGACTTCCAGAACAGGCTGGATACCTACCGGGATATTTATGTTATCTCAAAAATACGGGAAATAGCGGAACCCGGAAGAAAAAAATATCTTGCCTTTGGATTAATAATCATTCTGGCCATCATCCTGTTTATTACCAAAGGTCTTGAACTGTTTCCCTCCCTTTTGATTATTTTTTCCATTTTTGTCGGATTTGGCCTGCTCAATTCACAGGACATTCGACGGGAGCTTGATTTAAATATGGTTGGCTTACTGGTTTTTTCCCTGGCGCTGGGAAATGCCATGATCAATACCGGCACCGGGAAATTAGTGGCTACCTGGATGATTGAATTTCTAAGACCTTTCGGAGCGATCGGCTTATTAATCGGGGTATTGCTGGTAACCAATTTTCTTACCCAGTTTATCGTTAATGTAGGCGCCATATCAGTCGTTTTTCCTATTGCCTATGCACTTGCAGGGAAACTTGGAATTGACGGATCCCCATTTTATGTAGCTATTGCCTTTGCAGCTTCAGGGGCCTTTCTTACGCCGATCGGATATCAAACCAATATGATCATTTACGGGCCGGGGGGATATAATTTCAGGGATTTCCTCCGGATTGGCTTTCCGGTAATTTTAGTTTACGACCTGGTAGTTACCGGAACCATTTTATTATTATATAATCAGCTTTTCTTTCATTGAGCAGCCGATGAAAAGATTACTATCTCATAAAAAGATACAAGACAGGAAGGGATTATCACAAAAAAGGCCGCCTGTTGCCAGGCAGCCTCCTTTGTGATATTATAAAATTCTACATATCTATCTTTTTAGTTGCCGAATACAGGATCTTCCTTGCATTCACCTCTTTTAATTGTTGCTGAACATCAACAACAATTCCCATTTTTACATCCCGGTCAACCTTTAACCCGATGGTTATCTGGTCACGTTCCGCTTCATTCAATTTTGATTTTTCTTTTTCAACAAACAATTTCACATCCTTCGGCTCGGCCAGGGCACCATTTAATTCCACCTTGGGTTCAGTACCCATTTCTGATTTCTTGGGCGCACCGATATAAATGTAACTAATCAATGATTTCCTTTCCAGTTTGTTAAGTTCCCTTGCCTGGGGCAGGCGTTGGCGGACAACGATATCGGTTTCCCTTAAAACCGTAGTCACCATAAAGAAAAACAAGAGCATGAAGATTACATCCGGCATTGAGGAGGTCGGTATTTCCGAACTCACCTTGGATTTTTTTGAAAACTTTGCCATTTTATTTTCCTACTTTCGATGGTTCAGCAATGGATACAGCCTTGGGAATACCCTGTATAGCGCGTTCATACATCGCTTTTTGTCTCGGGTCTTTCTGATCAAGGCTCCTGAATTGTTCAGCCGTTATTCCCACTCTTTCGGCATATATTTCGTCATAGGCAGCCATAATCTGATCCAGGATCGAAATATAAACCTTGTAGCTTGTTCCACGGTCAGTTTTAAAGGAAACAACTGCTTTCCCCGGGTTATCGGAAGAATTGGGTTTCCTCAAATTCGCATTAATATAATTTTGCTGAGTGGGAGAAAGCGTGCTGAACAATTGTTCATCTTCCGGCGTGGTTTTACCGAAATTCAGCACAAAATCCTTAACCTTATCTTTCAATTTACTAATATCATCCATGGGTTCATCTTCCACCAGTACATTATCGGCGGAATTAACCAAGATCTTAAAAATATTCCTGTCGTTCATTTTAACCTCCGGTGGAGGTTGATTGGGATCAGGTTTAGGTGGAAGCAACAACGCAATACCCTTATCCGATGCGATCGTGGTTGTTACAAGGAAAAAGATCAGTAACAGGAACGCGATATCAGCCATCGGAGCAGCATTAACGTACGGTTGTCTTTTATTCCGTGCCATTATTTAAAAATATTAATGATCTCAGATACAAATATACCCACAAATGAAACGACCAGGAGCATATACAGTGATATTAATCCGGCACCGATAATTCTGGATTCGGCAGGACCAATACCGAATTTTGCAAATTCGGGGCCCATATTTCCGGTAGAAAATGCGAAGGCGATTAAAAATAGCACTGCAATAAATGCAATCCCCAACAGGCCCTTCAGCAGGGACCTGATATTGCTTAAAGCAGAAATAAGCGGCATTAGAAGACCCAGGGCCACTGAGGCTATCAAAAGGAAATAGGTTATGTCTAATCCTATTCCAACTAATTTATCTGTCATTGATTCAGCCATGGTTTCCTGATTATTTTGCTTTTGACAAATTGAACTTCACAAGCAAATCGATAAAGGATATGGAAGCATCTTCCATCTGGTTTACCAGCGAATCTATTTTCGATACCAGATAGTTGTAAAATACCTGTAGAACCATGGCGACGATCAGACCGGCTACGGTTGTAATCAAGGCGATTTTAATACCTCCGGCAACCAGGGACGGTGAAATATCACCAGCGGCTTCAATGGCATCGAATGCAGCTACCATCCCGACAACCGTACCGAAGAATCCCAGCATAGGAGCCAGAGAAATAAACAGGGATATCCAGATTAAACCGCGCTCAAGTCGGCCCATTTCAACTGAACCATAAGATACGATTGATTTTTCAACAATGTCGACACCTTCTGAAATTCTTAAAAGTCCCTGGGTAAAAATGGAAGCCACCGGACCACGGGTATTCTTGCATACTTCCTTGGCATTATCAATTCCGCCTTCATTTAAAGCGTTTTCAACATTAGTAAGCAATTTCTTTGTATTGGTTGTAGAAAGATTCAGTGTTATAATTCTTTCAATGGCAATTGCCAATCCAACAATAAAACAAAGTAGAATAGGGGTCATAAAAGGAACTCCACCCTGAATGAATTTTTCTTTCACAATCTGATGGAATGATTTTTGTTCCGTTGCAGTCTCATCACCGCTGCTTGCCTGTTGTACGGATTCGGTACTGGCAGGAGTTGATTGTCCTGCGGCAGTGGATGTACTATCCTGTGCCATAGATGCAATACTATATCCAAAGGTCAAAGCCCCTGAAAGCATCAATAAAGCAAATAACTTTTTCATAGTCTTCAAATTGAAAATACAAGGTTAAGGTTTATGGTTAATTTTATTCATTTCAGCATTTCGGC
>CAYNCU010000183.1:0-8915 GCA_964395765.1 uncultured Roseivirgaceae bacterium | reverse complement strand
TTCCGCAAGAGTGTTCGGGTTATTCGGGAATTTACAATTTCTTGATATCTGCCATTTTCTTTATCCTTATTCTTGCAATCATTATTTTTAGGAAGATCATCGGATTCAGAAAGAAACGCCGGTCGTTCGATTTTATAGCGATTTGTATTTTCATGGTATTTTTCATCACCTACATCATTTCTCCTTATTGGATTTCCGGAAAGGAGGCTGGAAAGAAAATATTTGAAGCCGTCACTTCTCAATGTAACTGCGGTGACCTTTCCACTCTGATCCTCAGGGAAAATAACCGTTATGAAATTAAAATGACGAGAACGGAATTTATATGCAGTTATACCGGGAGATACCGTCTCAGGGGTGACACCCTTGTTCTGGATGGTGATATTCTTTCAAAGACTGACAGTACCTATTTCACCGAATATAAAATAGACTTCAGGGACTCCGTTTTAATTCCTTTATTTCATTTCCGGTCCGCTTACGGTAGAAAAGGAAAACTGGCTATAAATTATTATTTATCCTCAAAATTCATGCACCCGGAAATCACATCCAGAAGATAATCAGGTAAATAGTATTTTATCCATCGATGGATGGTATCCGGATATTTTAATGATCCCCGGGAACGAAACGCCCGAAATGCAGGATGCGTGAATAATTCTATGAATTTTTAAAGAGAATTGTTAATATGCAAAACATATCCTGACAAATGCTTACATCTGGATCAAGGTTGAATAAGTATTTTAATTGGGTAATAGCTATTTCTTTTCTCACGATGTATAGCTGTAGCTCAATTCTGCAAGCACCCAAATATGAATTTTCCGACGGTTTTTATAAGTTAAAACTCGCCGGATCAAAACCCACGAAAGTATATGTCGAAAATGAAGCAGATTCTATAGTGATCTACTTGTTGCGGAGGCAGGGTAAAACCTATACCGTAAATACCTCAACAAGAAGAAATGTAATTCTGCGGCCGACAAGGGAAGACAGCCTCTTCCAGAAATCAATATTTACGCATCAGAGCCTCGATATAGATTTCCTTACCATTCCATTTACCTACCGCCCTCCGGCCGAAAGCTTTCCGCGACAGTTCAGTTCCAATTTTAACGGTGTTCTGTACCTTGGTTTCAGGAAGGATATTTATAGTGTAAAATATGACCCCTTGATAATGGGTACGTATAAAAGAAATATAACCCATTATGGCTTATCCATGGGCGCTTTTTCCGGATTGGGTTCTACCACTATGAATTTTTATGTGACCAATAATGCGATTTCCATTGAGTATGATGGCCTGGTTTGGATGAAAGGTATATCTTTTATTATGGGGGTTCAGAATTTTACTGTAGGCGCTGCCGTTGGATGGGATAATTTGCTCGATCAGAACCGGAAATACTGGATTTACCAGGGCAAACCGTGGATGGGTGTGGCCGTAGGTTTTAACTTGTTTTAATTATTTATTCATTTTCCGTTCAAACATCCTGCCGCTTTTGTCAATCATCCATCTCAGGGTATCGAAGTATAAGGTGATAATCAAAATTACTGACATAATCCAGATGAAGACGGTATTAAACCACAACGTATCATAGGTGTTTCCCATAAAATATTTTTCAGGAGCATAAAAGACCGTCCTGAAATCAAACAAGTTTTTAGGGTTATTGATCTCCAGAAAAATCGGATATATTTTCTGAATTAACTGGCCATTCTGCTGGAAAATCCTGATAGGATCATTGGAGTTTTTTACCAGCTCTTCCACGCGGTCATTTAAATAGTCATCCTTAAGCTGGTTATAGGCTTCTCTTTTTTCAGGAGTGTCCGACATCTCAGTGATCAGTTTATCCTTTATATTAAGTTCATCATTATAACGGTTTACATAAACTTTTTTCAATACCTGCAGGAATTCACTGGTCTTATCATAAACATTTTTATTGAAAGTCTTGAGGTCGAGCAAATCATAATCGGGAAAATGGTCTTTCCCGAATATTTTCAGCTCTTTACCTATTTCTACCCTAAGCAAGGCAAGATCTTTTTCTTTTTCACGGATCGATTTGGGGGCATTATCTTCTAATAAGTTATTGCAGTCATCGAGAGCGTTCTGCAAGGCTGGTACAAAATACAGGTTTTTGTATTCCGCATTTCCCATTTTGCGATCGTAAGAATAAAAATTCTTTTCAAAATTGTTTTTTTTGAATTGAGTAACCATAGCCGCTTCAAACGCCCATCGTGAAGTCATGATTTCCCCGATTAAAGGAACCCGGCTACGGGTTGTGATTTCAGGATTCAGTTCATCAAACTTAACCACCACACCACTTAGGATCAACTGCGGGATCAGGATAATAGGGATTAGAATATATACCGTGATAGCAGAATTAAATGATGATGAAATATTCAAACCCAGCACGTTGGCGAAACAGGAAGAGGAGAACAGGATAAGCCAAAAAGGCAGCAGCATACCCCTGACTTCAAGAATACTATTGCCGATGATAACGAAAGTAAAAGTCTGAATAGCTGAAAGTGAAAAGAGAATAAATAATTTTGAGGCCAGGTAGCTTCCACGACTTAAATGCAGAAATGATTCCCTTTTAAGGATTTTCCTGTCCCGTATAATTTCTTCGGCACTTACCGTTAATCCCATGAACAATGCGACGATCACGCTCATGAAAATATAAGCCGGAATATTTACATTCGCCGCGAAGGTGTAATGAGAGGTAGCGTCGGTCTTTGGATAATACCGTATGATCAGGGCGAGCAGGAAAGCCAGCAGAGGTGCTTCCAGCAGGTTGATGATCAGGTATTGCGTATTGGAAATTTTGGAAAGAAAATCTCTTGTTGAAAATATGGTAAACTGCTTTATCCGGTTTGGAATATTCAGCGTTGAGCCGAGTTTTTCAGATGCCTTTTCAACCTCAGGGATATGGATTTTTTCCCTGAACAATTGATACCACTGGATAGGCGTAACTTTTCGCTCCTGGGTTATTTTCCCAAACTCATTGACGATTCTTGTTTCGATTATATCAAATATCTGTTCAACATTTACATTGCCACAGTTGAAGCAGGCTCCCTGGTCACTGTCAACAAGGTTAAATGCATTTTTGAAATGAATGGCGGCTTCAAGGGGATTTCCGTAGAAGATCTGGTAACCGCCGACATCGAGGATAACCAGTTTGTCAAACAATTTAAAAATATCGGATGATGGCTGATGGATAACCACGAAAACCAGTTTCCCTTTCAGGGACAATTCCTTTAACAGGTCCATGATATTTTCAGAATCCCTCGATGATAAACCGGACGTCGGCTCATCAACAAACATAACGGAAGGCTCACGTAATAATTCGAGTCCGATGTTCAGTCTTTTCCTTTGTCCTCCGCTTATTTTTTTATCCAGGGGCGAGCCTACTTTTAAGTCCCGGGTTTCCGAAAGACCCAGGTTGATCAGCGTGTGATTGACCAGGTTATGGATTTCATCTTCGGTATAATTACTGAAACACAACTTCGAAGCATAGTACAGGTTTTCATATACGGTCAAATCTTCCATCAACAGATCATCCTGGGGAACATATCCGATAATCCCCTCAATCTTTTCTTTTTCTTTATGAATATCGATGCCGTTGATAAGTACACGGCCTTTTGAGGGTGTATCATTCCCGTTTAGGATGTTCAGTAAGGTGGATTTGCCGGCACCGCTGGACCCCATAAGGCCGACCAGCGTTCCTGCTTCCTCGAAAATATTGATATCCTGCAACCCTATTTTCCCACCACGAAATTTATACTGGATGTGTTCTGCTTCAAATGTAATTTTTGTCCTTGCCTCTTCGGAACGGAAGCTGTTAATGATGTCGCTATAGTAAATGGTGTTCATGTTTTTCGCCCTTACGGCACTTCCCACCGACATCATTCGGATCATTCCCGGGCTAAGTAATATATTATTAAGATATATATTCGAGTGACCGAGGTATTTTATAAAATATAGATTAGTAGTATGTTTTATGGTAAGGACAGTGAGGATGCCGTCCAGGTTAGGTGCTAAAAAGAATTTTGCCTTTTCAGGAATATCATTATGGTCAGGAGAAATGATTAAAAACGACTCATGATTAAAATCCTGGCTTTTTGATGCAACAGCGAATGCGGTGAGTGAATCAATATCGGACTGGTCAACTTTGATCGCTTTTCCGATGGTATTAACAATTTCGACTTCCCTGTCTTCAATCACGTTATCTGCTACCATCAGGGTTACCAGGTCGAGCATAAGCACTATTTTTTGCTGGTGCGCCAGTTCAACGTTTATCTGATTGGCTACTCTTATAATTTCTTTAGTATAAAGGTCTCTTACCGGGGTAGATTCGGATTCCGGGATAAACTTTGCATATTCCTTTTCAACCTGGCTGAGGAATTCAAGATATTTTAAAGCGGTTTCCTGGTTTAACCGTTCATTCAGGAAAATGCGTATGGTATTACGTTCAAATTCGGAAATCCCATCGACTTCGGCCAGGAGAACAAATAACCTTATAATCGCTTTTAATAATTGCTCGCTCATATTGTCAAGAAGGGTTTAATAACTAAATGTAATAAAAAAAGTATTGAAAGCAGGCTCTCAATACTTTTTTCATCTTAAGGGAAAATTTCCCTCTAATAGGTTACCGTAGTTCTGATTTTATTTACCTGTATGGTAATTCTTTCGAGGGTTTTATCCGACAGGACCAGGTAACCCTTGTTATTTTTAATTTTATCCTGGATATCCAGTTGCTTGTAATTATTGTCCAGTTCAACCAGGCTGTTGACCAGGCCGTCAATCCAATCATCTTTCATGTTAATACTTTTTAAAAGATTGATCAGGTCCTCCAGCGGTTTTTGCTGCTGGAGAATAATATTGATCAATGGCGTAAGTATCAAATTTCTGGAGTCGTCAGGCAGAATATTTTTCGGGTAACGGGCTACCAATTGAGTCGATATATACAATCCCTCGATAAACGTCCCTGCCACCACAAGAGATGCTATATTGTCCCTGTCGGTTTCCTTTAGATATTTGTCACTGTTGGCGATGGCCTGGTTAATTATATTGGCCAGGGAGTCCTTTTCATTCAGATGGGATTGAAACCGGTTGACAATCTCCATGTCAAGGGCATTTTTCAATCCCAGGTAATCACTGATATCAAGGCAGCCTTTCATATAATTCAGGGCATCCTGTACCTGTTCATAGGTAACGAGGTAGCCTATGTCGGTGGCATATACACCAAGATTTAAGGCTGCAATTTTATTAGTAGCAAGATATTTTTTTTCTTTATCCAGGCTGTTTACCATAGTATGGTCGAAATCGGCTCCGGTGGATTGAATAATATAAGGTATTTGTGAAGGAGGAGGTACCTGATAAATTACCTTTTTTACCTGGTTCTGAACAGCATTCGCAGCAGAGTCAAATTCCCCGGAAGCTTTTTCCTGTTTTTTACTTCCCCCGCAGGATAATAATCCGGCCGATACCATTACCATAAACAGGTAAAATAGTCTTTGCTTGATGATCAATGATTTCATAGTGTTAAGATTGTTTAATGCAACATTTGGCTGCTAATTATTTATTTTTTATGAAATTATCAAATTACTTAAAGTCAGGGTCAAAAATTAATATGGTTCTGACCTGGTTATTATCAATGCCGAAACAAATTCCCGCCTCCTTATAAGCATAATAAGAAAGGTTGCCTTCGCCATAAGACAGCTTCAAAGGTTTGTCACCAAATTGGCTTTTTACCTTATCGAGATTGTCCCAGAATTTTACTCCGTTGGTTGTCTTTATATCCTGGCAGATAAACTGGTTATATTCGGGGTAACTGCTTAAAGTAAACATGACCACAAGGTTTCCTTTTATATAAACACTGGTCACCGGGAGATCCATGATATATCTGAAGTTCACAATATAGTCATAATCGATTCCCAGTTCGTCTGCTGGGGCCTTTAACATCTCCGGGGCACTGTCTTTTGAAATCTTGGAACCGTCAAATCCAAGGATCCAGATTACATCTTCATAGGTAATTCCGATATTAATATCTTCATATCCCTTCTTGGGATAGATCATCTGAGCCTGGGAAATTAACCCGGCCAGTAATAGTGGAATTATTACGAGATTTCTCATAATTATTGATTTAACCTTACAATTAACGGAAAAAACCCTTTCAATCCGGAATGTATTTCTTTTCAAATATAACATAGGAATAAAATATATTTCAATTTTTTTCGTATAAATCAAGGCAAATTCCCTCACCCTTAATCCGAATATACTGCAACCTTAGCTTGGTTTATGGGGATTTGCAAGTACTTGTTTAAATGTTAATTTTAGGGTAAATTGAATAATAAGAGATTGAGGTATGGTATCAAAAAGAAACTTCAGCCTGCTTTCAATGGGGGAAAAACTGAGACTCCTATATGGAAAAGGCGACTTCATTGTTTCTATCTGGTACTATAAACACAAAATTAACCTCTACCTGGTCAATGGTTATTTTGTGGAGGTCTTTTACAATCCCAAAATTGATAGGATACAAAAAGTAGAACCTCTGGATTCCCGACATTCCCGAATGAAATTTTATGCCGACCAGGTAAAGCTTCCTGTAAATCTTCTTAATTAAAAATTATCAAAACGTGCGATCGTATCGGTGAGGCCTGCGATTTTAGGGTCGCATTATGTTATTTTTTAATTACCTTAACATCATTCCCCTGTTAACTTGATGTCACCGATTCAATCATGTCTCATGTTTTTCAACTATTTTATTTTAATTTTCAAAATATTTAACATTTTTTAAAAAAATCATAAAGTATTTAATTTTTATTAATGTTGATTGAAACTAATTCCGGTTTTAATACGTTTTTATTATAAAACTATCTTTGTAAAGAATAGGATTATTTCAATTGGCATTTCGAGGGGTATTAAAAAATTTCATAGTTACACTGGTAATTTCATTCATAATCAATGAACTAACAACCAAATGATTTTTGCATAGTTAATCGTTTGTTGTTAACGGGAGCCGGCATATGCCGGCTTCTCTTTTACATAGACGTCATGCTTTCAATTGCCGAAACCAAAGGAACATTACATTTTATCACTTTAATACCTGAAAAGATCGGCTTATAGCAATCAATGTGAATGTTAAGGAGGTTAGAGATTAATCCGGACGTTTTGAAATTTTGGAGAAGGAGGCAACCATGAATGCCGTGGCGAAATAAATTAATAGAAATATATGATCCGGACTTCATTATTGGTAACCGCAAAGCCAATTCCTTTCGAATCATAATAGTAATAGGAAGTATTTCCATCTGCGGATTTGTCGGCCCGGTAATTTTTGCCGTAAAGTTTTTCCATGGAATCTTTTGAATCCCAGAATTTCAGACCGGCAGCCGTTTTTGAATCCAGGCAGATGGGACGTGTAAAATCAGGATAACTGCTGACTTCTATCATTACCACTTTGCTCTCCTTAAGAAAAACTCGCGTTACCGGAATAGGCATAATGAATTTATATTCTTCACACTGGTCGAAACCGGTTTTGAATTCCGGCAGGTTTTCTTTTTTCCGGCCCTGTACTTCCTTGCTGTAATAATCATCAGCATTGATTTTGGTGCCTGGGAAACCAACAATATCATCCAGCTGGCTTTCCGTGATTCCCAGGACAAGATTGTTAAATCCTTTGTTCATTATATTGGTTTGCGCTTTTACCAGAAAAATGGTAAAGGCAAACATTATTATAAGTACAGTCTTTCTATACATAGGTTTATGCTTCAATCAACTCCTAAAATAGGAAAAATATTCAAGAAGAGAAATATTCCTAACCCTATAACGCGTCACCGGATTCTTATGGATTCACACTACTGGTATAAGCCCCGGATTGCTTAAGGGAAACAAATCGTAAATGGTCTTTATTTAATTCCATTTCAGCTTTTTCCGCTGATTGACGGTAACATGAAGCGTCGATTATCCATAATCCCGGATGAAAAATTTTAATAAGCTGGCTTGTATAATATCCTGAATTTCCCGACAGGACAACATAATCAGGAGTTAATATTTTTTTTTGCACTGGATTGAAGTACTTCTTCACATCCCTGATTATCAAAATCGATCTTTTCTCCCAAACATATAAATTGAAACCGGAAATAATCCCATGGCCTATGCCTGGCATCGATTTTTGATTTTCAGAAACGCAGAAAGGATGTCCTTCAGCCAAACAATGATTCCCGATGATCTTTTCAATTTTTCCGGGTACTTTAATTAAAGCCGAATCGGTAATCACATGGCCATGCCTGCCATTTACAAGTTCAATTAATGGAGACGACCTGGAGTTGTAAAATATTATTTTCTGCTGGTGAAAGGACCTTATTAATGTGAGGAAGGAAATCAGGAAAAAAAGGTAAAGGCCTCCCAGGATTCCATACAGGTATCCGACTTTCTTTTCGCTCAACAACGCCATTAACATGAGTAGGATAAAGAAAATTATCAGCACCATGGATAGCGTCAGGTGAATGCCACGGACCTGTGAGCCCGGAAAATCAGCAATTGAAGAGATGAAAAAATTGAACCCATGAACAGTCTGGGTTTCAAGTGTTCCTATCCCATGCGCAATGAGTGGAATGAAACTGAACGCCATTATCGAGAGCCCAAGGATAAGAATCAGGAAGGCCGCAGGAATGGCAACAACATTAGCGAGTAAAAAATATACAGGAAAGGAGTGAAAATAATAAAAGGAGACCGGGAAGGTTGTCAATTGTGCGGCAATGGAGACACTGATCAGCTTCCATAAATAATCGACCAGATCATTTTCGAAAGTAATAAGACGATAGATCCTCGGCTGAAAATATATAATGCCGGTAACAGCAAGATAGGACAGTTGGAACCCTGCAGAATATAGATAGTTCGGATTAATACAAAGCAGAAAAATGGCTGAAACGGCAAGCGT
>CAYNCU010000182.1:0-8921 GCA_964395765.1 uncultured Roseivirgaceae bacterium | reverse complement strand
ATTTATCCTGTAAATCAGATAACCCTATGAAAAGGCTCACACGAAAAGAAGAAGAACTCATGAAAATTCTCTGGGAAATGGAGAAGGGGTATGTGAAAGATATCCTTGCGAAGTACCCGAAACCAAAACCGCATTATAACACGGTCTCCTCCCTCATCCGGACCTTGCAGGAAAAAAAGGTTATCGGGTATAAACAATATGGAAATACGTATGAATACTTCCCGCTGGTTTCGAGGGAAGATTACAGGAAAGTATTCATGCAGCGGATCATCAAAGACTACTTTGACGATTCCTATAAAAATGCAGTGTCATTTTTTATTCAGGATCATAACCTGAAACCCGAAGAACTGGAAGAAATCATTAAGCTTATCAAAAAAGAAAATTGACATGCCGGCTTTAATTCTTTACCTGCTGAAAGTAGGAATAATCTTCGCAGGTTTTTACGCCCTTTATTATTTCCTTTTCCGGAAGGAGAAACAATTTCTGTTTAACCGTTTTTACCTCCTCTTTATTTTTGCAGCGGGTTTTCTGATTCCCCTGATCATTTTGAAATTTCCGGGAAAGCCAGTACCCTACCCGCTGGTTCCCGGCCCGGTAAGCTCCCTGAATCCCGGCACAGCCATAACCGTTACGGCGAACAACCGTGATGTAACAGGGCTACTGGAAGATATCGCCTTATATGGTTATTGCCTGCTTGGCCTATTCCTGGTTATACGGTTACTATTGGGTTATTTTTCTGTATATAGAATTATCCGTAAAGGTTCACCGCGGATCCTCAATAGCCAGGAAGTTGTCGTAACCAGGAAAAATGTAACACCGTTTTCATTTTTCAATAAGATCATCATTCCGGAAAGCCTGACATCCAGCCCTGATCTGCCGGCCATCCTGGAACATGAAAAAGTCCACATCCGGGAATGGCATACCGTTGATTTGCTGGTCGCCGAACTGGCCTATATATTCCAGTGGTTCAATCCCGTGGCGCATTACCTGAAAAAGGCCGTACGTATCAACCTGGAATACATGGCCGACCATAAGGTGATCAGTGAATTTCCCGACATCGAAAGTTACCAGATGGCCATGGTACGCCTGGCTGATAAAAAGCCGGTTCCTTCACTTGCCAGTGCCCTGCATGTTTCACAATTGAAGAACAGGATCGTCATGATGAAAAAAAATAACCTGAACCGTTTCCCGATCATAAAAAAGCTTGCTATCCTTCCCCTGACCCTGCTGATAATCCTTTTAATAGCACAGAAAAAATACACTGCCCCCCTATTACCCGCTGACGGAATTACAATTAAAGGAAAAGTAATTTCCGCTGAAGACCAGAAACCAATACCGCGGGCGGTAGTTTACCTCAAAGGAAACCAATCCGGAGTATTCACCGATTTGAACGGGGAATTTTCAATAAAATCCGGGGAGACTGAAAATACTACGCTTGTGATCAGTGCGGTTGGTTATGAAAGAAAGGAAGTAAGCGTAAAAGGCGATCAGCTGCTGAATATTTTTCTTAAACGGGGAGACACGGGTAATCAACCGGATTCTCCCGAAACGGTGGCCACGGAAATGGCATCTGGTAACGATAAAACAGAATCCATGCAATACAAGGCCGCCCAGGCTGTGGATAATATAACGATCAGCGGTAGAGTAACGTCGCAGATCGATGACAAACCGCTTCCCAGGGTGGACATCCTGATTAAAGGCAGGACCGACGGCACCATTTCTGATAAGAACGGCGAATACAGGCTGGAAGTAAACAAAAATGATAAAGCGCTCGTCTTTTCCAGGCCCGGGTATCAGACCGTTGAAGTAGAAATCAACAACCGAAAGAAAATAAATATCGCGATGAACGAAGGGTCGAATAATTATGTTTACAAGGGCCAGGCAGGAAAGGATGACAGCATTGTGAATGTAAACGTTAAGGTAGATGTACAAAAAGACCGGAATGTCGTTGTTGTGAAATCCGATTCTATTAATAAGGTACCCAGTGACGAAATATTGATCAAGGGAAAAATTACTTCCGCAGGTGACCACATGCCTTTAGGTTCGATGAATGTTTTTATCAAGGGCAAGACCATCGGGACCATTTCCGATGAAAACGGGAATTACATGTTGCGCGTAAAGAAAGACGACAAAGCTATTTTGGTTACCGATCCCATCGGGCAGTATAAGAAAAAGGAAATCGATCTCGAACAGAATATTGGGGTCAATACGAATGTCAATACAGAGGTCAACGTGGAAGTGCCGGTGGAAATCGATGTGGAGTTAGACCCAGGGAACTGAATAAAGAAAGTTCGGAGCGGATGCAACGGCCATAGTTAGGTTTAACAGGATGGGAACCTCAGACCTCTGACATCCGATTTCCGATTTCGTTCATTAATTTACGATAACAATTTTTATAACCATGAAATACATTTTTTTAACTCTTCTTTTTGCGGGATTGATCTCCTGTAAATCAAAACCGGGAAGTCATGAAACAGAACAACAATTGCAGGATTCAACCCATGCAATGAAATCTGAAAATGTGGTTATTAAGGGAACCGTATTTAACAAAAATGACAGCACTCCTGTTCCGGGTGTATTTGTAATTATCCCCGGTACCACAACCGGAAGCCTATGTGATGATAAGGGAAATTTTTTGCTGGAATACCCGAAAAGTGAAAAGTATTGGATAGCATTTTCTGCCGATGGTTTTGAATCCCTGAAAACGGAAGTTAAAGCAGGGACCCATAATATGATTTACCTGGATCCGAAGCATGATTATGATAATATTTAAAATCCGTGAGAATATTTTCAACGTGGTCATTGAATTTTAACCGCTGAGGACGCTGAGATGACGCGGAGAAATTTTTTTTTGGTTAATACGGCGCTGCAATAACGCTGCGTCCATGGCGGTATATAAAAACCTGATTGATAAAATTTTAAACATTTTTAAAATTAATTTTTAACCTTGTTTATTTTACTATTCACACAAATTTTCATCTCCTTTTTATGCATTCACCAGGCCGATCCCCTGGAAGAAATACTGCAGAAATATTATAAGGCAGTCAACCAGGAACAATTAAATAAGGTGAATACCCTGGAATTCACAGGGACAAGAAAATTTTACATGGCTGATTCTTCTTATATAAAAAATGAACCCTTAATCAGTGGTACTTATAAGCTGATAATTTTAAAGAACAGGGCTTGTTATGAAAGAGATGAAGCGAAAGAAATGGGTTTAAGGGAATATTCCGTTTATGACCGGAAAGCATGGATTCGAGATAACATGGGTATCGGTGACTGGAACATCGGAAAAGCCGACAGCCTCATTGAATCCATGCGAATGGATATTGAAGGTCATCTTTATCACTGGAAAGAAAAAAAATTCAGGGTTAATTACGAGGGCGAAAAAGTGGTCGAAGGGAAAAAGCTTATTTGTCTTGAACTGAAAACCCTGAATAATAACTTTTTATACTATTATTTAGATCCGGGAACGGGGCTGATTAAAAGAATTGATTTTTACAATGAAGCCACACAGAATCCCCGTCCCTATCATTTTGTTCTTTCCGATTACAGGATCATTAAAGGTATCCGGTTTCCATTAACCATTACGGAAACTGCCTACGTAATGGGGAAGAGTATTACGGTTATTCATTATACGCGCATTTTTGTGAACCCGAAGGTTGACAGCAGCATTTTTAATAAACCGGTTAAATGAAAAGACATGTTCCGTCATTATATTAAATTGGTCTTCAGGATTTTTTACAGGAATAGACTTTATTCCTTGATCAGCCTGGCCGGGCTGGTGATCGCTTTTACCGTTTCATTCCTGATATTCACCTACGCTATTCATGAACTGAAAGTCAACAGGAATTACAATAATTATCATACGATGTACCAGCTGATTACCCATGACCGTATAAGGGATGAATGGTATGATCTGACGCCAAAAGATATCGGGCCTGCCCTGAAAAATTCCATCCCGGAGATTGAGGGAATGTCGAGAATCAGCAGAACCAGGGTAAATTTCGAAAAAGAGGGTATTCAATTAAAAGTGCCAGTCCTTTTTGTCGATCAGGACTTTTTTAAATTGTTCGCTGATCACGGGGGCATTCAGCCCGATCTGTCTTTAAAGGATCCTTATTCCGTGATCGTTACTAAAGATTTTGTAAAAAAATTTTTCAATGATTCATTAAAAGCCGGCCAGGTCCTGGAAATTTCCATTTGGGACGTGAAAGAGGAGGTGACGGTTGAAAAGGTTATTGACGGTTTTGGAAAATCTTCAAGCCTTCAGGCGGATATGATCGGAAATATGGAATTATTTCTGAAAATCGCGAATAATCCGATACTGGAAGATCAGCGAATGTATGCGACTTTTATTTTACTCCCCGAAAAAATCAATATAAAGGAAATCGAAACAAAGATCGATAAATTTACTAATGATCAATTTTACTCAATCCGCCTTGTCCAATACAGACTTCGGAAGTTTTCCGATTTTTACCTGAATTCAGGGAACCTGGGATCTGAATTTTTTCCCGTTGGCGACATCGGCCGGATCCGCTGGTTCCTGACCACTGCCGTTTTATTGCTGATTATCGCTTCGATCAATTACAGCATTATATCCACTGCCCATGCGATGAGCAGGAGAAAGGAATTCGGTGTGAGAAAAACTTTCGGTTCCGGGAAATCCAGTATAAGATTACAGGCGATGAGTGAATCATTCATCATGACATTCATCTCCCTTCCGTTGGCAGTTTTAATAACGATGTTTCTGGCCCCGTGGGCAAATCAATTCTGGGGAAAATCAATCGATTTCAACATGTTGCATAACCCGGAACTTTTCCTGATCTACGTGGCTATCGTTATCGTCACAGGATTATTTTCGGGGGCCTACCTGTCGTTTTATATTTCGGGGATGAATCCGGTCTGGATACTTCAGGCTAAAAAAAGGTCACACAATGTATTGGAATTACGACAATTTCTCCTGATCGTTCAATTTATGGTTTTCTCGGTTTTGGTTACGTTTTCTTTCGTCCTTATTAAACAATTGCATTATACCCGGTCAAAAGATATGGGTTATAACCTCCACAATATCCTTACGGTTGAATGTTGGGACATGGACGGGAATTCCAAAAGGATAGACCCCCGCCGTGTTTCCCTGATCGAAACATTGAAAGGGGAAATATCGAAATTTCCCGGGGTTGAAGGCGTCGCTCAAACCGATGAGGCTCCACCCTACAGGGATGAATCAAGTTCCCAGGCAGCTTTCAGGCCAGATGAGCCGGACAATATATATATTTTCATGATGCTTGAAGGAGACAATGACCTGGAAAAAGTTCTGGATTATAAGGTCATCGAGGGAAGAGCGCTTCAGAAAAATGCTTATGATGAAATATTGCTGAATGAAGCAGCCGTAAGAATACTGGGATATAAAAATGCTGTCGGACAGAAGTTAAATTTCGCGAGTAAGGATTATACCATCGTCGGGGTGGTAAAGGATTTTAACATTCAATCATTTCGTAAAAAAATCAACCCACTCATCATTTCATACCAGGAGGAAAGGGGGTGGTCCAATTTCATTTTATTGATAAAATACCGGGAAGGAAATAAGCAGAATCTCCTCGACAATGTAAAATCCGTGATAGGTAAAAATTGCCCGGGTTACGATGCGGAATATTCTTTTGCCGGAGACAGGATCAAGGCCCTGTACACCAGGGAAAATAAATTATCCCAAACCATTATGCTCGGTGCCGTTCTTGTCTTGATTATTTCGACCATGGGCTTATTCGCCATATCCTTATATGAAGCGGAACGCAGGACCAAGGAGATCGGCATAAGGAAAATCAACGGAGCATCCGTTAAAAATATAATACTGCTGCTGAATAAAAACATGTCGTTCCGGGTATTGCTGGCTTTGGTTTTAGCCTGCCCCGTCGCGTGGATCCTGGCCCGGCATTGGTTGCAAAACTTTGCCTACCAGACGCGTGTTTCCTGGTGGCTGTTTGCCATAACAGGGTTGACGGCTTTACTGATTGCCTGGCTCACCACAGCATATGAATCTATCAAAGCTGCCCGTCGTAACCCGGCGGAAACGTTGAGGCATGAATAGAAATGCCGTTTAATATTTTTCGTGACGATACGCCATGACCAGGGCAAGAAGCCCCCGATCTAAATGGAATCTTCGGACCGCCGATTTCTGAGCTTCCAACTTTTGACTGCCGACTTCAACGCTCATGCGTATGGTTATTCCTAATTCATTATTCATATCGCAACGCTTCCACGGGATTCTTTACCGACGCCCTTAATGTCTGATAACCGACGGTGATGAAGGCGACAGCAGTGATGAATAGAAACGCAAGTGGAAATACCCACCAGGGCACGTTGGTCTTATAGGCAAACCCGGAAAGCCAATTATAGATAAACCAATATGAAAACGGGAGAATGATTATAAAACCCATGAACACCCACCCGGTAAAATCACGGATAAGAAGCATAAGTATATCAGGTACGGATGCTCCGTTTACCTTGCGGATCCCGATTTCCTTTTTCCGGTTCACCGTGCTGAAGATGGAAAGCCCCATTAAACCGATCAGGGCAATAAATACCGCGATGGCACAGAAATATTTAAATAAGGTGAATTGCCGGTTTTCGCCGGCATATAAATTATTCAGGTGTTCATCCAGGAAAGTAAAATTAAAAGCATAATAAGGAAAACGTTTTCTCAGTGTTGCCTTTACGGAATTGATTTTATCAGGGAGGTTTCCTGCTGTAAGCCTCACGGCAATGGTCGTTGATTCGTCGGTCTTAAGATAGGTGAGCAGCGGGGAAATTTTTTTATGGAGCGATTCATAATTAAAGTCCCTGATCACACCGATAACCTGACCCGGTTCATCACGATCGGGAATTCCAATAGGCAAGCCGATAGCATCTTCCGGATTTTTTAATCCAAGCGATCTTACCGCTGCCTCATTGATGATATATGCCTGCATTGAATCCGAAGCATTGCCTGGATTAAAGGTTCTTCCTGCGATCATTTGAATGCCATATGTTTTGAAAAAATCAAAATCAACCCGGTTATGGGGCATGGAGAACGGGCGTGTTTTCATCTCCCCGTTAATTTCCACCCGAAATCCCGGGTCATCCAGCAATTCATGGCCCGGGGAATATTTGGACCGGGTGACTGCAACCACATCGGGGTTCTTTTCCAGGTCGGCTTTTACGGAAACCCAGTTAATAAAGGCTTCCCTGGTCATCGGAAGTAATAATACATTTTCCTTGTTGAATCCCAGGTTTGCATTTTTTATATAATTCATCTGCCGGAATATGATGATTACTACAATGATGAGCCCGATCGACAATGAAAACTGGAAAACGATCAGGCTCTTTCTTAACAGTGAGCCTTGTCGTCCCCGGGTAACCTGGCCTTTCAGAACTTTTAAAGGATGAAAACCGGAAAGCAATAAAGCCGGGTAACAACCGGCCAGTAGTGCGGTTATTATAATGATAGCGCTGAAGGCAAGCCATCCCTGGAAATTATTCAAAATATTGTCCGGGAGAACAATATGCAATGAACTTTCAAGGAAAGACGTAATCAGCTTTACCATGAATAGACTGAGATCTGCCGAAATGATAGTATAAAGGAAAGCCTCACTGAAAAATTGCCGGATGAGCGTTAACCTGTTCGCCCCTATGATTTTCTTCAAACCCACTTCCCTGGCCCGGGTAGTGGAACGGGCTGTGCTCAGGTTGATGAAATTAACGGCAGCCATTATTAATATCAGCAGGCCGATAGCACTGAATATCCTTACCTGCCGGTAATCGCCGTTCACTTCCATTTCGGCCAGTTTATGTGAATGCAGGTGTATATCGGTAATTTTCATCAGGTCGAATTTCATATTATCGCTGGGGGCCTTGCCCTGTGTACGATCGTCCCTATTATCAAGGTGTTTGTCAATGAACGAAGGAAACGCAGCTTCCAATTGATGCGGATCGGCATTGGGGGCCAGTCGAAGATAAGTATAGGTGGCGTTGTCGTAAAAATTCGTCGTCCCCAAATAGTAATCCTCGCCGTTGATTGTTCCCAGGCCTTTCAATGACTCATAGGAAGCCAGTAATTCAAAATGAAAATGCGTGTTGGGAGGAAGATCGTCAAACACTCCGTTTACCTGGTACAGTAAATCATAAATTTCAATTTGTTTTCCTATCGGTTCTTCTCCATGAAAATATTTTTCAGCAATCGATTTTGAAATGACTATTTTCCCCGGACCTTTCAGTGCCTCATCCGGATTTCCTTCCAGCATATTAACTTTGAAAAAGTGAAATACATTACTTTCCGCAGCACTGAATTCGGTTTCGTAAAAGGAAGTTTCGCCTATTTTAACTTCCATTTCACCGTCGTTAGAGACGACCCGGCAGATTTCTTCTATTTCCGGAAAGTCTTCCTTTAACAAATAAGTCCATGAAGGCGCCAGTGATGCAAAAGGCTCGGCATTGATCCGGTAAGTCCTGTCGGCGAACGGTTGATATTTGTCGAAGCTTAATTCATAACTCACGTAATTGTAGATGATCAATGTCACGGCAATGCCTATCGACAAACCGGTGATATTGATGATGGCATAGATCTTATTCCGGAGGAATATACGCCAGGTGGTGAGGAGGAAGTTTTTTAACATGGGTGTTATTTTAAAAAGTTTTCATTTTCTAATGAACGAAATCAGCGGCGAGAAGTCGGCGGTCGTCCGACTTCTGGCTTCTTTCTTTTCATTACTCTGCGATGCCTCTGCGTGCTTCTGCGGTTAAAATCAAATCTTGTCGCAAAGTCATTAACCGCGGAATACGCTGAGGGCCGCGAAGGTTTCGCCGAGATGTAATTATCATGTCAATTTCACTATTCATATCTAAGCACCTCTACCGGGTTTCTGAATGCTGCCCCGATGGTATGG
>CAYNCU010000181.1:0-8954 GCA_964395765.1 uncultured Roseivirgaceae bacterium | reverse complement strand
TAAATGCGGGTAAAAGAGATAATTTTTTAAGCATGCCTTCCTAATACGTTTCAATATTATCTTCAATAAACTGTTCCACGCCGAAATATTCAAGAATTTCTTTTATTCCTGCCAACGTCATGCTTCTTGCCGAACATAAAAATCCCGAAATATCTCTGCTGCGACAATCAGTTAATCTCCATACTTTTTGGCAAAACCCGTGAATTGGATCATATTAATATATCGGGGCAAAATATTGATTGAAACAATTAATCGGGAAAATCCGAAACATTTCTTATTTAAGGTAGTTAACAACTTATTACGCGTCAATTTTATAAAATAATTGTATGCAGTAAGCATGTTATCCGTAATGCCGATGTACTTTTTATGGCTGCGGGACCATTGAATGAACACGGAAAGCCGGAACAGGCACTGAAATACCTTAACCAGGTTCGTGTGCGGACGCGCTAAGGTAACAATTCCATTTTACCGGTCATTACCGTAATCGATAAGGATTCATTAAGGAATTTTATAAATCATGAGCGCCGTATTGAGCTGGCCCCGGATGGATTTCGCTTCTGGGACCTGGTTCGCACCGGAAGGGCAGTTAAAATTCCGGGTCCGTTGGGCATTGTAAAAGGAAAAAATGAATTACTACCCATCGCTCAAAGTGAAATAGATCTTTCGAACGGGAAAATTACCCAAAATCCTGATTGGGAGTGAAATACCATATATATATTTAAAACCTACTTACCATGAAAAGAATATCATATTTATCAACGGCAACTCTGGGATTGTTATTAACAATAATCCTGAGTCAATGTACAAAAAAAGAAAACAACCCGGACCTGACATTATCCACTATCAAGGCGGGCAATTCAGACCTTACCGAAGATAATTCATCACCTTTCGATGTTGCGGACAATGCTGCTATTGTGGCTACTTTTTCAACCAATATCGATTCGAAGACAGTAACATCGGATGCTATTACCTTAACCAGGGCTTATGACAATTCCGTAATGGACATATCCGTATCAGTTTCCGGTAATACGATTACGATTACTCCAAAGGAAGTATTTGGAAACGGCACCAGGTACATTCTCGACATCATGCCGACCATCATGTCATCGGGAGGCAAAACCCTGACCGAAAAAATTGAAAGAAGCTTTACAACTGTAGACGCCTTTGCGCCTGCCGGGGCAGTTGCCTACTGGAACTTCAACGGTAATGCCGATGATCAGACCGGGAATTATAATCCTTCCGCCGATGGCGTTATCAATATTACCTATGTAGCTTCCAGGAATGATTCCGCCGGAATGGCTGCAAAATTTAACGGAACAAACAGCCTGATTGAAATTCCCAACGGCGATTCGCTGATGGATACCCAGGATTTCACCCTCAGTTTCTGGGTAATGGAAGATCCAACCGGCAAGAATAACCAGTTTGTGATGGGAGTTGCAGGTTCTTATGGATTCAATTTTGTAATTAATAATAAAGGACTCGGCGCATGTAAACTTGTCGCACAATATAGCCTGAGCGACGGTTCTTCCGCTCCAGGGGATTTATATTTTAACGGCGGGGCGACCAATACCACTAAAGACAACGGCGGTTTCCAAGGCTGGACCTATAGCAAGGACCTTACCACCAATGGCACCGGCGTAACCGGTTTACTCGCCAATCAATGGGCGCAGGTGGTTTGCGTTTATGATGCCACTTCAAAAATCGGTATCATATACATCAATGGCGTAGAAATGAAACAACAGGATTTCAATCTCTATGGTTCCGATAATAATCTAACGATGGCGACAGGGCTAACGTATGCCGGTAATCCCGGAAATAATGATTTCGTGTTCGGCTTTATCCAGGATAAAAATGAACCGACTTTGACCGATCCCTCGTCCAATTATTCGGATCCTACCACCGCTCATTTCCAGGGCGAACTGGACGACGTAAGGATTTACCATAAGACTTTGACAGCCAAGGAAATTCAAGTAATGTATGCATCTGAAAAATAATTTCCCGGGTTATTTTTAATTAATATAAGGAAAGGGTTTCCGGATGGCCGGGAACCTTTTTCATTTTAGAATGAAATCAACAAGGTGAAATTTTCAATGAATAATTTTCTCATTCTCTTTTTTATCATCAGTTCGGCAACCGCCTGCAGAAAAAATGAACCCGAATTCCCTTCCCAAACCATACAGTTGGAATCAATTGAAATCGGGATTTATACGCTGCATCTGAATAACCAGGAAAAAATACGGCCCTGCCGGTAAACCAGCCGATTACCGTGTTTTTTTCGGACGAACTTGATAATAGTACTCTTCTCTCATCGATCAGACTTATTCAAAATATAATTCCGGTGTCAGTACATTTTTTTTCGATTCAACCCCGAAAAAATTCAGCATCATCCCGGACAAGAACCCGGATTACAAAACACAATGTAATGCTGCACTGAATTAAATACAGGTTCGGTTTCGATTTACCTAATTTCAATCGTCAGGTCTTTTAAGGCAGGGCCTCCGACCTGCGGATTACCGGTTCATATTTATAGTAGTAATAATTATAAAGCAGGGCGGAAACGAATACAGGAAGCGTGGCCAGTAACAGGAGCGGCGGCCGGTAAAGTAATATAAAAGTAAGGAGGATAAAGCCATATCCGGCATACTTTAAATAGGATTCGGGCTCCAGAGACCTGATCAGCATCAGAGATTTTATCAGGATCACAATTCCGAAATAGAAGGCCATTAATAAAAGCGTCCTGCCAATGCCAAGGCTCCCGAAGTTCCTCAGGATGGCGAAACATTCAGGCAGGATCATGATCACCAGGATCCAGGCATGGATAAGGAATCGGTTTATTATCCTGTAAGGCAAATTCCTGGTAATCCGATACTGATTTTCATAAAAATCATGCATGCCGTAAACCAGCAGTCCGTTGAAGGCCACGGAAAACAGCGATCCTATGGTAATGAGAGAAATTCTATAATCTTCCGAATTAAATATGTAAAACGTTACGAGGAGGGTTATCACTGACAGAAATTTTGAGAGCAGCATTTTAACCGCATCGGCCCGGATCATATACTTGAAATAATGATATGGATAATAAAGCCTGATTCCCGGAAATGAAAACGTCCTGAACTTCAACCACGCGATATTCTGTTGATGATACGGTTTATTCATCAGGTATCTGAAATATATCACGTTCACGAAAAACAACAGGCATAAGGCCAGCATAATCATCGGTATCCTTTCCGGAAGCCCGTTCATGACGGCGACGACGCCAAGGAAAACAGCATATACGACCAGGGGCAGAAAAATAATAAGTTGTACGTACAGGGAGACCAGGAATTTTTGCCGGGGTTCAAGCAACATCGTGAGGCCGAGAAAATTATTTTCCTTCAATTGCAGGGTTTTATAGTAAAAGGATATAACATTCATGTTATAGAGTAACCCGATACCTAACGGAATTAATAATAATAAGCTGTCGCTTAAAAAGAATGTTGCAATCAATACATGATCGCTTACCCGCATCATTCCGAAAAGAAACATCAGGGCCAACAGGAACATTCCCGAATTCGCCCGGTAAAAACCGATTATAAATATTTTTCTGAATACCGGGATAACCATTATATTTTTATCAGTCTGTGATTTTCAAGATTATATTCCGAATTATATTTCAAGCCTGTCATAGCATCCGAAATATGATTGGAAATTAAAAAACTGGTTTTATTCTCATTTTGAAATCGTTCGATGGCAGATAACAGAATCGACCGGGCATCGCTATCGAGAAAGGCAAACGGTTCGTCAAGAATGATTAACCGGCAGTCTCCGATAAACGCGAGAAATAGTGACAATTTTTTCAACATGCCTTCGGAATAGGTTTCGATTCTTTCTTCGATGAACTGGTCGACCCGAAGACCTTTTAGAATTCCATTCCTGCTTTCACAGGAAACTCCCCTGGCCGAACAGAAAAATCCGGCAATATCCGTTCCGCATAAAAAACGTGGGAAATCGGGTTTTGCTTCGCTGTAGGATACTAATTTCCGGTATTCGGCAGGTTGTTTCTTCTGATCAATTTCAAAAAGTTGAATGCTTCCGGTGAAGGGTAATATCCCGGCAATACATCTGAATAGGGTTGTTTTACCCGAGCCATTGTGGCCTTTAATTACGGTTATCCCTCCCGGAACAATCAGGTTATCCGCCTTTACTATCAGCCTGGAACCATAGTTTTTTTCAAAACCGATTAACCGGATCATGCCGTCAAATCTAATCCGGAAAACGATAGGTAAGAGCTAAAAGGAATTTTACGGATGAATATAATTTCATTAAATTATTTAAATTGATTAAAAAAGGAGACCAAATAACTGTAAAAAAATATTTGTTTATTATGGGGATACTATTTACAACATAAATTCTTCCCATGATATGGTATCTATTTTTTACAAAATCATGCACAATAAATTGACATTTTTATATACTATTTCAAAGTTTAATGAGTATTATTAATACAAATTTGCATAAAGGACTGCAGGAGAATTGAAATTATTGAAGTGATCTGGTTCAATAAAGACTTTATTTTACAAATAAATTAATCCGGCTCTACCCAAATTAAACTTGTATGAAAAGACAATATTTAGTTTTAGGGTGGTTTTTTCTGATTATTACCGATGCCTGGGCTCAGACGACTATAAAAGGAACCGTAACTTCTTCGGATGATAATACAGGTTTACCGGGTGTAAATGTATTTGTTAAAGGAACCACCAATGGAACCGTTACCGATATAAACGGTCAATATGTACTTAATATTACGTCCGGGCAGGATACAATCGTTTATTCCTTCGTAGGTTATACCACTCAATATCTTGCTGTAAATAATCGCACTTTAATTAATGTTACATTAACGCAGGAAACAACACAGTTGAACCAGGTTGTTGTCATTGGCTACGGAACGGTAAAGAAAAGTGATCTGACAGGTTCTGTATCTTCAATTAAAGGTTCCGAATTAACTAAAATTCCGTCCATAAATCCCGCCCAGGCGTTACAGGGAAAGGTTCCCGGCGTACAGGTGACCAGTGCTTCGGGTGCCCCGGGGGCTCAGACCATCGTCCGGATCAGGGGCACCGGTACTTTTAATAATGCCGCCCCAATCTATGTTGTGGACGGAGTTATTCTGGATAACATTGATTTCCTCAATGCTGCTGATATTCAATCCATGGAAGTCCTGAAAGATGCTTCGGCAACCGCTATTTATGGATCCCGTGGTGCGAATGGTGTAATTATTATTACCACCAAACAGGGTTCGGAAAACCAGGGAAAGCCAAAAGTAAATTTTACCGCTGAGTACAGTATTCAGAAGCTTGAAAAGAAAATCAAGTTACTGAACGGACCCGAATTCGCAACGATTGTTAATGAAATCGATCCCGGTAGTTATAATAATGTTGACCTTGTACCAAATACAGACTGGCAGGATTTGATTTTCCGTACTGCCCCACAGGAGAATTATGAAGCTTCCGTTTCCGGGGCTTCTGAAAAAGTTCAATATTATGTCGGATTGGGTTATTATGACCAGCAGGGAATTATTCCCAGGTCCGATTATAAACGGTTAACGGTTAAGTTGAATAATACTTATCATATAACAAAGAATATAAAATTAGGCAACAACCTCACTTTTGCCCCTTACTGGCAACAAAACACGGATAATAATGCCGTGTTTGTGGTTTACCGGGCCCAGCCTGTTATCACCCCTTATCAGCCTGACGGGTCCTATTCGGAAGTTCCGGGCGTGGGAAACGTGCTTGCTGATATTCAAAATACTAACAGTTTTAATAACGGATACCGTACGGTAGGTAATTTTTACGGGGAAGTAACATTTATAAAGTCCCTTTCATTCAAATCGAGTTTCGGACTTGATCTTACGGATAATAAAAGTAAATCATTTACGCCTGTTTTTTATGTATCACCGCAGCAACAAAATTCCCTGAGCACCTTAAATAAAGATTATAGCAATTCCCTGAGCTGGCTCTGGGAAAATACATTAACCTTCGATAAAGATCTCTCCAGGGATCATATCAATATTCTGGGAGGTTATACCATGCAGAATGTATCCTCTGAATTCCTGAACCTGGAGGCGCAGAATCTTGTCCGTAATACTCCGGATTTCTGGTATATCAATCAGAATAATATTAATCCCAACAGCGTGGGCAACGGAGTCTATCTGGACCAGAATTTTTCAATGATATCTTTTCTTTTCAGATTCAACTATACGATCCACAACCGGTATTTAATCACAGGAACATTCCGCCGTGACGGCTCATCTAAATTTACCAAGGAAAACCGCTTTTCCAATTTCCCTTCCTTCGCAGTCGGCTGGAATATTATCAATGAAAATTTCATGCAAAATATTAAATTCATTTCCAACCTTAAATTACGGGCAAGCTGGGGAATTATCGGGAATGAAAAAATACCTTATGACCGCCAATATTCAGCTGTTAATAACGGAATTAATGCGGTATTCGGGAAAAATGAAGTAATGGTACCGGGTGCCACCTATGGACTAACCGGCAATCCCAACCTGAAATGGGAAAGTACCTATCAGACAGATATTGGTTTGGAAACGGGATTTTTTAATGACCAGTTAACTGCTGAATTCGATTTTTATAACCGAAATACAAAAAATATCCTGATTGATCTACCCGTTACCGGTTATCTGGGAAACGGAGAAGGAGCTACGATAACTTATAATGCAGGAGAAGTTCTTAATCGTGGATTTGAGGCAGATATTCAATACAACGGAAAAGTGAATGCATTTAATTACAGGCTGGGATTTAACGGAACTACCATTCATAATGAAACCCTTAAGGTAAGAGGCACGGGAGGAAATGATGATGCCATTGAAGGTCTATTTAACAGCAATACGGTAACGAAAACCAAACCCGGATTGCCGATCGGTGCTTTTTACGGTTATAAAACCGATGGCGTTTTCCAGACGGCCGATGAACTTGCTTCCTATCCCCACCTTTCCGATGCCCAGCCGGGGGATTTGAAATATGTGGATACCAATGGTGACGGAGTCATTGACGGAAATGACCGCACTTATATTGGCTCGCCCATACCCACCTATCTTTTCGGAGTTACCCTCGATGGTTCATGGAATGGATTTGAATTGAATATTATTATTCAGGGTCAGGGAGGGAATAAGATTTACAACGGGAAGGAAACCATCCGGCCTGATCTTTATAATTTTGAAAAGCATGTTCTCAATCGCTGGACGGGACCGGGTACAAGTAATTCCGAACCACGCCCTACCCAGGGCGGTTATGACTGGTTGCCGTCTACCCGCTTCATACAGGACGGGTCCTTTGTAAGGCTCCGTAATATCACGCTGAGTTATACATTACCATCGGCGTTAATGAATAAGCTTTTACTGAAAGACGCAAGAGTATATTTAAGAGGTACTGATCTTATTACCCTGACCAAGTTCACAGGTTATTCTCCTGAGATAGGGAGTGATAACCCTATATTGAATGGGATTGATTCCGGATCTTATCCCATTCCCTCGGTTTATTCGGTAGGCATCAATGCTACATTTTAATTTAAATGGAAATGAAGATGGAATGGAAGGTTGTTTTCTTCGTGAAGTGTATACGCTACCTGATGGTTGTCGCCGTTTTTCTTTTGGCAGGTTGTCAGAATTTTCTGGATAATCCGTTTCAGGGAGAATTGACACAGCAGTCGTTCCCAACCACTTCCGATGACGCGTTGCAGGCAACTAATGCGATTTACTATACCTTAAGAGATGCCAATTTCCATACCGGTTATTACCCGATTTTTGACATAATGTCCGATGATGCCCGCAAAGGTAGCAACCCATCCGACCAGGCATCTACCATAGGACCCTATGATGATTTTACCTTTAACAGCACCGAAGGAAGTCTTGAACGTTGGTGGAATACCCTTTACCAGGGTATTAAAAGGGCCAATGTTGTTATAAACAAAGTACCGGCGATTAAAATGGACGCTAAATTGCAAACCCAGTACATTAGTGAAGCTAAATTTTTAAGAGCCTTATTTTATTTTGATCTTGTGCGGGCCTGGGGCGGGGTCCCGATTGTTACCGACCTGGAACCGCCGTCGGACCTTACCCGGTCTTCCACTGACGATGTATATTCCCTGATTGAAAATGACCTGATGGATGCCATTAACGGGCTGCCATTAAAATCACAGCAAAATCCTGTTGATTACGGAAGGGCAACTCGGGGAGCGGCGGAATCCCTATTCGCCCGCGTATACCTTTTCCTGGGCGATTTTCCTAATGTTGAAAAATACAGTCTTGAGGTTATCAATTCAGGCGAATACGCGCTGGAACCTGATTTCAGTGATGCTAACAGTGTTAAAGGGGAAATGGGCGTCGAATCGATCTTCGAGATCGGTGCCCTGGGAGAAAAAGAAGGGATTGAAAACGGAGGCGATTTTTATGCCAATGTACAGGGAGTGAGAGGAACACCTAACCGGGGTTGGGGTTTTAACCGGCCAACCCTTGACCTGATGAAATCATTTGAACCGGGGGATCCTCGACTGGATAAAACCGTGATATTTCTGGGCGAGGTGCTGGATGGAGTTAAAATATTTGGAGATGGGCCCACTCCCGATGTCACGCTGGATAAAAACGGAGATACACTCGAAATAGAATGTTATAACCAGAAGGTATGGACTCCGGGTACAACCGTTGCTGCCACACAAGGGTATGACCAGCGGCTTATCCGTTATGCAGATGTATTGCTAATGGCTTCCGAGGCGCTTAATGAAGATGGAAAGCCGGACCAGGCTTTGACTTACCTGAACCAGGTACGCGCCAGGGCCAGGGAAGGTAATGATTCAATCTTGCCGGATATTACGGTTACGGATAAGGATTCTCTTCGGGATATAATATTTCATGAGCGGAGAGTAGAACTTGCATTAGAAGGTTTCCGATTCTGGGA
>CAYNCU010000180.1:0-9055 GCA_964395765.1 uncultured Roseivirgaceae bacterium | reverse complement strand
CGGGTTGCCTCGGGGTTGGAACAGGCTTTCGACTAAAATGCTCACTGTTCCTGACGCAACATTTGTCGTGTAAATCTTTTTGGCGTCAGCGGTTACATAAATCATGTGTGTTCTGTCCTGTCCTGTTCCCATGCACCAGTCAATTTTATCCGTTGCCGGATCGTAGCGACCAATGGTTTTTGTTCCTTCAACAGTAAAATACAGCTTGCCATCGACAAATGTCAGACCATGAGGACCGAACAAGGGTCTCGTATCTATATTTTTTATTGGCTTTTGACTGACAAGGTCTATGACATTGATTTCATGTAAGCTTCCCCCACCGTAGATAGATACATAAGCCGTTTTTCCATCCGACGAAGCAATCACTTCATGCGGATCGGAACCGACCGGTAACCGTGCAACAACTTTTAAAGACACCGGGTCTACGATGGCAAGCGTATGGTTGGTTTTTGAGAGGGCAAGCAATGATTTCTTCGGTGTAGGCTGCGCCGCACACTGGCTTCCGGGATTAACTAACAGGATCGATAACAGGCTCAACGCGGTTAACCTGCCCATGCCGGAGCTTAAATCTTTAATAATTTTAAAGATTTTATTTTGGAGGGAACTGTTCATAATAAATTTAAATTGATGGTAATTATAATTGTTAAGCAGAGAATATATTTTCCTGCAAATCATTCGGGTATGAGCCTCTGGAATTAACAAATATAGATCCGGGTCCTGTATAAACCGGACATTATCCGGAAATAATAATATAATGAAAGGAATTTCTTAGGGATCAATGCGAATACAATAAAAATCAATTCTCCTGATTCTTAGTAAATAAATTTATAATTGAATTCTTAATAGCAGGAAAGCAATAATATAATATTCTTGTTTTAGGTTTTGGATATAATTCAATATTGCTGTTTAATTATGACAAAGGATTTTAGAATCAAACAGGATATATAATCGATATAATCAAATCGTATATTTAAATGTCTTCAAGCATTTAAAAACGACTAGAAGTCAATAATTTTAAAAATCAATAAAAAAAAGTTCTTCCGTCTTTTGACAATATAAAATATTTTACATCTTGCATGCTGTTAATTTTGTTCAACTAAACATTACAGCTATGAAAGAGAATTCAGAAAGACCGGCCAGGTCCGGCAAAGATCAATCAGAAAAACTGGTCAAGGAAAACGAGCTCCTCAAGCTTAAATTAAGTGCTGAAAGAGGAGCGACATTCGATGAATCCACGGACCTTGATCCAGCGATTGAAAATCAATTTCTTAAAAATGTAATCGAATTCGAAAAGCAGTATGCCGTTGCCAAACCCAAACCGGTTTATGAGATTATAGGAAAACCGGTCTATAAGAAAGCGGAAGAATTGACTCATGATCAACTGAGCAGTGAACTGAAAAGAATAGATGAGATATTGACGTCTCATGGAATCATGATGGATTTCCTGGCTGAATACCCTGACGAAGTAATGTACCGCTTCATTACCGAAGAATTATTTGTTCATGAAACCGATTTTATTTCGGTACCGGGAATGATGACCGGATTTATATACGAGGAATTTCATCCGAACCATGAATATGATATCAGGGAACGCGCAGTAGAATTTATCAAAGGTTGGTTTGACAGAGATTTCAGCGAATTTAGTTGGGAGCTGGCCAGCGAATGGACAACAGACCAGGGGATCATTTTAAAGAAAAATGAAGTTTTAGAGAAATTTAAATCCATCTTTAAGAATTTTAAAAGTTTTCAAAATACCGATTATAATATTCTCGATATCCATCCCGATGTTCAGGACGGGAAAGAGGAAGGATTGGGTCATGCGGAAGGGATGGTAAAATATGACGGACTCACTCAGGAAGGAAATAGGATCCATTATGAAGGCCCCTTCAAGTTATATTTAAAACTGGAATATAATTGGTGGAACATATTCTTTGCCCACTGGCCGGGATTGGAGTGGTGATATAAAATTGTTTTATTCATCTTGTCAATCCCTTTATTATTCGTTCCGTAACATTTCCGACGGATTTGTCCGGATAAGCCGGAAAGCCTGAGAACCGATGATGAACACGGGAAAAATAATTACAATATCATACCTTGTCTGAAATGTAATAGGGTTTTCAATTATCAAATATTTAAAGGGATCCATAGCCTTACTGACCATAATCCATGGCCATTCAAACTTTTAATAGCTAATTATATCCCGATAATGAAATATTAAATGACGCAATTTTACGTCATTCCAAATTTTGACGTATTTTTACGTCAAAATAAATTATTCATGACCAAGGTTGAATTATTTGAAAAGGAACTTCAGAAAACCGCAGGGATATTCAAAGCATTAGGTCATCCGGCACGGCTGGCCATATTAAAATACCTTGCCGATACGAGGGTTTGCATTTCGGGGGATATATCCAACGAATTACCCTTAAGCCGCACCACGGTAAACCAGCATTTAAAGGAATTAAAGGAGATCGGGTTGATTAAAGGGGAAATAGAAGGTGCAAAAGTGAACTATTGTATTCATACGGAAAAAATGAACCAGGCCAAAAAAGTACTGGAAAAATTCCTCAATGAAATTCCTTGTGATACGGATTTTAAATGTTAAGTGCAATTAAAATACTGATCCTTTGTACCGGAAACAGTTGCCGCAGCCAGATGGCGCGTGGTTATCTTCAATCTTTCGATAAACGCCTTCAGGTATTTTCAGCCGGGACGCAGCCGGCCGCAAAAATAAATGCCGGGGCGGTAGCTGCGATGAAAGAAGCCGGGATCGATATAAGCAATTATATTCCTGTTTCGGTCGACCAATATGTAAACCAGGTATGGGATTATGTGATCACGGTTTGCGATGACGCCAACGAAAGCTGTCCCGTTTTTGTCGGCGAGGTTAAAAACAGGCTTCATATCGGGTTTGAAGATCCCGCGAAGGTTGAAGGCTCAGGTGAATTTATCCGGAGTGAATTCCGGCGGGTTCGGGACCAAATTAAGGAATCATTTTATAATCTATATACTGAACAGATCAAACCTGTATTATTATGACTAGCCCTGCCAAACGTCTTTCATTTTTTGACCGCTATTTAACATTATGGATTTTTATCGTGATGATCGCGGGTGTGATCACGGGATATTTTTTACCCGGCATTGCCGGTTTCTGGAATTCTTTAAGTTCGGGTACCACGAATATACCAATTGCCGTTGGCCTGATCCTGATGATGTACCCCCCGCTTGCGAAAGTAAAATACGAAAAATTACCCCTGGTATTCAGGAACCTGAAATTATTGAGTTTATCATTGACGCAGAATTGGATTATCGGTCCTGTCATCATGTTCCTGCTTGCCATAATTTTCCTGCACAATCACCCGGGCTTGATGGTGGGAGTTATTCTTGTCGGCCTGGCCCGATGCATAGCCATGGTGCTGGTATGGAACGACCTTGCCAAAGGTGATGCGGAACTGGCTGCCGGCCTGGTAGCTTTTAATGCCTTGTTCCAGGTTTTCCTCTATTCCGTTTATGCCTATATATTTATCACTTTGTTTCCGCCGATGTTCGGCCTGAGCGGCGCTGTCGTCAAAGTATCCATTTCTGAAATAGCGGTAACTGTATTGATCTACCTGGGGATCCCTTTTCTTGCCGGGTTATTATCAAGCGTTTTATTACGGCACCGGATGAAGGACGAATGGTACTATGGAAAATTTATTTCTAAAGTATCCTGGCTTACACCCATTGCGTTATTGTTCACCATCTTCGTCATGTTCTCGCTGAAAGGAGAAAAAATCATTGCCCTTCCCATGGATGTTATCCGGGTTGCCATTCCTTATACCATTTATTTTGCTATCATGTTCTTTATAACATTTTTTGCCGCCAAATGGATGGGAGAGAGTTATGAAAAATCTACAACCCTTGCGTTCACGGCAGGCAGCAATGATTTTGAGCTGGCCATTGCCGTTGCCGTTGCCGTATTCGGGATCTCTTCGCAGACTGCTTTTGCCACCGTCATCGGTCCCCTGGTGGAAGTCCCCGTGCTCATCCTGCTCGTCAATGTAGCCTTATTTTTTAAGCGTAAATTTCAATTTAATCCGCCTTCGCGTTCCGTTACAGCGGACGAGAAGGATACGGTTTAATTCCCCGGAGCGCTGCTCCGGAAATTCGGGTCCGGGACTTGCCCTGGGGTTAAATACCCTTTATTACCCAGCCTCTGATTTAATTCATAAATATTTCCTACTTAATTGTCGATCATATAATTTTTTTTTATAGATTAGCTACACAATTAAGAAACTAATCAAATAATTTTCAATACTCAATACTCAATATTCAATGAAAGAGACAAGATTAGGCGAATTTGAAGAGGTAATTCTGTTACTGGCAGGCATTCTGGGTGAGGAAGCCTATGCCTTTAAAATAACACTTGAATTCAAGGCCCAGACCGGGCGGCGGTTGTCCATCGGTTCGGTGCACTCGACCCTGAACCGGCTGGAAGGCAAGGGATTTTTAAATTCCAAAATGGGCAAGGCGACGGCCGAAAGAGGGGGGCGGCGAAAAAGGATTTACACGATTACCGCCTATGGCCGCAGAGTCCTTGCAACAGCGAGGGATTTCAGGGTGTCTTTATGGCAACAGTACCCGGGATTCGCAACCGTAAAGCTGAACTTTGGGGAATAATAAGATCATACCGCCACGATTAGCCAATCGGTTTCTTAACTGGTTCCTGAAAAGTGAGCTTGCTGAAGAAGTATTGGGCGACCTGAATCAACAGTTTTACCTCAAGTTGGAAGAAACATCCCGCTTTCGGGCAAAGGTGAATTACTGGTTCCAGGTGATCCATTACTTGCGGCCGTTTGCCATCAGGAATTTAAATAATAATTTTCAGGAATTTAATCAATACGCCATGATCAGGAGCTATTTCATTTTAGGCTGGAGAAATATAAAGAAAAATAAAGTCTTTTCTCTGATCAACATCCTTGGATTGGCCACAGGCATGGCGGCTTGCCTATTGATCCTCAAATATGTCAGCTTTGAACTAAGCTATGACGATTTTCGCAATCCCAATGTTTACAGGCTATCGGATTATGGCTATATGCACGGGGAGTTGGTTGGGAAGCATGCCGAAACCGTTCCAGCACTCGCACCTGCCTTGCAAAGGGATATTCCTGAAGTGATTGCCGCTGCCAGGCTGGTGCACACTTCGCCGTTCATGTCCGATCCCGTGATGCAGGCGAACGACCGGAGCTTTCATGAAGACAGAGTTTACTTTGCGGATTCATCTCTACTTAAGATGTTTTCCTACCGTATGCTCGAAGGATCTCCCAACGAGGCATTAAGGGAGTCGAACAGTGTTGTCATTTCCAGGTCGATGGAGAATAAATATTTTCCCGGTCAGAACGCCCTCGACAAATCGTTAACCTTTTATGAAGGCAGTCGCGGGAAAGTGCTGTTAAAGATTACCGGCGTCTTTACAGATATTCCGCCCAATTCCCATGTTCATACCGATTTCCTGATATCCTTCAGTACGTTACCCTGGGATCTTGACAATGACTGGGGTTGGGGAAACTTTTACAATTACATTGAACTCCGGCCCGGTACCCCACCGGCCGAAATAAAGCAAAAGATTCCAGCGGTATTGCAAAAATACCAGGGAAAATCTATAGCGGAACTTCAATCGGAAGGATACGTCCGGAAATATGATCTACAGCCTATTCAATCCATACATCTTGATTCTCATCTGGAAACGGAAGCGGAAGCAAACGGGAGCCGGACAACCGTGACGTTCTTTTCGATCATAGCAATATTTATCCTCGTTATCGCCTGGATCAATTACGTGAATCTGACCACGGCCAGGTCGGGTGAAAGGGCCCGGGAAATCGGGATCCGGAAAGTGGTTGGTTCGAACAGAAAACAGTTGATCGGCCAGTTTCTTTCGGAATCCTTAATCACCAGTACTATTGCCGCTTTGGTGGCCGTTGCACTATCACAGCTTCTCATGCCATGGTTTCGGACCATTACACACGGCCACTTCGCAACTGACTTTAATGTAAATTTTGTGATCGCGGTTTTCGGTTTATTTTTAGCCGGTACGATAATTTCGAGCTTTTACCCGGCATTTGTGCTTTCTTCCTATAAACCATTACAGGTTCTGAAGGGAAGTATTAAAAATTCAAGCGGTGGGGTTAACCTTAGAAAGAGCCTGGTAGTCTTTCAGTTTGCTTCCTCCATCGCCCTGATCATCGGCACATTTGCCGTACGCCAGCAACTGCGCTATATGCACCGTCAAAACCTGGGGCTAAACATAAAACAATCACTCATTGTCAAAGGACCGGGTGTTAAAGATTCTACCTACCAGGCCCACCTGGATTATTTCAGGGAGGAAATGAGTTCAATATCGGGTGTTCAGTCCGTTGCGGTATCTTCCTCCATCCCGGGCAAGGAACTTGTATGGGCGAGAGACTTTTCCCGTCAGGCTGATCCGCAGAATACTCAGGGGATCAATATTTTAGCCATAGACGAAAACTTTTTCCGTTTATATGACGCGCAATTCCTGGCAGGCCGGAATTTTTCAAAAGAATTATCGGGTGACCGGAATGCGGTTATTTTAAATGAAACTGCCGTAAAGGATTTGGGCTTCAAAAACGCAGAAGATGCTGCACAGAAAACTGTTTTGTGGCATGAATCGGATAATGATATTCAGCCTAAAATTGTTGTGGGCGTGGTCCGGGATTTTAACCAGGAATCCCTGCACAAGAAAGTAGGCCCGATCGTATTTGCCTTAAAGAAATACCTGGATGCTCCCTGGGCCGGGGAATTTTATTCAGTAAAGCTTGATACGAAGGATATTCCTGCGACCATTGTTCAGGTAAAGGAAAAATGGGAATCAGCTTTTCCCGGCAGCCCTTTCGATTACTTTTTTCTGGATGATTATTTTAATAATCAATACCAGTCCGATCAGCAATTTGAAATTATTTTCAGCTTGTTTTCCCTCCTTGCCATCCTGATCGCCTGTTTAGGACTTTTCGGATTATCCTCCTATATGATCCTGCAAAGAACAAAAGAAATAGGAATCCGAAAAGTACTTGGCGCGACTACCCGTAGCGTTGTGACCCTGCTATCGCGGGATTTTATTCAATTAGTTTTGATTGCCAGCATCCTGGCCTTGCCTGTCATTTATTATGGAGTGAAAAGCTGGCTGGATCACTATGCCTATCACATGAAAATACACTGGTGGCTTTTGGCGTTACCCGTATTGCTGGTTTGGATACTATCGCTGGTTACCATCAGCATTCAAGCCATCAAGACGTCTCTTTCGAAGCCGGTAACTTCACTTAAATACGAGTAATTTGAAACACGAAAAGAATTTGCCTCCCGGTTGGGCCATACGATTGTTGAATTATTTTCTGAAAGAGGAATTGTCGGAGGAAGTGAAAGGGGATTTACTGGAGCAATTTTATCTTAAGAAGGAAGAAGCATCCGCTTTTCGCGCGAAGATGAATTACTGGTTCCAGGTGATTAATTACCTGCGGCCATTTGCAATCAGGAACGTAAAAGGAATATTTACTACAACAAACACAACAATGCTACGACACAATCTTATTATTTCATTGAGGAATTTCAAACGCTATAAAATGTCATTTCTCATCAACATAATTGGGCTAACAACCGGCCTAACCTGTGCTATCCTGATTTACCTGTGGGTACACGATGAGTTACAGGTCGATCACTATAATGCCCATGATAGCAGGCTTTACGAAGTGATGGAAAATGCGGTGTCGCCAAACGGCATACAGACGGACACTGGCACGCCGGGAATCCTGGGCGACGCGCTGGAAAAGGAAATTCCTGAAGTGCAATCTGCCTCTTCTGTAGTCCCGGCTGAATGGTTTTCAGAAAAGGGTATCATTACTTTTAAAGATTCACGTTTCCGGGCCCGCGCGCAGTATGTGGATACTAATTTTTTCAAAATATTCACTTGTCCTTTTATTTCCGGGGATCCATCATCTGCCTTACGCAATAAAAATGACATTGCTATCAGCGAAAGGCTGGCAGGCAAACTTTTTCATACGGCTGAGGATGCTCTTGGTAAAATGGTCAACTGGAACCAAGAAGAGATCTCCGGACTGTTCCGGATTACCGGTATATTTAAAGAGACTCCGCCAAATGCTACCAATCATTATGACCTGCTGATCAACTACAGTGTATTCCTCGACAGTCACCCATGGCTCAAGGGATGGGACAGTTCCGACCCCAGCACTTTCCTTGTTCTGAAGAAGGGGGCGAATCCCCAGAATGTAAATGCTAAAATTCATGATTTTATAAAAGAGAAAGATAAAGATTCCGGGTATCAACTATTTATTCAGAAATATTCCGACCGATATCTTTACGGGCATTATGAAAATGGTAAAGTAGCGGGAGGCAGGATAGAATATGTAAGACTTTTTTCAATCATAGCTGTAATTGTTCTCATCATTGCCTGCATCAATTTTATGAATCTTTCCACGGCAAGAGCTTCCAGGAGGTTAAAGGAGGTTGGTATTAAAAAAGCAATAGGGGCTGGGAGAACGGCGCTCATTCTTCAATATTTTGAAGAATCAATGCTCCTAACAGCGATCTCAATGATAACAGCCTTATTACTCGTTCTCCTTATTTTGCCCCGTTTTAACCTGATAACCGGTAAACACCTGGATCTAATGATGAATACAAATCTTTTGATGGTATTGATGGGGATAACTTTGGTTACCGGATTTTTAGCCGGCATTTATCCTGCCTTATACCTTTCAGGTTTTCATCCTCTTGAAGTGTTGAAAGGAAAACTTCCTTCAACTGTTGGGGAATTCTGGGCCCGGAGAGGACTGGTGATTTTCCAGTTCACCGTATCGGTGATCTTGATTACGGGCGTTCTTATCATTTACAAACAAATCAATTATGTGCAGTCCAGGAACCTGGGATATAACCGAAATAATATTATTCACTTCGACCTGGAATTGCAGCCGGGCAACAATTCGGATTATTTTAGCGAAGGAGGGGCATTGGAACACCAGGTGGAAGACTTTATTAATGAAACCAGGAA